>MNCR01000010.1:12771-14289 GCA_001914535.1 Candidatus Rokubacteria bacterium 13_2_20CM_69_15_1
GGATACGTCTTCTTCGCTTCCTCGTCGGAGACCGAGGTGACGATGATCACGTCCTGGCCCTGTTTCCAGTTCACCGGCGTGGCCACCTTGTGCTTGGTCGTGAGCTGGCAGGAATCCAGGAGCCGCAGCACCTCGTCGAAGTTGCGGCCCGTGGCCATCGGATAGGTCAGCATCGCCTTGATCTTCTTGTCCGGCCCGATCACGAACACCGAGCGCACCGTCGCGTTGTCGGCGGCGGTGCGGCCCTGCGAGGTGGTGCCCGACCCCTCCGGTAGCATGTCGTAGGCCTTGGCCACCTTCAGCTCGGGATCGCCGATCATCGGGTACGTCACGGCGTGGCCCTGCGTCTCCTCGATGTCCTTCGACCAGCGCTGGTGATCGGCGACCGGGTCGACGCTGAGCCCGATGATCTTGCAGTTGCGCTTGTCGAACTGCGGCTTCAGGCCCGCCATGTAGCCCAGCTCGGTCGTACAGACCGGCGTGAAGTCCTTCGGGTGGGAAAAGAGGATGGCCCAGCCGTTGCCAATCCATTCGTGGAAGTTGATCTTGCCCTGGGTTGTCTCGGCCGTGAAGTTGGGTGCCTCGCTGTTGATCCGCAATGCCATGATGCGCCTCCGTCGATTGTGACTCTGTCGTGAACAAGGTTGAGGGTTTCGCCGTGCTATCCGCGAGCATGCCTCAGGATGGCGGCGACGTCCAGGGTCGACTGGCTACGCCGTCGCGCCGTACTGGAGGGCCGGGATGAGCTTGCGCTGGACGGGATCGACCGCCAGCTCGAACCCCTCGAGCGTGTAGGCGCCCAGCACGTCAAGATCGCCCGCATCGCCGAAGAGGCAGACCGTGTGCAGGGTGCGTCGCTCGAGGGTGATGAGTACTTCCGCGGCGTCGCGCTCGGCGACCTGGCCCTCGATCGTCACCACACGTCGTCGTTCGGTGGGCGCGACGGACAGCGCGCGGAGGAGAGCGCCCGCAACCCAGGTGTAGGTGGAGCCGCTGTCCACGAGCAGCTCGACCGGCTGACGACGCTCGGCCCGCCCCGGGGCAGCGAGCAGCGCCTCCACGAAGAACGTTCCCATCGATCACACCCCTTTCGCGCAGCGTACGGCCTGGGCTGGGACGCCGCAAGAGTACCGACGGGCAGACAGAGGGCTGCGCCGCTGGACTCCGCGCCGTCGATGGGGCACGATACGCGGGCGGAGGATTTCCATGGCACGCACGCTGCTCGACAAGGTGTGGGACGCGCACACGGTCCGGACGCTGCCATCCGGCCAGACCCAGCTCCTGATCGGCCTGCACCTCATCCATGAGGTGACGACGCCGCAGGCCTTCCAGATGCTGAAGGAGCTGAAGCTCAAGGTGCGCATGCCCGAGCGCACCTTCGGCACGCTCGACCACATCATCCCGACGGCCGACCAGACCCGTCCCTACGCCGACCCCGAGGCGGAGGAGATGGCCCAGCACATGTACCGGAACATGAAGGAGTTCGGCCTGCCGCTCTTCGACATGGCGAGCGGCAAG
>MNCR01000014.1 GCA_001914535.1 Candidatus Rokubacteria bacterium 13_2_20CM_69_15_1
TCCCGTCGAACACCAGCGCGCTCCCGTACCGCCCCGCCGTCGTCCACGTCGCCCCGTTGAGCGTCCCCGTGTTGCCGTTCCCCGACGCGTCCGCGACCGTCGTCCCGCTCCCCTCGTTGAACGCGTACGCCGCCACCAGCCCCGTCTGCGCGCGCGCGGGCGAGTTCCCGACCAGCACCGTTGCGACGCCCAGGACCAGCCATGCGAACCGTCGACGTCGGGCAGCGGCTCGAGTGCGCTGCGCATGCCCGGCAGCGAGCGCGGCCAAGCGAATGCGGCGCGCGACTCCCGCACCAGGTTCTCGCGTCATCTTAGTCGCCGCCGCGGTCACTCTCACGCTCATCACGCTCGCTCGCTCGCATCAGCCCTGTCGGCTCCGGGCCGTGGTGCGCGAGCGTAGGCTGAGACGCGCGACATTGCAATCAAATCCTCGGCCGATTTCCGGATTTGCAGCGTGATTTCGGCAACAGTGCAACGGCGTGCGCGCAAACTTTTGCATAGTCGTGGCGTATCGCGGCCGGCTCAAAAAGAGAAACACGCGAAGAATCGACCAATTGCCTCGCGCGGGCTTCGGCTTGTCGGCATCCACGTGGAGGCGTATACTCGGCGGCCGAACCCGCGCAAGAGTCGGGTGAGATATCGCCAGCTGCCATCCTCAACGAGGAGGACCGTTCATGGCTCAGACCCGTCGCACGTTCCTGAAGACTGCAGTCGCGGGAGCCGCCAGCGCGCTCGGCATACCGGCGACGCCGCACGCCGCGGACGCGAAGTTGACCGTCTGGTGGAACAAGGGCTACTACCCCGAAGAAGACGCCGCGATGCAGAAGATCGTGAAGGAGTTCGAGGCGACGCACAAGGCCGAGGTCGACCTCTCCTTCACCGCGCAGGAGGACCTGCTCAAGAAGATCACGGCCTCGCTCATCGCGCATCGTGTGCCCGACGTCGCCTTCTGTTTCTACAACGACTGGCAAGTCGTTCCCAAATTCGGCTGGGACAATCAGCTCGCCGACGTGTCCGACGTCATCCAGGCGCTCAGGCCCCGCTACAACGAGAAGCTGCTGCCGGTCGCCTACGTCACGAACGGCAAGACGAAGAAGCGGGCGTACTACGGCGTGCCGATCGAGGCCCAGACGATGCACATCCATTACTGGCGCGACCTGCTGCGCGAGGTCGGCATGGCGGACGACCCGGCCAAGATTCCGATGAAGTGGGACGAGTACTGGAACTACTGGAAGAAGGCGCAGGACGCCCTCCGGAAGAAGGACCCCGCGAAGTACGGCAAGCTCTACGGCATCGGCATGACCGAGTCCACGCGGGCCAGCGACACGCTCTACAACTTCGAGATGGCGCTGCTCTCGTTCAACGGCGAGACGGTGGACAAGGACGGCAAGGTCGTCGCCGACGCGCCGAGGAATCACGAGGCGATCGTCAAGACGCTCACGTGGTTCGGTGAGCTCTTCACGTCCGGCTACGTCCCGCCCGACGCCACCAACTGGACGGACGGCGACAACAACGCGGGCTTCCACAGCCGCACGATCGTGATGACGCCGAACCCGTCGCAGTCGATCCCCGCGGCCCAGTTCTTCAACAAGGACGACGCCGAGAAGAAGAACTACTTCGACAACATGGCGACGATCGAGTGGCCGGACGGCCCCGACGGCAAGAAGGCCCGATACCTCTCGGCCGTGAAGACGATCGTCGTTCCCAAGGACGCGAAGAACCCGACGCTGGCCAAGGAGTTCATCAAGTTCGTCGTCGAGAAGAACCGCTTCAGCGAATACATCAAGGCGGCGAATGGCCGCTGGTTCCCCGCGTTCAACGACGTGGCCGCCGACCCGTTCTGGCGCACGGGGCACAAGGGCCCCAAGGGCCAGAAGGACATGCACGTCCCCGTGGCGACCACGATCTTCCTGGACCGCGAGAACAAGGTGTTCGAGCACTACAAGAACCCCGCGTTCTCCCAGCTCTACGACGAGAACGTCTGGGGTAAGGCGATGGCGCGGATCGCCATCGACAAGTGGCCGGCCGAGAAGGCCGCCGACGAGGCGATCGAGCGCATGAAGGCGATCTTCGCCGGCTACAAGTAAGCCCGCCCCGATGAGCGCCCCGACGCGCGACGGAGGCCCGAGAGCGCCGTCGCGCGCCGCGCGGCTGCTCCGCTCTCGCACCACGCACGGCTTCTTCTTCACGGCGCCGCTCCTCGTCCTCTTCGCGGCGTTCGTGATCTACCCGATGGCGTTCGGGATCTATTACGCCCTCGACGCCGACAGCTACCGCGCGCTCTTCTCGGACCCGACCTTCCGGCAGACCGTCGTCAACACGCTCTGGTACGTCGGCTTCGCCGTCAACCTGAAGCTCGTCCTGGCGCTCCTCCTCTCGGGGATCCTCGACTTCCCGTTCGTGTGGATCCGGGTCCTGGCCGCGCTGTTCCTGATCCCCTGGGCCGTCCCCGCGCTGCCCGGCATTCTCTCGTTCCGGTGGATGCTCAACTCGCAGTGGGGCATCTTCAACCATCTGCTCTCGAAGTTCGGCCTCGCCTCGGTGCCATGGCTCGCCCAGCACGACACCGCGCTCGGCGCCGTGATGATCTTCCACATCTGGAAGTACCTGCCCTTCTGGACGATCATCTTCCTGGCGGGGCGCCGCGCGATTCCGAACGAGCTCTACGAGGCGACCGCGATCGACGGCGCCTCGCCGGTGCAGAACTTCTTCTACGTGACGTTCCCGCTGCTCCGGAACCTCTATCTGATCTGCACGCTGCTCTCGATGGTCTTCACGCTCGGCGACTTCACGGTGCCCTGGCTCATGACGGGCGGTGCCCCGGGCGACTCGACCCACGTGCTGGCGACCCTCGCGTACCGCTACACGTTCGCGATGGGGCGGCTCGAGTGGGGACTGGCCACCTTCGCGGTGGCCCTGCCCGTGACGCTCGGCTTCATCGGCCTGTTGCTCCGGTGGGTGAAGATTTGAGCGCGCCCGGCCGGCGGAAACGGCGCGGCCTCCACATCGGGCTCTCCCTGGTCGCGATCGTGCTCCTCGGCTGGACGCTCTTCCCCGTCTACTACATGCTGCTGCTCTCGTTCACCAGGACGGACGACCTGTTCCAGCCCGGCTTCTACGTCGACCACCCGACCGTGAAGAACTACACGTACACGATGGGGCAGGAGAACCCCTTCGTCCGCTACTTCTGGCATCAGATCGGGAACAGCCTCGTCGTGGCCCTCTGGGCCATGGCGCTCGTCGCGGCCGTCGCCGCGCTGGGCTCGTTCGCGATGGCCCGGATGAAGTTCCGCTTCCGCCGCTTCGTGTCGGGGTTGACGCTCTTCACCTACGTCATCCCCTCGTCGTTCCTCGCGATCCCGTTCTTCAAGATGATGGCCGACTACGACCTGATCGACACGAAGCTGTCCCTCATCCTCGCCATGACGACGTTCGCGTCGCCCTACGCCCTCTGGGTGCTGTCCGATTACGCGCGCTCGCTGCCGCCCGAGATCGAGGAGGCCGGCGCGATCGACGGCGCCGGGACGCTCGCCACGTTCTTCCACCTCTACCTTCCGCTGATCCGCCCGCCGCTGATCGCGATCGGGACCTACGCCTTCCTCTACGCCTGGAACGAGTACCTGTACGCCCTGCTCTTGCTGACGGGTGAGCCGCGCGTCACGCTGCCGGTGGCGATGTCGAATTTCCTGACGACCGACAACGCGCCCTGGAACCTCCTGATGGCCGTCTCGACCGTGTACGCGATCCCCCCGGTCGTCCTCTACTACTGCTTCAAGCGCTATCTCGTCAGCGGCCTCGTCTCGGGCGCCGTCTCGGGCACGTGATCCGCACGCGCCGGCGTGTGAGCGGGATTCCGACCCCGGGCTGGTGACGGCGATCACTGCAGGCGGTAGGCGACGAGGTCTCGAACTTGAAGGCCCGAATCCAATCGCTCACGGATCCGAACGGGATTTTTGAGCTCGGGAGCGTACCATTCTTCATAGCGAATCGCCGTCGTCCGCGTGTTTCGGTAAGCAATCTTGAGCGTCCGAAACGTGCCGGCCGGCACCCCGACTGTCTCCTCACCCTCGACGGAGACGGTGTCCTCCCACTCGGTGGTCCGGCGATCGACGGGTCTGTCTTCGCGAAACGCCTGCTCCCATATCTTTCCTACCTCGAGCGGCCACACGTACCGGATTCTCGACGGAGAGTGCTGCCTGACCACCGCCCCGTTCACGGTCTCGCGCGTGTGGGCAAGATCGGCTGTTCGATAGAAAATTTCTCGCGTCCCTTGCTTGATCACGTAGTGGGAGACGCCTTCGACCATTTCTTCACGGTCGACCGACCAGACATACATCCCGTTCCCTGTGGGACTCTGAAGGCAGAAGGTCCACGTGTCACCCGGCTTCCAGACGGGCACCGGCACCGGTATCGCAGCAACCGCCGAACGCGAAGTCGGTTTCTCCGCCGCGAGCGCTCCCGCGCTGTCCCTGGGGTCCCTGGAGTCGAGCGGGATCGACTCCTCGATTCCAGCCAGCAGCGGTGCGCTGTCAGGAAAGCGCGCGATGAGGTTCGCAATCTCGTCAGCGGGCAGGCGATGGCCCGGCGCAAGCGCGCCGCCGCACGCGATGACTCCCTGGGCCCGACGGAGATGGGTGACCATCGTTCGCACCGCCTCCGTCTCACTCATGCCTCGAACGCGCATCAGGATCTCGACGGCTTTCGCGTTGGCGTCGAGTTCGCGCAGTTCCTGTGCCCGCTGAAGCTCTGCCATTGACGGCCCGGACATCGGCTCATGTCCCAGGACGTAATGCGCCAGCTCGTGGGCCACGAGCGCGGTCGGAGTGCCCGAACCGAGCGTTCGCGCGTTGAGGTAGAAGTTCCCCTGGCGATATCGCCCACCGATCCCCAGGTTGGTCGCCGGCTCGATGGTGACGCGAATCTGAGGCAGGTTGTAGGCCGTCGCCGTCCCATCGGCGAAGTGCTGAACGTCGGCGACCGTGTCCTGCTCCTGCGGTGTCAGGGTGGCGCAGCCGACGACAATGATGACCAATGCCGCGACCACGAATCCGTGACGCCTTCTGAGCGCGCCGATCGACGAGGGCGGGGCGGCGAAAGACATCACGTGCTCCTTCGCGCGACGGCGATCAGGGCAGAGGGCGCGACCGCCACGTCAGTCGTCGCTGGGCGGGAGACTACGTCATCGGGCGTTCTCGCACAAGGGCGGTCGCGCAGGCCTCCCTCTCGGGCCCGGACTTGCTCGCCGGCGAGTTCGAGCGTAGCCTAGGGCTGGCAACAAGCGCACGCTCACTCGTCGTAATCGCGGGAGCTCGGAAAACCGGGCTGAGAGGGCGGCACGAGCCGCCGACCGCAACAACCTGACCTGGGTAATACCAGCGTAGGGAGGCCCCAATGGCGCAGTCGACGGCAGCCTCGCACAAGATCTACCTCAACGGCTCGCGACCCGACCTGCGTGTGCCGACGCGCGAGGTGACGCTCACGGGCGGCAATCCGCCGCTCCGCCTCTACGACACGAGCGGCCCCTGCACCGATCCCGACACCCAGATCGACCTGAAGCGCGGCCTGCCCCCGTTGCGCCTGGCGTGGATCCTCGGCCGCGGCGACGTGGAGGAACTGTCGGGACCGACGTCCAGCTACCGGCGCCGCCGCGACGAGGACCCGTCGCTCGGCGGCGTGAGGTTCGCGAGCGTGCGCCTGCCGCATCGGGCGAAGCCCGGCTCCCGCGTCACCCAGATGCACTACGCGCGCCGGGGCGAGATCACGCCCGAGATGGAGTTCGTCGCGCTGCGTGAGGGGATGGCTCCCGACATCGTCCGCGACGAGGTCGCGCGCGGGCGCGCGATCCTCCCGGCCAACGTCAACCACCCCGAGACCGAGCCGATGATCATCGGCCGGAAGTTCCTCGTGAAGATCAACGCCAACATCGGCAACTCGGCCGTCGCCTCCTCCATCGAGGAGGAGGTCGAAAAGATGACGTGGGCGACCCGCTGGGGCGCCGACACCGTCATGGACCTCTCGACGGGCAAGAACATCCACGAGACGCGCGAGTGGATCCTGCGCAACTCGCCGGTGCCGATCGGCACCGTGCCGATCTACCAGGCGCTCGAGAAGGTCGGCGGCCGTGCCGAGGAGCTCACCTGGGACGTCTACCGCGACACGCTCGTCGAGCAGGCCGAGCAGGGCGTGGACTACTTCACGATCCACGCCGGGGTCCTGCTCCGCTACATCCCGCTCACCGCGAAGCGCGTGACCGGCATCGTCTCGCGCGGCGGCTCGATCATGGCCAAGTGGTGCCTCGCCCATCACGCGGAGAGCTTCCTCTACACCCACTTCCGAGAGATCTGCGAGATCATGGCCGCGTACGATGTCGCGTTCTCGCTCGGCGACGGGCTCCGTCCGGGTTGCACGGCGGATGCGAACGATGAGGCGCAATTCGCCGAGCTCGACACGCTCGGCGAGCTGACGCGCATCGCGTGGGACCACGATGCGCAGGTCATGATCGAGGGGCCCGGCCACGTGCCGATGCACCTGATCAAGGAGAACATGGATCGGCAGCTCGAGGTCTGTCACGAAGCGCCGTTCTACACGCTCGGGCCGCTCACGACCGACGTGGCGCCGGGCTACGACCACATCACCTCGGCGATCGGCGCGGCGATGATCGGCTGGTTCGGCACCGCGATGCTCTGCTACGTCACCCCCAAGGAGCACCTCGGCCTCCCGAACAAGAAGGACGTGAAGGACGGCGTCATCGCCTACAAGATCGCCGCCCATGCCGCCGACCTCGCCAAGGGCCATCCGCGCGCCCGCGAGTGGGACGACGCGCTCTCGAAGGCGCGCTTCGAGTTCCGCTGGGAGGACCAGTTCAACCTCTCGCTCGACCCCGAGACGGCGCGCGAGTTCCACGACGAGACCCTGCCCGCGGACGGGGCGAAGCTCGCCCACTTCTGCTCCATGTGCGGGCCACACTTCTGCTCGATGAAGATCACGCAGGATGTGCGGGACTACGCCGCGAAGCACGGCATCGCGGCGGAGACCGCGGCGCTGGTGCAGGGGCTCAGGGACAAGGCGGCGGAGTTCAGAAAGTCGGGCGGCGAGATCTACCGGCGAGCGTGAGGCGAGCCACCCGTCCCTCGCCCACGTCGGCGGGCCCCACGGCGGGGCTTCAGCGGGGGGACGACTGCCGGTTCTGCTCGAAGCGTTCCCGCAGCTCGCGGAGAGCGAGGAAGGTCGCAGCGTCGATAGCCTCGTCCTTCCTCAGGATGCGGACCATCGCGACGAAGCCAGCGACCACAATCGCCGCCACCAGTCCGAGCACGCCGAGGAGAACCCAGTGCGTGAGATCCATCACTCGCCCTCCGTGGACTTATTGAACCAGGCGGCCCCGCTCTGGTCAACGTGCGAGGTCGGATACACGCGACCGTGGCCCCGGCACCGATCGGGCGACCGAGGTTCCCACCAAAGGGCCGACGTGGCCTCAGTCCTCGAGGCCGCCGGGGTCGATCCCGTGCTCGACGAGCTTCTTCCGTAGCGTGTTGCGGTTGATGCCGAGGATCTGCGCCGCGCGCACCTGGTTGCCGCCCGTCTCGCGCAGGACCGCGCGCAGGAGCGGCTTCTCGACGAGGCCGAGGATCAACGCGTAGAGGTTGGCGCTCGCCTGCTCGCGGAGGCCGCGGACGCACTCGACCAGCTTGCGCTCGATGATCTCCTCGAGCGTCGCGTCTCCGGCGACCGACGTCGCCGCCGACACGGGCCCGATCGGCAGGTGCTCGGGCAGGATCACGCCGCTCGTGGCCATGACCATCGCGCGCTGGATGACGTTCTCCAGCTCACGGACGTTCCCGGGCCAGTCGTGGCCGACCAGACGGTCGAGCGCCTCGGGGGCCGCGCCCCGCTCGCCGAGGTCGCCCGCGTACTTCGAGAGGAAGTGTTCGACGAGCAGGGGGATGTCGCGCCGCCGCTCGCGGAGCGGCGGGAGGTGGACGGTCACGACGTTCAGGCGGTAGTACAGATCCTCGCGGAAGCGTCCCTCCCGCATGAGCGCTTCGAGGTCGCGGTTGGTCGCCGCGAGCACGCGCGCGTCGATGCGGATCGAGTCGGTCCCGCCCACGCGCTCGATCGTGCGCTCCTGGAGCGATCGCAGCAGCTTCGTCTGGAGGTCGACGGGCATGTCGCCGATCTCGTCGAGGTAGAGCGTTCCCCCGTGCGCCAGCTCGAGCCTGCCGAGCTTCCGCTCTTTCGCGTCCGTGAATGCGCCGCGCTCGTGCCCGAACATCTCGGACTCGAGGAGGGGCCCCGGGATCGCGGCGCAGGACACGGCCACGAACGGCCGCCCGGCCCGCCGGCTGTAGTGGTGGATCGCGCGTGCGACCAGCTCCTTGCCGGTGCCCGACTCGCCGCGGAGCAGCACGGTGACGTCGCGCGAGGCGACGCGGCCGATCGTCTTGTAGACGTCCTGCATGCGCGGGTGCCGGCCGATCAGAGCGCCGAACTCCCAGACCTCCTGGAGCCCGCTCTTGAGCTGGATCACCTCCTGCGTGAGCCGGCGCGCGGCCAGGGCCCGCTCGGCGAGGAGCACGACCTCGTCGAGGTCGAAGGGCTTTGCGAGGTAGTCATAGGCGCCGCGTTGCATGGCCTGGATCGCGGTGTCCATCGTGCCGTGGGCCGTTATCACCACCACGGTCGCGTCGGCGCGGATCTCACGGATTCGCGCGAGCGCGGCCAGGCCGTCCACGCCCGGCATCCGCACGTCGAGGAAGACGAGGTCGAAGGGCTCGGCCTCGAACTCCTGGATCGCGCCGGGGCCGTCCTTGACCGAGGTGACCTCGTACCCCGCCTGCCTGAGGCCCTTCTCGAGGACCCAGCGCAGGCTGTCTTCGTCGTCCGCGATCAGGACGCGGGCCGTCATGGTATCGGGGTCCGCGAGGCCGGCATCAACCGTAGGTGGCCTGAGAAAGGCACGCTCAGCTCCGTTGTATCGGGGTCCGCGAGGCCGGGATCACTCGGCTCATTTGGCAATCGGGAGGAAGCAGGTCACGACGGTGCCACGCCCCGCGTCGCTCTCCACCTGGATGGCGCCGCGGTGCTCCTCGAGGATCCGGTGGCAGACGGCGAGCCCGAGCCCGAGGCCCTTGTCTTTCGTGGTGAAGAACGGGTCGAAGATCCGCGAACGTACCTCCGCGGGGATCCCGGCGCCCTCGTCCACCACCTTGGCCTCGACCATGCTCCGCTGTCCCACGCCGAGGTCGATCTTGCCGAAGAGGGGGTTGAGGCTCACGCGGGTCGTGAGCGTCAGCCGCCCGCCGGACGGCATGGCGTCGATCGCGTTGCGCACGAGGTTGTGAAACACCTGGACGAGCTGGTCCTCGTCGCCGAGGATCGGCGGCAGGCTCGGGTCGTAGCTCCGCACCAGCGCGACCTTGCGCTCGCGGCATGCTTCCTCGTGGAGCATCGCGATGCGCTCCAGGAGCTGGTGAAGGTTGAGCGGCACCAGGCGCAGCTGGACGGGCCGCGCCAGGTCGAGCAGCATCTCGATGATCCGGTTCACGCGGTCGACCTCGGTGAGGAGCACGTCCGTGTACTCGGCGAGCCGCGTGTCGGCCCCGAGCTCACGCTTCAAGAGCTGGACGGCGCCCCGGATCGCGCCGAGCGGGTTTCGCACCTCGTGGGCGAGGCCGACCGCCATGCGGCCGGCGGCGGCGAGCGTCTCGCCGCGCCGCACCTCGGCCTCGAGCTGGCGGACCCTGGAGAGGTCGCGCAGCACGCCGACGGCGCCCTCGACGCTCCCGTCGCGCGCGAAGAGCGGCGCGGTGACGAGGCTCACGGGCACCCGCCGGTTCTCGCCCCGGTCCACGAACCCCTCCGCCTCCGAGCGGCTCTCTCCGGTGGAGACCGTCTCGCCGAGGCGGCGCACGACGGAGGTGTCGGGCGGAAAGACCTCCTTGAGGTAGCGGCCCTCCGCCCGACGCGCCGAGCGTTCGGTCAGGACCTCGGCGGCCGCGTTCCAGAAGACGATCCGCAGGCTCGTGTCGACGGCGATCACCGCGTCGGGCAGGCCGGCGAGGACGCCTTCGTAATTCACGGCGCGAGCGCCATATCGGGTTGGGCGTTCATGTGGAGCGGGGCGCGCTCGCCGGCCTGAAGCCGCGCCGTCCCCGCGGCCGTGATCATCGCTCCGTTGTCGGTGCAGAGCCGCGGCGGCGGCACATGGAGGGCGACCCCGTGCTCGGCGGCCTCGGCGGCGAGTCCCGCGCGCAGCGGTCCGTTCGCCGCGACGCCGCCCGTGAGGACCACACGCTTGACGCCCGTGCGGAGCGCCGCCTTCACGGTCTTACGCACGAGCATCTTCACGACCGCGGCCTGGAACGACGCGGCGATGTCGGCGACCTGTCCAGAGGAGAGCGGCGCGTGGCGCTTCACGTGGAGCGACACGGACGTCTTCAGGCCGCTGAACGAGAAGTCCGCGGCGCCGTCGGTCATCTGCGCGAGCGGGAACGTGATCGCCTTCGGATCGCCGGTCTGCGCCGCCCGCTCGAGGGCGGGCCCGCCGGGAAACGGGAGCCCGAGGAGCTTGGCGACCTTGTCGAAGGCCTCCCCCGCGGCGTCGTCGCGCGTCTGGCCGAGCAGCGCGTACGCGAGAGGTGCGCGGGCGTGGTAGAGGGCGGTGTGGCCGCCGGAGACGACGAGGGCGAGGAACGGGTGGAGGGGCGGATCGTCGGTGAGGAACGCGGCGTAGATGTGGCCCTCGAGGTGGTTGACGCCGACGAGCGGCTTGCCGTGCACATAGGCGAGGGACTTCGCCAGTGAGCACCCGACGAGGAGCGAGCCCACGAGCCCGGGGCCCTGGGTGACCGCGATGCCGTCGAGGTCTGGGAGCCTCACGCCCGCGTCGGCGAGCGCCCGCTCGACGACCGGCACGATCACCTCGAGGTGCCGCCGCGAGGCGAGCTCGGGGACGACACCGCCGTACGGGGCGTGGAGCGCGTCTTGCGAGGCGACGACGTTGGACAGGATCCGGCGGCCGTCGGTGAGGACCGCCGCCGCCGTCTCGTCGCACGAGCTCTCGATCCCCAGCACGATCATCCCGGGCGTCTCTCCCGTCCACACACGCAGCCGAACGTGCCTCGCTCAGGCCACCCACGGTTCGCGCCGGCCTCGTGGACTCCGCTACAAATGCCAAGGGCGACGCGGGCCGAGTCCACTGCCCCGGCCCGCATCGCCCTCGAGAAGAAGCGGCCGAAGGCTACTGCGGCCGGACCTGGCCCTGTAGATTTTGCGCCGGGCGCTGCTGCTCGATGATGCGCATGGTCTTGATCACGTCGATCGCCCGCTGGACCTGGATGTCCTTCTTCAAGTCCTCGAGCGGGTCGAGGGACGGCTGACGCGCCGCCGCCTCCTTGGGCTCCTTGGGCAGCTCGACGACGATGTCCGGCGTGATGCCCTTGCCGTGGATCGAGCGCCCGTTCGGCGTGAAGTATTTCGCGGTCGTCAGCCGGAGCCCCGAGCCGTCCGAGAGCGGGATGATCGTCTGCACCGAGCCCTTGCCGAAGGTCTGCGTCCCGAGGATGATCGAGCGCTTCCAGTCCTGCAACGCCCCCGCCACGATCTCCGACGCCGACGCGCTCCCCTGGTTCACGAGAACCACCATCGGCAGGGTCGGGTAGGACTTCTTGGCGTGCGCCGTGAAGCGCATGTTCTGGTTCCGCACCCGCCCCTCGGTGTAGACGACGAGCTTGCCGTCGTCGACGAACTCCTCCGTCACCTCGACCGCGGCCGTCAGCAGGCCGCCGGGGTTGTTGCGGAGATCGAGGATGAGCGCCTTCATGCCGGCCTTGGTCGCCGTCTCGAGCGCGCCGGAGAGGTCGCTGGGGGTCTGCTCCTGGAACTGGCGGAGCTTCACGTAGGCGATGCCGCCGCCGAGATCGTGCGAGCGTACCGACTGGACCCTGATCTGCTCACGCGTGATCTCGAAATCCTTGGGCTCGGCCCAGCCCTCGCGGACCACCGTGATCGTCACCTTGGTGCCCGGCTTGCCGCGCATCCGCTTGACGGCGTCCGGGAGCTGCATGTCCTTGGTCGAGAGGCCGTCGATCTTGACGATCCGGTCACCGGTCTGGAGTCCCACGCGGTACGCGGGCGTCCCGTCGATGGGCGAGACGACCGTGAGGACATCGTCCTTCAGCGTGATCTCGATGCCGAGCCCGCCGAAGCTCCCCGAGGTCTCCACCTGCATCTCGCGGTAGCTCTCGGGGTCGAGGAAGGAGCTGTGCGGATCCAGGCCGCGCAGCGTGCCCTTGATGGCGCTGTAGATCAGGTCCTTCGGCGGGACCTCGTCGACGTACTGGTTCTGGACGATCGAGAGCACTTCCGTGAACAGCCGGAGCTGCTCGTAGGTCGCGCCGTTGTCGGTGCCCTTGCTGGCCACGGAGCCGCCGAGCGACAGGGTGAGCACGACGAGGAGCGCGCCAATCACAAATGCCTTCTTCATAGATTCCCCCTCGAATCCCTCTCTCGACCTAACCCCGCTGCCGCAGCCACTCCGCCGGATCCTGTGGCTTCCCCTGATAGCGTACCTCGAAGTATAGCCGAGGGCCCGCCAGGGATGCCGTATCCCCTACGGTGCCGATCCGCTGCCCCTGGCGCACGTCCTCGCCCTCCCTCACCTCGATCTCGGCGATGTGGGCGTAGAGCGTGTAGTACTCGCTGCCGTGGTCCAGGATAATCAGATTGCCATATCCCTTGAACCAGCCCGTGTAAATCACGTGGCCCGCGTAGACCGCCGTGACGTCCGTGCCTTCGGCGGCCTCGATGTCGACCCCATTCCGGAAAGTCCGGGTGCCGAATCGCGGGTGCACCTGGGCGCCGAACGGCACGACGATACGGCCGTCGGTCGGCCACGGGAGCCGCCCGCGGGAACTGCCGAACCCGACGCCGGGGGGCTCGATACCGCCCTTCGGCGGCGGCACTTTGGCCAGCTTCCGCTGCTTGGCGCCGAGTTCGCGGATGAATGCTTCGAGTCGGCGGGAAGCTTCGGTGAGCTCGCCCACCACGCGCTCGTGGTAAGCGCGCTCGTCGCGCACCCTGGCAAGCAGTGTCCGCCGCTTCGCGGCGTCGCGGTCGACCTCCGCCTGCTCGCGCTGGGCGTCCGCGTGCAAGGCCGCCAGCTCCTGCTGGCGAGCCTCTTCGCGACCCTTGCGATCGGCGAGCCGTTCCGATGTCCCACGATACTCTCGAATCTGACGAGCGTCCAGGGCCGCCAGGCTCGCGAGGTGGCGCACCGCCGTCGCGCGCGTCACCGGGTCGTCGCCGCTCAAGATCAGCGGCAGGGCGCCGCCCTGCGCGTGCACCCGGTACATGACCCGGAGCCGCCGGGCGAGCGCCTCTTCTTGGCCCGCGCGGTGACCCTCGAGGCGCGCGACCTCGGCCCGCAGCGCACCGATGTCGGACCGCGTCCGCGTGATACGCACCTCGAGCCGGGCGACCTCCGCCTGCTTGTCGGCCAGGCGCTGGTCGATCTGCTCGAGCTCGGCGAGCAGCGAGGTCTCGCGCGCGCGCGCGGCCGCCGCCTTCTCGCGCTCTTCCTTGAGGCGCTTCTGGGTCTGCTGGAGCTTCTTCTGCTCGCCCTGAAGGGTGTCGTCGCGCTTGGGCTGCGCGCCCAGAGGGATCGCGACCGCGACCAGCACGGCGAGCAGCACGAGGACAACGGGGAGGGGCCGGGGCATCGCGCTCACGATTTCGCGCGGGCGAGCCAGCCGCCGAGACCGCCCATCAGCGCGCCCGCGAGCATCAGGGCGACGAGGTTCGCCGGAGACAGGAAGGCGAGGCTCCCGAGGCCGAGCGTGAGGTTGACGAGCGGCTCGAGGCTCGGCGCCACGACGGCGTGCGTCGCCACGAGCGCGGTGAGCGCCAGGACGGCGCCGATCAATCCCTGCATCGTCCCCTGCAGGAGGAGCGGGAGCCGGATCGTCGTCTCGCTGGCCCCGACGAGGCGCATGATCTCCGTCTCCTGTCGGCGCGCGTGGAGGATCAGCGTCGTGGCCGTCGTCACCGTGAGGAACGCCGCGACCGCCAGCACGGCCCCGATCCCGAGCCCGATGGTCGTCAGGAGCCGCTGCCACTGCGAGAGCCGCTCGACCCAGTCCGCGCTCCCGGCCACCTCGTCCGCCTCGGGGAGCGACGAGAGGCGCTCGAGGAGCGCGCGCGCGCCCTCGGGCGTGGCGGCGTCCGCCGCGGGCGTCACCTCGAGCGAGGCCGGCAGCGGGTTGACGGGAAGCTGCGCGACGACACTCGCGTCCTTGCCGAGAAGCTGCTTCAGGGAGGCGAGCGCATCGGCCTTGCTGATGTAGAGGACCCCGGCGACGCCCGGGACCGCCTGGACGCGCGCGACGAGAGCCTGGGCCTCGCGGGACGCGGGCTCGCGCTTGAGGTACACGATGATGCGCACCCGCTCCCGCCACTGGGCCATCGCGCGCTCGAGGTTCAGCGAGAGCAGCCAGAACCCGCCCAGCGCCGCGAGGGAGAGCGTGATCAGCACGATCGCGCTCACGGCCACGCGCCCGGCCCGCCGGAGATCCCGCACCGCCTCGCCGATCAGGAACCCTAGCACGCCGTCAGCCCTCGTCTTTCACGACCCGTCCACCCTCGAGCGTGATCGTCCGTCGCCGGAGCGCGCGCGCGAGGTAGGCCTGGTGCGTGGCGAGCACGACCGTCGTGCCGCCCGCCCAGATGTCCCTGAGCACGGCGAGGATCTCGTCCTCCATCGTCTCGTCGAGGTTCCCCGTCGGCTCGTCGGCGAGGAGGAGAGGAGGCCGGCGCACGATCGCGCGCGCGAGCGACGCGCGCTGCGCCTCGCCCTGCGAGAGCTGAGCCGGGTACGCCTGGGCGCGCGCCGAGAGGCCCACGACGCGGAGCGCGTCGAACGCGCGCTGGGTGATCTCGCGCTTGGGCGTCCCCAGCACACGGAGAACGAAGGCGACGTTCTCGTAGACGGTACGGACCGGGAGGAGCTTCGCGTCCTGGAAGACGACGCCGATCGACCGCCGGAGCGCGGCCACCTCGCCGCGCTTGAGCCTCCCGAGGTCATGGCCGAGCACCTCGATGTCGCCCTCCGAGGGGAGATCGTCACGGTAGAGGAGCCGCAGCAACGTCGTCTTGCCCGCGCCGGAGGGTCCGGTGAGGACGACGAACTCGCCCTTGTCGATCCGGAGGGAGACGTCGCTCAGCGCAGGGACCTTCACGGGCCCGACCGAGTACACCTTCCAGACGCGATGAACCTCAATCATGGCGGGCACTTCGATTATAGCGGCCCGCCTCAGATTTTAGAGAGCTTCTCCTCCAGGAGCCGGTTGACGACGCCGGGGTTGGCTCGGCCGCCCGTCGCCTTCATCACCTGGCCGACCAACGCCTTGGCGGCCGCAGTCTTGCCTCGCTTGTAGTCCTCGATCGCCTTTGGATTCTCGCTGAGGACCCGGTCGATCACCGCGCCCACCGCCGCCGCGTCGGCGACCTGCGTCAGCCCCTCGCGGCGCACGATCGTGGGTCCATCCTCGCCGGAGCGGACCATCTTCTCGAAGACGTCCTTGGCGATCTTGCCGCTGATCGTCCCGTCCTCGATGAGTGCGAGGAGCCCGGCGAGGCGCACGGGGGTGATCGTGGAGCTCCCGATCGCACGCTCGTCGTCGGCCCCGAGCTCTCGCAGGAGCTCGGACATGACCCAGTTGGAGACGATCTTCGGCTTCGGAAACTCGCGCACCGCGGCCTCGAAGTAGTCGGCGAGCGCCCGGCTCTGCGTGAGGATCTCCGCGTCGTAGGGCGGCAGGCCGTACTGCGCGACGAAGCGCGCGCGCCGCGCGCGCGGCAGCTCGGGGAGGCCCGCGCGGAGCTCCTCCACCCAGACGCGGTCGAGCGTGAGCGGGACGAGATCCGGCTCGGGGAAATAGCGATAGTCGTGCGCGGACTCCTTCGAGCGCATCGAGCGCGTCGCCCCCTGGTCGGCGTCCCAGAGGCGCGTCTCCTGCACGATGCGCTCGCCGGCCGCGAGGGCCTGCGCCTGGCGGCGCACCTCGAACTCGAGCGCCAGCTTCACGTTCCGGAACGAGTTCATGTTCTTGATCTCGACCTTCGTACCGAGCTCGCGGGAGCCGCGCGGCCGGAGCGAGACGTTCGCGTCGCAGCGGAGCGACCCCTCCTCCATATTGCCGTTCGAGACCCCGAGATAGACCAGGACCGCCCGAAACGCCTTGAGGTACGCCGCCGCCTCGTCAGGCGAGCGGAGGTCGGGCTTGGAAACGGTTTCCATGAGCGGGACGCCCGAGCGGTTGAAATCCACGAGGCTCGCCCGGGCGGTCTCGAGCGTGCCCTCGTGGAGGAGCTTGCCGACGTCCTCCTCGAGGTGGAGACGCTCGATGCCGATGGTGCGCGACGCACCATCGACCTCGATGTCGAGCGAGCCGTCTTCGGCGAGCGGCTCTTCGTATTGGCTGATCTGGAAGTTCTTGGGCATGTCCGGGTAGTAGTAGTGCTTGCGCGCGAAGCGGCACGCGGGGTTCACTCGACACTTGAACGCGAGCGCCGTGCGGATGCCGAACTCGACCGCCCGGCGGTTGACGACGGGGAGCGCGCCGGGCATCCCCTGGCAGACCGGGCACGTCTGGCTGTTCGGCGGCGCGCCGAAGGTCGTCGGGCAGCCGCAGAACATCTTCGAGCGCGTGCTGAGCTGTGCGTGGACCTCGAGCCCGATGACGACCTCCCAGTCTGTTGGACCGGGGTCCGCGAGTCCGGTTCTCACGGAAGGTGGCCTATCCGAGGTGCGGTGTGGCTCCGTAACTCGGTTCTCACCGGAGGTGGCCTGTCCGAGGTGCGGTGTGGCTCCGTTCGCTCATGCCCCGCTCGGCCTCCGCGCGCGCCACGGGGTCGCCTGCTCGTACGCGTACGCGGCGCGCAGGACGCCGGCCTCGTCGAGCGCTCGGCCGATGAACTGCAGACCGATCGGCAGCCCCCCGGCGCTGAACCCGCACGGCACCGAGATCGCGGGGAGCCCCGTCATGTCCGCCGGGACCGCGAAGACGTCGTTCAGGTACATCGAGAGCGGGTCCTCCTTCTCTCCGAGCTTGAAGGCGACGTTCGGCGTCATGGGCGCGACGATCAGGTCCACGCGAGCGAACGCCGCGTCGAAGTCGCGGCGCACGAGCGTCCGCACCTTCTGGGCGCGGCCGTAATACGCCTCGTAGTATCCCGCCGAGAGCACGTAGGTGCCGAGCATGATCCGGCGCTTGACCTCGGCACCGAAGCCCGCCGCGCGCGTGCGGCTCGACATGCCGATGAGATCCTTCGCGCCGGCGACGCGCAGGCCGTACTTCACGCCGTCGTAGCGCGCGAGGTTCGACGAGGCCTCCGCGGGGGCGATCACGTAGTAGGTCGCGAGCGCGTGTGGCGTCGCCGGGAGCGAGACGCGCTCGACCGTGGCGCCGAGCCCCCGCAGCACGTCCACCGCGACGCGGACGGCGCGCTCCACCTCGCCGTCCATGCCCTCGATGAAGTACTCGTCGGGGAGGCCGAGCCGGAGTCCTCGCACGCCCTGCGCGAGCGTCGCGGCGTAGTCGGGCACCGCCGCGGTGAGGCACGTCGCGTCGCGCGGGTCCGCCCCGGCGATCGCCCGGAGCAGGAGCGCCGTGTCCGTGACATCCCTCGCGAACGGGCCGATGTGGTCGAGCGAGGAACCGAACGCGACGAGCCCGTAGCGGGAGACGCGCCCGTAGGTCGGCTTGAGCCCCACGATGCCGCAGAAAGCGGCAGGCTGGCGGATCGAGCCGCCCGTGTCGGTGCCGAGCCCTCCCGCGGCGAGGCCCGCGGCGACCGCGGCGGCGGGACCGCCCGACGAGCCGCCGGGGACGCGCGCGAGGTCCCACGGGTTCTTGGTCGGCTTGAACGCCGAGTGCTCGGTGGAGGAGCCCATGGCGAATTCGTCCATGTTGCCCTTGCCGAGCATGACCGCGCCCGCGGCGGCGAGGCGCTCGACGACGGTCGCGTCGTACGGCGGCACGAAGCCCTCGAGCATCCTGGAGCCGCAGGTGGTCGTGACCCCGCGCGTGCAGAGGACGTCCTTGTAGACGAGCGGCGCGCCGTCGAGCGGACCGAGCGGCTTGCCCGCCCGGTAGCGCGCCTCCGCGTCGGCGGCGGCCCGCAGCGCGGCCTCGCGTGTCACCGTGAGGTAGGTGCCGAGCTCGCCGTCGAGCTTCGCGATCCGCGCCAGGAAGGCCTCGGTCGCCGCCGTCGGCGTCGTCTCGCCGCGGCGATACGCCTCGGTCAGCTCGTGGATCGGTCGCCCGGTCACCCTCAGTCCTCGAGGATCCGCGGGACGCGGAAGAACTCGCCGACGCGGTCGGGCGCGTTCCGGAGCATCTCCTCCGGGGCGAAGCACGGCACGACCTCGTCGTCGCGCATCACGTTGACGAGCGGCACGGCGTGCGACGTCGGCTCGACGCCGGTGACGTCGAGCGCCTTGAGCCGGTCGATGTAGGTCAGGATCGAGGTGAGCTGCGCACGCATCGTCTCGAGCTCGGCTTCACTCAGCTCGAGCCGCGCGAGCCGCGCGACGTGCAGCACCTCGGCCGGCGTGATGGACGGCATCAGATCTCCTCGAGCTGAGCGTACTGGAGCGAGAGCTGCTTCCGACCGACCGAGGCGAAACGCACCGTGACGAGCGTGTCAGCGCCGCTCCGCTCGACACCGACCACGAGCCCCTCACCCCAGCGACCGTGGCGGACGCGCGCGCCGACCTTGAGGGGCAGGTCGTCGTCGCTCGCGTCGGCGAGCGACGCCTCCGCGTCGGGCGCGGCGGGCGCGCCGGCACGGTCCGCGCCGCCGAGGAGGGCGAGGTGTTCCGCCGGCATTTCCAGCAGGAAGCGCGAGGGCTCGCCCAGACCGTAGCCGTGCGCCCGGCGATGGAGGGCGTAGGAGATCCAGAGCCGGACCTTCGCGCGCGTGATCCCGACATAGCAGAGTCGCCGCTCCTCCTCGATCTCGTCCACGGAGTCCATCGAGCGGGCGTGCGGAAAGACCCCCTCCTCCATCCCCGTGAGGAAGACGACAGGGAACTCGAGCCCCTTCGCCGAGTGGAGCGTCATGAGGGTGACGCCGCGCGTACCATCCGGCAGCTCGTCGACGTCGCTCACCAGCGCGACGCCGTCGAGGAACCCTTCGAGCGTCGCGGTCTCCGGCCCCCGCGCATAGTCCTCGGCCGCGGCGATCAGCTCCTCGAGGTTCTCGAGCCGCGCCTCGGCCTCCGACGAGCGCTCGGCTCGCAGGTCATCGCGGTACCCGCTCGCGTCCAGGACCTGGTCGATGAACGCGGGCAGCGGCGCCGTCTCTCTCTCCGCCGCGAGGCGCGAGAGGAGCGCGGCGAACTCCTCGAGCGCGTGCCGGGGCCTGCCGGTGAGGTCGGCCGGCGGCGTCGCCGCGAGCGTGAGGAGCGGCCGCCCCTCGCGGGAGGCCACCTCCTCCAGGCGCGTGAGCGTGGCGCGACCGATGCCGCGGCCCGGCGCCTGGATCGCCCGGCGGAAGGCGACGTCGTCGGCGGGGTTCACGACGAGCCGGAGATACGCGAGCGCGTCCTTGATCTCCTTGCGCTCGTAGAAGCGCACCGAGCCGACGATCACATACGGGATCCCGCCCCGCCGGAGCGCATCCTCGAGCACCCGCGACTGAGCGTTGGTGCGGTAGAACACGGCGATGTCGTCCCAGGCGGTGGAGGCGGCGCGCGCGGCCAGGATCGTCTGGGCGACGAAGTTGGCCTCCTCATGCTCGTCCCAGGCGCGGTACACCGCCGCGCGCTCGCCCTCGCCGTTGTCGGTCCACAGCGCCTTGTCCTTCCGCGAGACGTTGTGGGCGATGACCCCAGAGGCGAGGGCCAGGATCCGCTTCGTGGAGCGGTAGTTCTGCTCGAGCCGGATCACCCGAGTGCCCGGATAGTCCGTCTCGAAGTCGAGGATGTTCCGGATGTCGGCCCCGCGCCACCGATAAATCGAGTTGTGGACGATCACCTCTCCAGCTGCGTAATTGCGGAAGTCCTCGATCGTCAGGTCGTAGACGAACCCGCGGTACCGACGGAACTCGACCGACGCGACCCGCACCTCCCGAACCTCGCCGGCTTTCAGGATGGGGATCGCCATGCCGAGACGCACGTGGCTGGCAGGCATGAACTGGAACGCTTTGCGGGGCGTGAGACGGGCGCGCCGCACCACTTCCATGGCCGCGCCTACGCATAGGCTCCGGGCGAACTCGAGCCCCTTGTCGTAATCCTTGCGCGAGGTCTCGATTCGCCAGGTCCGTCGCTTGCCGCGCCGAGGCCGGGAGACGAGCGAAACCGCTTCCCAGAGGGTCTCGTCGGAGCTTATGAGCTGAATCCGGTGCTCGTGCCACTCGTACTGCCTCGGGTCCCCGAACATCGTGAAGTTGACGATCTTTCGCGAGCCTTCGCGAGTGAGCGCACGCGCACGGTGATGTGGGTAGTCGGGGAATAATCGAAGATCGGCCATCAGGCGCTCGGCCCGAGCCCGAGTATCGACGTCCTGGTAAAGCCGGTCCACATGGTCCTGGGTGAGCGCCATTCGACGGCCGCGGACGTGGAACACCATGGTCGGCAGACCGTACTGCGCCGCGAAGTACGACTCGAGGTACCTAGCGTCGGCCAGCGAGTCGCAGACGGCCAGGATCCACAGCCTGTCCGCGACCTCGTGGGTGGTCCGCATCTGAATCCCGGGCACGATCGCCTTGTCGTCACCGGACCTGGCGCCCCGGGTGACTCCGACACGATAACCGAGCCTCCCTTGATACATCAGATACACGTAGTATCGCTTCGGGTCCGGGTCGACGCGGGCAAACAGCACGTGATTCGGAGTCGCAACGAGCTCCTGCCCGGCGTCCGTCGTGATCGCGACGACGAGCCCGTCGAACTCGCTTCGACGGACTGCCTGGACGCGAGCCGTCCGTGCGCTACCCCAGCCGGCCCCAGCGATGATCCGATCGCCTTCGCGGATCTTCTCGACGGGCCTCGGGCCTCGGGGCGTCTCGATCAGCGTCCCCTCGACGACGCATTGGTCTGCGTCACCGACCACGCAGACGTTCCGGCGCTCGCCGGTGAGCTGCCGAATGATCCGGTACTGGGCGCGGTTTGTGTCCTGGTACTCGTCCACGAGCACGTGCGTCCAGAGCCCGCGGTACCACGCGAGCACCTGGGGCGCCTCCGCGAAGAGGCGCACGGTCAGGAGCAGGAGGTCGTCGAAGTCCACGGCGGCCGCCTGAGCGAGCCGCTCCGCGTAGCGGCGGACGAGCGCCGCGATCCGCTCCTCGCGCGGCCCCCGCGCCGCCCGCTCGATCTCCTCGAGCGAGACCATCTGGTTCTTCGCCGCGCTGATCCGCTGGACGAGCGACGCCGGCGTCCACGTCCGGTCCGTCATGTCGAGCTCGCGCATGCACTCCTTCACGAGCTGGAGGCGGTCGTCCTCGTCGTAGATCGTGAAGTGCGGCGGATGGCCGATGTGTCGGATGTGCGCGCGGAGAATCCGCACGCACGCCGAGTGGAACGTCGCGATCAGGGGCGCCCGGATCCCGAGCGGCGCCAGCAGCGCCTCCACCCGCCGCGCCATCTCGCCGGCCGCCTTGTTCGTGAACGTGACCGCGAGGACGTTCTTCGGGTGCACCCCGCGCACGCTCAGGAGCCACGCGATCCGGTGGGCGATGACGCGCGTCTTCCCACTCCCGGCGCCCGCGAGCACGAGGAGGGGCCCGTCGCCCGCCGTCACGGCATCGCGCTGCGGCGGATTCAGATCGGCGAGAAGGGCGTCGCGGTCCAGCACCAGGCGATTGTACCGTATGCCGGACGGCGCCTCGTGGGCGGTGATGCGACGACCGCGGCGGCCCGCACCGATCGATCGGCCCCCGGGCGCGCGTGGGGGCCGCGGTCTATTCGACCGTGACGCTCTTCGCCAGGTTGCGTGGCTGGTCGACGTCGCAGCCGAGGCGCACGGCGATGTGGTAGGCGAGAAGTTGGAGCGGGACGACGGTGACGAGCGGCGCCAGGAGCTCGGCGCACGGCGGCACCTCGATGACGTGCTTCGCCTTCGACGCGACGTTGCGGTCGCCCGCGTGGGCCACGGCGATCACGAGGCCGTCGCGGGCCCGCACCTCCTCGATGTTGCCGAGCATGCGCTCGTACGAGGCGTCGCGGACCACCAGCGCTACCACGGGGAGCTCGTCGGCGATGAGCGCGATCGGGCCGTGCTTCATCTCACCGCCGGCATAGCCCTCGGCATGGATGTAGGAAATCTCCTTGAGCTTGAGCGCCCCCTCGAGGGCGATGGGGTACTGGACGCCACGGCCCAGATAGAGGACGTCGCGCGCGTGGGCGAGCTCGCGGGCGAGCGCCGTGATCTGGGGGTCCAGCCCGAGCGCCGTCTCGACCAGCCGCGGGATCTCGACGAGGTCGTGGATGCGTTTCTTCACGTCCTCGGCCGTGACGGCGTTGCGCGCGCGGCCGAGCCACAGGCCGAGCAGGTACACGGCCACGACCATCGTCGCGAACGCCTTCGTGGACGCGACGCCGATCTCGGGCCCCGCGTGCATGTAGAGGACGCCGGTCGCCTCGCGCGCGAGCGCGGAGCCCACGACGTTGGTGATCGCGAGGATCGGGCAGCCCTTGAGGCGGGCGGCCTTGACGGCGCCGAGCGTGTCCGCGGTCTCGCCCGATTGCGAGACCGCGACGACCAGCGTCTCCGGGCCGACGATCGCGTCGCGATAGCGGAATTCTGACGCGAGGTCCACCTCGGCGGAGAGACCCGCGAGCCGCTCGATCATGGCGCGGCCGAGCATCGCGGCGTGGAACGCGGTGCCGCAGGCCACGAACACGACGCGCTGGAGGGCTTTGACGGTGGCGGGGTCGAGGTTCACGTCGGGTAGGACGACGTTGCCCGTCTCCGGCGCGATGCGCCCCCGGAACGTGTCGGTGATCGCGCGCGGCTGCTCGTGGATCTCCTTGAGCATGAAGTGGCGGTAGCCGCCCTTCTCCGCCATGATCGGGTCCCACAGGATGCGCACGGGCTCGCGCTGCACGGGCTCGTCGTCGAGCGTCGAGAGCTCGACGCCCTCGGCGGTCACCACCGCGACCTCGTTGTCCTCGAGGATCACGACGTCCCGCGTGTGGGAGAGGATCGCGGGGATGTCCGAGGCGATGAACATCTCGCCGCGGCCGAGCCCGACGACGACGCTCCCCGCGCCCTGCTTGGCGGCGACCAGCCGATCCGGGGCCGCGGTCGAGACGACGCCGATGGCGTACGAGCCGGCCACCTCGGCGAGGGCCGCCTTCACGGCGCGCTCCAGCCGGCCCGAGGTCTTGAGATGATGCTCGATCAGGTGCGCGAGCACCTCGGTGTCGGTCTCGGACCTGAACGTGTGACCCTCGCCGCGCAGGCGATCCTTGATCTCGAGATAGTTCTCGAGGATGCCGTTGTGGACGACGACGAGGTCGCCCCGGCAGTCGGTGTGGGGGTGGGCGTTCTCGTCCGAGGGCCGGCCGTGGGTGGCCCAGCGTGTGTGGCCGATCCCGAGCGAGCCCGTCACGGGGCTCTCGCGGAGGAGAGCACGGCGATGCCCGCCGAATCGTAGCCGCGGTACTCGAGGCGCTTGAGCCCTTCGACGATGATGGACACCGCGTTCTTGTCCCCGACGTACCCGACGATGCCACACATGGCTAGACCTCCGGGCTCTTGTGCTTCTTGGCCTTCCGTGCCGTCCAGCCTTCCTTGACGACCTGCGCGCCACGCCCGACCGCGAGCGCGCCCGGCGGCACGTCCTTCGTGATGGTCGAGCCGGCGCCGATGTAGGCGCCCTCGCCGATCGTGAGGGGGGCCACGAGGCTCGAGTTGGTGCCGACGAACGCGCCGTCGCCGATCGTGGTCGCGTGCTTCGCGACGCCGTCGTAGTTGCACGTGACCGTGCCGGCGCCGACGTTGACGTCGGCGCCCACGGTCGTGTCGCCGACGTAGGAGACGTGCGGCACCTTCGACCCGCGACCGATGCGCGACTTCTTGAGCTCCGCGAAGTTTCCGACCTTGGCCTTCTGCCCGATGTGGCACCCGGGGCGGAGGTGGCAGAAGGGGCCGAGCGTCGCGCCGTCCTCGACCACGGCTTCGGCGATGATGCAGTAGGGCTTGAGCGTGACGCGGTCGCCGAACCGGCTCGCCGTCACGTGGCTGCCGGACCCGACGACGCACTCGGTCCCGAACGTCGTCACGCCTTCGAGGACGACCTGCGGGTACACGACGGTGTCGGGACCGAGCGTGACCGTGTCCTCGATGTACGTGCTCGCGGGGTCGACGATGGTGACGCCGTCGGCCATCAGGCGGTCGAGGATACGGCGGCGCAGGATCGCCGCGACGGCCGCGAGCTGTCTTCGGTCGTTGATCCCGAGCGCCTCGACCGGATCCGGGGCCGTCACCGCCTCGATCCGGCCGCCCGCCTTGGCCAGGATGCCGATGACGTCCGTCAGGTAGTACTCGCCCTGATCGTTGTCGGTCCGTACCTCGGCGAGCGCCGGCCAGAGGCGCCGCGCGTCGAAGCAGTAGATGCTCGTGTTGATCTCGGCGATCTTCTTCTGGTCGTCGGTGGCGTCCCGGTCCTCGACGATGCGCCGCACGCGGCCGTCCTGGCGCAGGATGCGCCCGTAGCCCTGGGGACGGTCCGCGACCGCGGTCAGGACCGTGGCCGCGGCGGCCGTGGCCTGATGATGACCGACGAGGTGCTCGAGCGTCTCGCCCGAGAGCAGCGGCATGTCTCCGGCCAGGACCACGATGGGCCCGCTGCCACACGCGCCTCGCGCCTGCCCGAGGGCGTGGCCCGTGCCGAGCCGCTCGCGCTGTTCGACGAATGTGACGCCGTCGCCCGCGGCGGCGCGCACGTCGTCGGCGTTCGGCCCGACGACCATGACGACCCGGTCGGCGATCGCGCGCGCCGTCCGGAGCGCGTAGGCGATCAGCGGGCGGCCAGCGAGCGGGTGGAGCACTTTGGGCTGCCGGGAGCGCATCCGCTTGGCCTCCCCAGCGGCGAGAATGACCGCGGTCACCCCGTCCATGGGATCCTCATGGGTTCTTATCCTACACCGTCGCCGGCTAGGGGGTGTTGCGTAGGTGAGACAGGAGTCGCTCGATGCGGGCCGGCATCGGCGACTCGAACTCTTGCGCGCGTCCGGTGGCCGGATGAATGAACGCCAGGCGCACGGCGTGCAGGGCCAGGCCCTCGAGCGGCGTCGGGAGCGGCTCGCGGCGCCTGCCTCCATACACGTCGTCGCCGGCGACGGGGTGACCGAGCGCGGCGAGGTGCACGCGGATCTGGTGCGTGCGTCCGGTCTCGAGGCTCACCTGGAGGAGCGTGAAGCCGCCGAAGCGCTCGAGCACCCGGTACCGGGTCACCGCCCGCTTGCCCTGGCCCGCCGGGCGCACGGCCATCTTCACGCGGTCGTGCGGGCGACGGCCGATCGGCCGGTCGATCACGCCGTCGTCCGCGCGCACACGGCCGTGGACGACCGCGAGATAGCGCCGTGTCACGCTCCGTCGGGCGAGCTGAGCCACGAGCGCGTCGTAGGCCAGCTTGCTCTTGGCGACGACGAGCAGACCGGAGGTGTCCTTGTCGAGCCGGTGGACGATACCCGGGCGCCGCGGCCCGCCGACGCCCGCGACCGCGGGCGCGTGGGCCAGGAGCGCCGCGGCGAGGGTGGCGCGCGCGTGACCGGGGCCGGGGTGGACGACGACGCCGGGCGGCTTGTCGAGGACGAGGACGTGCGCGTCCTCGAACACGATCGAGAGCGGCGCCGGCTCGGGGACGAGCTCCTCGACGGCGGGCGGCGGCACGTCGACCTCGACTCGCTCGCGCCCCGCCAGCCGCGCCGCGGCCTTCCGGACAGCGCCGTCGACGCGGACGCGGCCGGCCTCGATCAGCGCCTGGAGCCGCGCACGCGAGAGCCCGGGCAGCCGCTCGGCGAGCCAGCGGTCGAGCCTCGACCCCGCCGCGGCGGGGTCGACGGCGAGCCTGACGAGCCCGGGCGCAGCGGAGGCCGCCCTCACGGGCGCGGCGCGGACGCGCCCTCGCCGAGGAGACGGATGGCGAGCACCGTCACGCCGACGGTGATCGCGGAGTCGGCGACGTTGAACGCCGGCCAGTGCCACCCGCGATAGTGGACGTCCACGAAGTCGATCACCGCGCCGAAACGGGCGCGGTCGATCAGGTTGCCGATGGCCCCGCCGAAGATCAGGCCGATCGCCCCGTGATCGGCGAAACCGCCGCGAGGCAGGATCCGCAGGGCGACGCGGACCAGGATCACGAGCGCGACGAGTGACAGGAGCGCGACGATCCAGCGCCATTCCGTCGGCACGCTCGCGAGGAGGCCGAAGGCGAGGCCCGGGTTGAGCACCAGCGTCAGCGCCAGCACGTCGTCGATGACGCGGACGGGCGCGCCCGGGACGAGCCGGGCCAGCGCGATCAGCTTGGTGATCTGGTCGAGCACGACCACGACGCCGGCGAGGACGGCGACGCGCGTGGTCGCCGGCCGCGTCATCCTCGCCCGAGGACGACCGGCACGCAGCGCTCGCAGAGCCCGGGGTGCTCCCGGCTCTCGCCGACCCGCTCGCTCCACGTCCAGCAGCGCTCGCACTTCCGGCCGCGCGCCCGGTCGACGCCGATGACGAGGCCGGGGATCTCCTGGCTCTCGTACTGCACGGCCGCGCTCGCGCGCGCGCCGCCGAGCTCGACCTGCGACACGATGAACAGCGTGGGCAGGAGGGCGCGCTTGGCGCGGAGCAATTCCGGCAGGTCCTCGGGCGCCGCCGCGATGCGCACCCGGGCCTCGAGCCCGCTGCCGATCAGGCTCTGCGTGCGGGCGGTCTCGAGAGCCTTGGCAACCTCGCGGCGGACCTCGAGCAACCGCGCCCACTCGCGCGCCAGCGTGTCGTCGAGCCACTCACGCGGGACCTCCGGGAATCGCTCCAGGTGGACGCTCTCGCCCTTGACGCCGGGCGCGTGCCGCCACGCCTCCTCCGCGGTGAACGTGAGGATCGGCGCCATGAGGCGGGCGAGCGCACTGAAGATGTCGTGGCACGTCGTCTGGGCCGCTCGCCGCCGCGGGTCGTCGGCCGCCGAGGTGTAGAGGCGGTCCTTGATGATGTCCAGGTACTGCGCCGAGAGGTCCACGGCGCAGAAGTTGTGCACGGCGTGGAACACGGTGTGGAACTCGTACGTCTCGTAGGCGCGCGTGACACGACCGACGAGCCGGCCGAGGCGATCGAGGATCCAGCGGTCGATCTCGTCGAGTCGCGCGGACGACTGACGGTCGCGCGCCGGGTCGAAGTCCGCCAGGTTCCCCAGGAGGAATCGGAACGTATTGCGGATGCGGCGGTAGGCGTCGGCGAGGCGATCGAGGATCTCCGTCGAGAAGCGGATGTCCTGCGTGTAGTCCTCGGCCGCCGCCCAGAGCCGCAGGATCTCGGCGCCGTACGTCCGGAACAGCTCGTCGAGCGTGCCGTAGTTGCCGAGCGACTTGGACATCTTCCGGCCGTCACCGTCCACCACGAACCCGTGGGTCAGGACGCTCTTGAACGGGGGTCGCCCGCGCGTGCCGATCGCCTCGAGCAGCGAGGACTGGAACCAGCCGCGGTGCTGGTCCGAGCCCTCGATGTACATCTCCGCCGGCCACTTCAGCTCCGGCCAGGTCTCGAGGACCGCCGCGTGGCTGCACCCGGAGTCGAACCAGACGTCGAGGATGTCGGTCTCTTTCGCGAACCGCTCGCCGCCGCACTTGGCGCAGCGCGTGCCAGGCGGCAGCAGCACGGCCGCCTCGCGCGCGTACCACTCGTCGCCGCCCTGGCCCTCGCGGAAAATCCGCGCGACATGCTCGACGATCCGCTCCTCGAGGAGCAGCGTGCCGCACGCCGCGCAGTAGAACGCGACGATCGGCACGCCCCAGACGCGCTGGCGCGAGATGACCCACTCGGGCCGGTGCGCCACCATGTTGTAGATCCGCTCCTCGCCCCACCCCGGGATCCACTGCACGTCGCGCTTGATCGCCTCGAGCGCACGGGCGCGGAATTGGTGCTTGTCGAGCTCGATGAACCACTGCTCGGTTGCGCGGAACAGCGTCGGATTCTTGCACCGCCAGCAGTGCGGGTAGGTGTGATCGAGCGCGCGCTCGGCGACGAGCATCCCGATCGATCGGAGATGGTCGATGATCCGTGGGTTGGCCTCCCACACGGTGAGCCCCGCGAAGTGCTCCACGCCAGGGACGAAGCGCCCGTCGTCGTCCACGGGGTTGAAGATCGGCAGCCCGAGCGAGCGACCGAGGTCGTAGTCCTCCTCGCCGTGACCGGGGGCGATGTGGACGAGGCCCGTCCCCTGGTCCATCGCCACGAAGTCCGCCGCCGCGATCGGGCCCTCGCGGTCGATCCACGGGTGGCGGAACGTGTGGCCGACGAGCTCGCGTCCGTCGAAGGAGGCGAGGGCGTGGTGCGCCGGGTTCTTGAAGAGCCCCAGAAAGTCGTTGAGCCGCGCGCGCGCGACGACGTAGACATCCGCAGACTGCCCCGGCACCTCGACGGCGACGTAAGGCTGCGTCGGGTGGACGGCGATCGCGAGATTGGCGGGCAGCGTCCACGGCGTCGTCGTCCAGATCACCGCGAAGGCGCGCCGGCCGGCGAGCGCCGCCTGGAGCGGGGCCGGCGCCGACACGAGCGGAAACTTCACCCACACCGAGGGCGTCCGCTGGTCCTCGTACTCGACCTCCGCCTGCGCCAGCGCGGTCTTGCAGTGCATGCACCAGTGCACGGGCTTGAGCCCTTTGTGGACGAGGCCCCGGCCGACGAAGCGGCCGAACTCGCGCGCGATGATCGCCTGGTAGGCGGGCGCCATCGTGACGTAGGGGTTGTCCCAGTCGCCGAAGACACCCAGGCGCTTGAACTCGGCGCGCTGGATGTCGATGAACCGGAGCGCGTACTCACGGCACTTCCTGCGCTTCTCGACGGGATCCATGGCGCGCCGCACGTCCCCCGAGGCCTGGTCGAGACCGAGCTCCTTGTCGACCTGATGCTCGATCGGCAGACCGTGACAGTCCCAGCCCGGGACGTAGACCGCGTTGAAGCCGAGCATCGTGCGCGACTTCACGATGACGTCCTTCAGGACCTTGTTGAGCACGTGGCCCAGGTGGATATTGCCGTTCGCGTACGGCGGGCCGTCGTGCAGGATCCAGAGCGGGCGATCCGCGGCCACGTGGCGGAGGCGCTTATAGATCCCGAACTGCTCCCACCAGGCGAGCATCGTCGGCTCTCGCTCCTGGAGGTTGGCCTTCATGGGAAAGGCGGTTTTCGGCAGGTTCAGCGTGGCTTTGTAGTCCATGGTCAGATCACGCATCGTACCACGCCGCGCGAGAGCGACGGCCGCCGGGGATTACTTGATCTTGGGCGCCAGGGTGGCGATGCCGTTGTCGGAGTCGATCGAGACCTTGAACTGGTCGAGGAAGTCACGTCCGAGGAGACCGTCCACCGCTCCCTGCTCGATGTCGTGCGCAACGACCAGGAGGTCGATGACCTTCGCGTCGCCGATCTCGAGGGATTCGAGCGCTGCCGTCTGCACGCTCGCGGACCCCGTCGCGCCGCGAATCTGGCCCGTCGGCCCTTCGGTCAGGGACACCCCGGCCTCCGTGAGCGCGCGGGGGTTGATCACGGTCCGGTCGGCGCCGGTGTCGAGGATCAGCTTCACGGAGGTGCCGCCATTGATCGTCGCGTCCACGACGATCGCCTGCCCCTTCGTGAACCTGATCTCAGTAGCGGCCGGGCCCTCGGAGGCGCCCGTCTCCGCGGACGTCCTCGACGACCCCGGCGCCCTCCTGAGATCGAAGGGCGCCGCCGCCGAGCGGTACTTCTGGGGGACGCTGTCGATGCCCTGGACGAAGTGGGGCACGCCGCGCTCGTCGACCCAACGATAGATCGGGGCGTCGGCCGGTGCGGGACGAGCCAGGAGCAGGGTCGCCGCGACGAGCACCGCCAGTCGAATCATCGCGCGAATCATACCGTACAAACCGGTCGACGCGAGAGGGTTGCCGCGAGGTCAGAGCGACGCGGTCGGCGTGGGCACGGCCGGGCGGATTACGACGCCTTCTTCTCCTCTTCCTTTTTCACGGCAGCCGTCGAGTCGTCCTTTGACGTCTCGCTGACGCCCTTCTTGAACTCCTTGACGCTCGATCCCAGCGAGCGCGCCAGATCCGGCAGGCGGTTGGCGCCGAAGAGGATCAACACGATCACGAGGATGATCAGCAACTCCTGGTAGCCCAGTCCAAACATGAGAGGCTCCTTTCAGCGCCTTCACCATACTCCGCGCCTACCCGCCCCGCAAGACCCGCTTCTCGCCCATCCGGACCGTCACCCGGCGAGCGTCCAGGTACTCCAGGAGCGGGATCGCGTACTTGCGGGAGATCCCCAGGAGGTCCTTGATATCGCCCGGCCCGATCTCCTTCCGCTCGCGCAGGAGCGCCACGACCTTGTCCTGGATCGCGTCCAGTGCCGCGGCGTGGAAGTAGAGCGACTCCTTGACCCGTACGAGCCTCTTGCCCTCGACGAGGAATTGAAAGAGTTCGTGCTCGTCGCCGCCGCTCACGCCGGCGTGGCCGAGCGCTTCCTCGGGACTCGGCGGCGACGCCTCGGCCTTGACGAACTCCTGCTCGACGCGGTCCACGATCCGCTGCTGCTCCGGCGTCAGCCGCACCTGGTGCGCCGCGAGTCGGATCTTGTCCCGGTCGGTCGCCACCACGCCCTCGCTCAGGAGCCCGGCGACCAGCGCCGCGAACACCCGCTCGTCGGCGCCGCCGGCGCGCACCCGGAGCTCCTCGCGCGACATCCCCGGCTTGAGCGGGTTGGCGCGGTGGAAGGCCTCGAGCGCCGTGAGGGCCTGCCCCCGGAGGCGCGCCGAGCTCTCGGGATGGAGGTACCACTCCCGCTCGACGACGAGGACCCGGCCCTGCGCCACGAGGTGGTCGAGCACGCCCCGGAGCTGCTCGGGCCCGAAGGGCACTCGGCCGAGCAGGGTCGCCAGGCGCGTGCCCGCGGCGCCGACGTGGCGCACGTGCTCCTCGACGACCTCTGCGGGGCTGCCTGTCTGCAGGAGACCGAGGTGCGCCGCCAGCGCCGGCGCCTTGCGTTTGAAGCGCGGCGGATTCACGTCGAGGATCGTCCCGCCCCCGATCGTCACGACCGGCGAGTACGAGCGCACGACGAACCGGTCGCCGGGAAGCGCGACGAGCGGCGCCTCCAGGCGGAAGCGCGCGAAGGCCGTCTGGCCCGGTTCGAGCTCGGCCGTATCCAGGAGGAGGACGCGGGCCATGATCTCGCGGGTCCCGACGTGAAAGCGGACGCGGGTGCGCGACTTGATCGCGCGCGGGGCGTCCCCGAGGAGCTCGAGCGTCCCGTCCACGAGCACCGTGGGGACGAGCGTGCCGGCGAGGCCGACGACGTCACCGCGCTCCACCGCCGCCCGCTCCACGCCTTGCAGATTCACCGCGGTGCGCTGGCCCGCGAACGCCTCCGTCACCGGATGGCCGTGCGTCTGCAGGCCCCGGATCTTCGTCTCGACGCCCCCCGGATAGACCTGGACGCGATCGTCCACGGCGAGCCTGCCCCCCCTGAGCGTCCCGGTGACGACGGTGCCGAAGCCGCGCACGGTGAACACGCGGTCGATCGGCAGGCGCGGGAGCTGGTCCAGACTGCGTGGCTCCACCGCCTCCGCGAGCCGTCGGAGCGCCGCGCGAAGCTCGGCGAGGCCGTCACCGGTCTTCGCCGAGACGGCGAGGATCGGCGCGCCCGCGAGGAACGTGGCGCGCACGAGCGTCCCGACGTCGTCCCTGACGAGCTCGAGCCAGTCGGGGTCGACGAGATCGGTCTTGGTCAGGACCACGAGGCCGCCCTTGATGTGCAGGAGCGAGCAGATCGCGAGGTGCTCACGTGTCTGCGGCATCACGCCCTCGTCGGCGGCGACGACGAGCATCGCCAAATCGATGCCGCCGACGCCGGCGAGCATGTTCTTGACGAAGCGCTCGTGCCCGGGCACGTCGACGATCTCGATGGTCGGGCCCGGGGGCTCCTCAAGAAACGCAAACCCGAGGTCGATGGTGATCCCGCGCGCCTTTTCCTCGGGCAGGCGGTCGGTGTCGATGCCGGTGAGGGCTTTCACGAGGGCGGTTTTGCCATGGTCGATGTGACCCGCCGTCCCGACGACGACGTGCTTCATGGTCGTTCCCGGGGGGGCCGCGGGGGCCGCGTCAACCGCAGGTGGCCCGAGAACGGCACGCTCGGCTCCGTGGTGGCGCGGGCCGGGTGCACGGTGTGCTCCGTGCGCGGCCGACGCTAGGCACGGTCTGGCTCCACCGCGGCTGACAGCGCTCGAGCGAGGATGGCGACCTGGTGCGGCAGGACGGTCCGGCAGTCGAGGAGCAGGCGGTCGTCCACGATCCGTCCGACGACGGGCGGGTCGCCCGCCCGGAGGCGCGCGTCGAGACCCATCGCCTCCGTCCCGCCGTCGCCGATCGCGACCGCGGCCGTCGGCAGCGCCACCGTCGGCAGCGCACCGCCGCCGACCTGCGCGTGGTCGTCCACGACGCGGGCCTTGAGGCGCGCGCGCGTCGCCGGCGCGAGTCGTCGCAGGACCGCGCGCGCGCGGCTCCGGACGCGGGCGAGCGGCTCGGTCAGGAGCCTGAGCGTCGGGATCGCCTCGAGCGCCGTGCCGGCTTCGTACGCGTACAGCGTCGCCTCCAGCGCGGCGATCGTGAACTTGTCGATCCTGAGCGCGCGGTTCCAGGGGTTCTTCTTGAGCCGCGACACGACGGCGCGCCGGCCGACGACGATCCCGGCCTGAGGGCCGCCGAGCAGCTTGTCGCCGGAGAAGGAGACCACGTCGACGCCCGCGGCCACGGTCTCCTGCACGGTCGGCTCGTAGGGGAAGCCCCACGGACGCAGATCGATCAGGGATCCCGAGCCGAGGTCTTCCATCACCGGGACCCCCCGCTCGCGCCCGAGCCCGACGAGCTCACGGGACGACACCTCGGCGGTGAAGCCCACGACGCGGTAGTTCGAGGTGTGCACCTTGAGGAGCAGGGCCGTGTCCGGCGTGATCGCGTCCGCGTAATCACGAAGGTGGGTCCGGTTCGTCGCCCCCACCTCGCGCAGCACGGCGCCGCTCCGCAGCATGATGTCGGGGATCCGAAACTCGCCGCCGATCTCGATCAGCTCCCCGCGTGAGACGATGACCTCCTTGCCGTGCGCGAGGGTTTCGAGCGCCAGCAGGACGGCGGCGGCGTTGTTGTTGACGACCAGCGCGTCCTCCGCCCCGGTCAGGCGCTGGAGGAGCGGCTCGACGTGGCTGTACCGTGACCCCCGCTCCTTGCTGGCAAGATCGAGCTCGAGGTTTGAGTAGGCGACGGCAACGGCCGCGAGCCGCTCGAGGGCGAGCGGGCTCACGAGCGCGCGCCCCAGGTTGGTGTGAAGCACGACGCCCTGTGCGTTGATCACCGGGCGCAGGGAGAAGACGCCGGCTCGCCGCACGCGTTCGACGACACGGGTCACGAGCGTCTCGACCCCCGCCGGCACGGCGTGCTCTTCGAGGACGCGTTTGCGCTCCTGCTCGAGCGCCTCGCGGACGAGCGCGGTCACGCGCGCGCGCGTGATGCCGTGGAGCTCCGCGCGTTCTGCGAGACGGCGGAGGAGTTGGTCCACGGAGGGCAGGCCGCGGAGGGCCGTCGCGCGGTCAGCGCTCATCGAGCGCGGCCTCGACCTTCTTCCGCAGGCGGGCGACGACTTCCTGGGTCTCGTGGCGCCACGTTTGGGGCGTCCACTTGCCGTCGCGGGCCTGCCGGCCGCTGCGCACGGCGTCCTCCACGAGCCCCGCCCACAGCTCGTCGAGGTCGGCGCGCGACAGGCCCTGGCCCCGCAGCGCCCGCGCCCACTCCTCGGCGAGGCCGTCGATGAGCCGGTCGCGCTCGGTGGCGAGACGCCGCGCCTTGCGGATCAGGTCGGCCAGACGCGAGGGCATCCGCCTACTCCTTGACGAAGTCCCGCACGGTGTCGAGCAGGTTCGCCTCGAACCGTCCGGTCGACGCGCACTGGTAGACGGGCGCGGGGCGGAGCTTGCCGCTCCCGCCCTTCCGGTGCATGTGGGTGCGCATCTTCGCGTTGATCTGGACCTTCGTGTGGGCGCCGTTGGGCTCGGCGAAGAGCGTGAAAGCGACGAGCGCCTCGCCCTCGAGGAGGTCGTCGCCGATGCGGCCGCAGTCGGCGTAGACACCGATCGGCGCGATGAAGTCGTCGGTCGCGATGACACCGGAATCGCGCGCGATCGCCCGGAGCGCCACGTTCTCCTTCGCCAGCGCGCGCACGATCGCCGCCCACGTGACGTCGTAGCCGGCGGCGATGTCCTCGCGGTGCGGGGGCGGCGCGAGCGGCGAGACGAACGGGCGCGCACACGCCGCGAGGAGCAGCGCCGCGGTCACGACCCCGCGGCCGACCCTACTTGTTGTGGTGGTCGATCCCACGGTACGCCTTGACGAACCGGACGATCCGCTTCTCGTCGAACTCGTCGAACGCGTCGATGCGCGTCCACGCGGTCAGCGCGATCCGGCTCTTCATCGTCGGGTACGGCGCCAGGATCACGTAGTGGGTGTAGCGCTGCACGATCGCGCGGAGCTTCTCGACGAGCTCCGGACAGTCGCAATTGTACTGGACGAGCACGCCGCCGTCCTCGAGGTTGTGGACCTGGAGTGGCTGCGGGATCGGACGCGTGTGCACGCCCCACGGCGCGATGTACGGCAGGTGCGGGCCCGAGGTCGGCGGGTCGGAGTTGTAGGGCTCATGGGGGCTGTCCTCTGTGGGAATGTGGAGGTTTCCCTGGTCGGGCATCTGCGCACCGGGGAGATTCGCGGCGGCCCGGTAGGCGAAGTATCCGACGGCCACAGCGACGATGACCACCGCCGTCGTGACGAGCATCCGCCGCTGCCGGCGCGAGATCCGTCGGTGGGAGCGTGGCTGCCGATCGTGTTTGGCCATCGTCTCCTGTGTGGCGGAAGCGTATGGGAGTCGAACCCATCGACCGTTTGTCTAGAACGGTCCACCGGATTTGAAGTCCGGGAGGCCCACCGGGTTCCTAGACGCTTCCGGCACCGTAACTATCTGTCGCTTCAGCCGTCTGAGTGTACCATCGCCCCCTTTGAGCCGGCCGACTGTCGCCGTGAACCGACCTCGCGGCGCCGCGGTCGAGGGCGGTGGACCCCGCATCACGCCCGCCATCGCGGATGGCCCGCGGAGAGCTCGAGCGACCGCGAGCTCCGCCCGCGTCTCCGATCCCGACGGGCTCGCGCTCACCGCGTCGAGCCGGCTTACGAACCTGTCGAGACGTTGCGCGCGTGGTTTCCGGAGAGGCCTCAGCCAAAATTCCGCAAAATGAATCCGTCTTCACATCGGCGACGGCCCTCTTCTGCCATCACGCAACAAACTTCACTTCCGTCAATCCGATGGCGACCGCATCTCCGCGCGGTTCCAAGGGTCCGCCCGTTTGGCAGCGGGTTTGCGTCTGTCCCGCTCGACGAACCGAGACCGCGGCTCCGACGCACGCGGCAAAGACTGCGAAAGGACGCGAATGATGACTTTGAGATTGCCTGGTGCTCTGGGGGTATTGCTACTCTGCCTTCTGTCGATCGTCGGAACCGCCGCGGCCGTTCCGACGCTCGACTTCACCATCAACGCGCCCAATCCCGGATCGATCGCCTACGGGGTGTCCGGCGCGGAACTCGTGGGCAGCGGCATCACGATCGCCAGCATCGTCGGGGGGCTGGGCACGGCGGACACGGCCACGCCTGCAAACAACGGCGTGGTGGCGGCCTGCGTGGGCTGCGTGCTCTCCTTCGCGACGGGGAGCCTGACAGCGTCGAGCTCCACGCAGTGGTTCTTTGACTCGGGTGGCACCATCCAGCTCGTCGGAGAGGTGGCGGCCGCGGGAATTTCGGCGGGGACGACATTGTTTTCTGGAACGTGGTCGAGCGCGTCGGTCACGCAGATCGGAGATTCCTTTAATATCGCCGGTGGCATTTTCTCCAGCTCCACCGACGCCACTCTGGCCGCATTCTTCGGCCTGCCGGACGGCGGCCTTCAGTGGACCGGCGCTCTCAACCTGAGCCTCCTTGCAGCAGGGAGTCCGCCCGACGCGTTCGCAAGTAGCGCCCTCGGGAGCGGCGACGTGATGGTGGTTGCGACACCCGAGCCGGCGACCTTCCTTCTCCTGGCCTCCGGGCTGGTCGGGATCGGTCTCGCCGCGCGAAGGCGCGCACGGCCGGGGCACGCTCTCAGCGAGTAGGCGCAAGAAGCGCCCCTTTCGAGGGCGAGGATCTGCGGCGGGCGCTCGCCGCAGGCCTCGCCGTCCAAGGTGCGGGCCGGCGCTCGACCGAGACGCCTATCGTGTGACGTCGCTCGGGTCCCGTCGCTGACACTCCCCGGATCGCCTGATTTCCCCTCCGGGCCGCCGGCGCCTTGCTACGATAGTCGCCGCCTTGACGGAGCTCCCGCACACGGGCCTACAACCGGTCCGACCGACGGCGTCCCCCTGGTGGCTCGGGGGACTCTCCGTCCGGCAGCTCGCCCGTCGTGTGTATGGCAGGGTCTGGGAGGACGAGCTCCTCGACCGCGCGGCCGGGCTCTCGTATTACTTCTCGTTTGCGCTCCTACCGACCTTGCTCTTCCTGACCGCCCTGCTCGGGCTCTTGCCCTTCCCCGACCTGATGGGCCAGTTGCTCGATTATGCCGATCGCATGCTACCGAGCGACGCGGCGTCACTGCTCAGGCGGACGCTCGCGGAGATCGTGAGTGGCGCGAGCGGCGGCCTGCTCTCGATCGGCGTCTTCGCCGCGCTGTGGGCAGCGTCGAGCGGGATGCTGTCCATCATGACCGCGCTCAACGTCGCGTGTCGCGTGAGCGAGCAACGCCGCTGGTGGACGTCCCGGCTCATCGCGATCGGTCTCACGGTCGGGTTCTCCCTGTTCACGCTGAGCGCGCTCCTGCTGCTCGTCTTCGGCGGGCGTATCGGCGAGGCCGTGGCGCGGCGAATCGGCCTGACACCGGTCTTCACGCTCGCGTGGACGCTGCTCCAGTGGCCGGTGGTGTTCTGCCTCGCCCTCACGGGCTTGGCCCTCGTCTATTATCTCGCGCCCGCGGCGGGGCGGCGCTGGCACTGGATCACGCCGGGGTCGACGTTCGCCCTGGGGGCGTGGCTGGCGATGTCGTCGGCGCTCAAGTTCTACGTGACGTACTTCGTGAACTACAACGCCACCTACGGCTCGATCGGCGGCGTGATCCTCTTGATGCTGTGGCTCTACGTGAGCGGTGTCGCCCTGCTCGTCGGCGCCGAGATCGACTCCGCGGTCGACGAAGCGGCGGCCGAGGCCGCCGAGCCCTCACGCGTGCTGCGGCCCATGCCTCCCGCCAGCGGTGGGAAGATCGCGATCACGTCGCCCGCATCGAGAGGACGCCCGGGCTCGGGGTCCTGACCGTTCACGAGCACGACGCGAGCGAGGTCGGGGGGGATCCGGAGGCGCCGCGCGACGTCGTCAACGGTCGACCCAGGAGGCACGTCGAGGGCAACGGCGCCCTGCGGGTCTGGGGCCGGCAGATACGCGAGGAAGGCCGCGAAGAGCCGGACTTCGACCTTCAGCGGAGTTCGGCGACTCGCAGCCGATCGCCAGGCCGGATCGGATCCTGGCTCTCGAGGCTGTTCCAGCGGAGCACCTCTTTGACCGACAACCCGTAGCGCTTGGCGATCGAGGTCACCGTCTCGCGCGGCCGGACGACGTGGATCTCGGCCGCAGCGTGGCGGGGCGCCCTCGCCTTGGCGATGCCGACCGACCGGCGCGGCGCCAGCGCCGCGAGAACGCCCTCCCGGGTGCCGGCCGGAACACGAATCTCCCACCTGGTGCCCGGCGGTGTCACCCCGCGGACGAGAGTGGGATTGAGTGCCCGCAGCATGGCGGGCGAAATCCCGGCGACCGTGGACAAGCGACGGAGATCCGTCGAGGGCGGCACGGAGATGCGCTCGGTGTCGTCCCACGGCTCGCCTCCCACCTCGAATCCGTACTGGTCCGGATCGCGGCCGATGAGCGTCGCCGCCTGGATCGCGGGGACGAACTCACGGGTCTCCCGCCCCAGATACTCCGTGCGTGTCAGGGCCCAGAAGTCCGACGAGCCCGTCACGCGAATCGCCCGGCTCACCACCACCTCACCCGCGTTGTACGCCGCCTGCGCGAGCTCCCATGCGCCGAACTGGCGGTACAGATCCCGCAGGTACGCCGCGGCGGAGACGGTGGATTTCTCGGGGTCGAGGCGCTCGTCCACCCACCGGTCCACGCGCAGACCGTAGCGGCGTGCCGTAGGAGCCATGAACTGCCAGAGCCCCTTCGCGCCGACGCGGGAGACCGCGCGCGGGTTGAAGCCGCTCTCGATCATCGCCGTGAATGCGAGATCGGTCGGGAGGCCTTGATTTCGGAAGACCTCCTGGATCATCGCGAGATAACGCCCGGATCGGCTCATCCAGAGCTCGACGACCATGCGCCGGCTCCCGGTGAAGCGGTCGAGGAAGTACTGGACGTCGTCGTTCATCACCCGCGGATAGTCGGGGAAGTCAGGCGCCAGAGCGACCGCATTGAGTTGGGCCGATTCGGCGAAGGCGTGGGCCCACGAGTCCACCTCGGTGACCTCCGCGAGAGCCTTCGCCCCGGGCCCGGCATCGGGCGCGGCCCCTTTCGGTTCCATCACCGGCTCGGACCGTCCTGGGTCGTCCTCAGACGGTGGCACGGCCACCGCCGCCACAGGAGTCGGCTCAGAGGAAGGTCCGGCTGTGCTCGAAGTGGCTGTGGCCAGCGGCAGGATGCCAACGAGACACGTTGTGAGCAGGAGTAGGCTCGATCGACTCACCATGGAGGAGAGGACATTCAATACTCGTACCATGGGCTTGGTTCCCAGGTCAACGGCGCCTGGTTGCATGTACCGGGCGGAACAATCTTTTCTTTCTGCTAGATTTCATCCATACTTAAACCAGGAATAAACGCCTGCCGCGACTCGTCGTACGCCCAGGAGGCAGGCACCGAGTTCCCTAACCCCTTTGGTGGAGGAGTGACCACTGTGAAGAACCTACTTGCTCTGGTTGTTGCAATCGCGTTCACTGCCGGCCTGGCCGGGCCTGCGACGGCCCAGTCCATAACGCCGGCGCCGGCCGAGAAGAAGGTCGAAAAGCCGACCGAGATGAGAAAGATGCCGGTGAAGAACGCCAACGGCACGGTGAAGGCGGCGTCGGCCGACAGCATCGTGGTGGCCGGCAAGGAGAGGAAGAAGGAGACCGAGTGGACCTTCGGCGTCGCCCCGAAGACCTCCATTCGGAAGGGCGGCAAGTCGATCACGGCCGCCGACCTCAAGCCGGGCGACGCGGTTCATGTCCGCTACATGGAGATGGACGGCAAAGCCGTCGCGCAGTCGATCACGGTGAAAGGCGGCGGGATGGCGAAGAAGGAATCCAAGAAGTAGCGTCCGCGCGCTGGACGCTAGGTCTACGGGCTAGCGTCCAGCGTGCGTTCCTCCTCGATCCCGGTAAACCAGGGGTTCCGATCCATGAGTTCCACCTGGATCAGGCCCGTGGAGACGGTGAGCTCGCGTAGCCAGACGGACACCGTGCTGAAGCCCGTCAGCCGGAGGGCGGGCGCGTAGGTTCCGCGCTCCCGCTCGGTGACGCGAGGCGAGGCCTTGTCGACAAAGACCGACCGGGTGGCGATCAAGAGCCAGGCGCCGGCAGGCAGATCCTCGATTTTGAAATCACCGCTCCCGTCGACGACACTGGTCCTGACGAGATCGGCCGCTCCGGCCTCCCACAGCTCCTTCTCGTAGGCCTCACGCGCGAGTCGCATCACACGTGCCGACCCTCGGTAGGCGTTCATCGAGTCTCGCGAGCGCGTCCGAATCTCCTCGAGCCGCGCCCGCAGCGCAGGTGAGTGGGGCACGAGCGTGACCACGGTGCCCGTGAGCGGCTGCTCAACGCCGGCCGGCCGCCGGCGCTCCTCCCACGCGTGACCCGCGACCGTGCCGAACGCCCCCGCGGCGGCCGCCCGGCGATACGCGTCGACTTGCACGTCGGCACCGGACGCCGTCGCAACGGCCCCGAGTATGAGCGCGGCAGCGAGCACGCGCGTGATCACCGTGTCGCCTCCTCAGGGGGTCGCGTGCGCCAGCGATTGTGCATCCACAGCCACTGCTCCGGCACCTGGCTGATCGCCGCCTCGATCGCCGCCGTGCAACGCATGGTCAGTTCGACGACGGCGCGCTCGGTGTTGTTCACCATGGGCGGCGCGAGAGGCGGGTGGATCGTGACGTGGTGGCGTCGGCCGTCGCGACGGATGAAGATCGGGACGACGGGCGTTCCGGTGCGCACGGCCAGCACCGCGAGGCTCTTCGACGTCGAGGCCGGGCGCCCGAAGAACGGCACGAACACGCTCTCCCGCCGGGCCGCGTTCTGGTCCAGCATGATGCCCACGATGTGCCCGTCGGCCAGGGTGCGCAGCACGCGCCGCAGCCCGCCGCGCTTGTCGATCAGCTCCACGCCCGACTTCCGCCTGAGCCGCTCCGCCAGCTGGTTCAGCGGCGCAGAATCGAGCGGGCGAACGACGATCGCGAGCGGGTAGCCCGTCAGCCGGTGGGCCGCGGCGAGCAGCTCCCAGTTGCCGAGGTGCGCCGTCAGAACGAGCGCCCGCCCACGGGTCGCCATGACGCCGCGCAAGTGCTCGAGGCCCTCGAAGCTGATCGCCGCGAGTGCGCGCTCGAACGGGCGCCCGAGGGTCGCCGCGAGCTCGACGAACAGCAGGCCGAGGTGCTGGAAGGAGCGCCGGCCGACACGCCGGCGCTCGGCGGCGCCGAGCGTGGGGAACGCGATGGAGAGGTTGGCGAGCGCCACGCGTCGCCGCCCCCGGAGCGCGACGAACGCGAGGTCGCCGAGCCGCCGCCCGAGCCAGGCCCCCGCGCCGGCGGGCAGCCGCCCGACGAGGGTGAAGAGCGCCGACAGGATCAGGCCGCGCGCCGCCGGCGCTCCTTGAGGATCTCGACCGCGATCGGGATCACGGACAGAACGATCACGACGATGACGACAATGTGAATGTACTCAGCGATGTTCGGAATCGCCCGCCCCAGCAGGTAGCCCCCCCAGGTCATCGACGTCACCCATCCCACGCCGCCGGCCACATTGTAGAAGAGGAACCGGCGGTATGGCATCTGGCCGACACCGGCGACGACCGGCGCGAACGTGCGGACGATCGGGACGAAACGCGCGATGACGATCGTCTTGGCCCCGTAGCGGGCATAGAAGCGACGGGTCCGCTCGACGTGGCGCGGGTTGAAGAGCAGCGACTGCTCGCGCGTGAACAGGCGCGGGCCGATCCGGGCGCCGATAGCGTAGCCGACACTGTCCCCCACGACGGCAGCCACGATGAGGAGCCCGTTCGTCAGCCAGATGTTGAGGCCGCCCGCCGCGGCGACGAGCCCCGCGGTGATCAAGAGCGAATCGCCGGGCAGGAAGAACCCGACGAGGAGCCCTGTCTCGGTGAAGACGATCCCGACCAGGATGGCGTAGCCGCCCCAGCGGATGAGGTCGTCAAGCGAGTAGGCCCCGGTGACGACCCCGAGCAAGAACTCCACGGAGCCTTACTTGCTGCCCCGCGCGACGGCGCCCACGCGCCGAGTCTCGACTTTGGCGGGCGCGCCGCCTCCGATCCGCATCGCGTAGAACGATCGCCAGACGAAGACGACCGACACCGCGAAGAAGAGCGCGGCGAGGAACAGGCTCAGCCCGGCGCCCTGTTCGGCCGTGAGCGTCACCGCGAGCTCAACCGCCAGGAGACCGAAGAGCGTGGTGAACTTGATGATCGGGTTCATCGCGACCGACGACGTATCCTTGAACGGATCGCCAACCGTGTCACCGACGACGGTCGCGGCGTGGAGCGGCGTCCCCTTCTCCTTCAGATCCACCTCGACGATCTTCTTCGCGTTGTCCCAGGCGCCGCCCGCATTCGCCATGAACACCGCTTGGAAGAGCCCGAAGAGCGCGATTGAGATCAGGTAGCCGATGAAGAAATACGGCTCGAGGAAGGCGAAAGCGAGCGTCGCGAAGAACACGGTCAGGAAGATGTTGAACATGCCCTTCTGCGCGTACTGCGTGCAGATCTCCACCACTTTCTTGCTGTCCGCGACCGACGCCTTCGTCACACCCTCGAGCTTGATATTGGCCTTGATGAACTCGACGGCACGGTAGGCGCCGGTGGTGACGGCCTGGGTGGCCGCGCCGGTGAACCAATAGATCATCGCGCCGCCCGTGATCAACCCGAGCAAGAACGGCGGGTGGAGCAGCGAAAGCTTGTCCAGGTTCTGCGACAGACCGTGCGTCAGCAGCACGATGATCGAGAAAATCATCGTGGTGGAGCCCACGACCGCAGTCCCGATGAGGACGGGCTTGGCCGTCGCCTTGAACGTGTTTCCCGTGCCGTCGTTCTCCTCGAGGAGGTGCTTCGCGTTCTCGAAGTTCACGTCGAAGCCGTACGTCCGCTTGATCTCCTGGCGGATCCCGGGCACCTGCTCGATGAGCGATAACTCGAAGACCGATTGGGCATTGTCGGTCACCGGGCCGTACGAGTCGACGGCGATCGTCACCGGGCCCATGCCGAGGAACCCGAAGGCCACGAGGCCGAACGCGAAGACGGCCGGCGCCACCATGAGGCTCGCGAGCCCCGCCGTGCTGATCGCGTAGGCGATGCCCATCAGCACGACGATCGCCATGCCGAGCCAGTAGGCGCTGAAGTTGCCCGCCACGAACCCCGAGAGGATGTCGAGGGATGCCCCGCCCTCCCGCGCGGAGGTCACGACCTCACGCACATGGCGCGACTTCGTCGACGTGAAGACCTTGACGAGCTCGGGGATGATCGCGCCTGCCAGAGTGCCGCACGTGATGACCGTCGAGAGCTTCCACCAGAGCGAGCCATCGCCGAGGTCACGGACGAGCGCGTACGAGGCGACGTAGGTCAGCATCACGGAGACGACCGACGTGATCCACACCAGTGAGGTCAGCGGCGCCTCGAAGTTCATCCGCGTGGCCGCGCCGAAGCGGGCACGCGCGATACCGTCGTTGATCAGGTAGGAGGCGCCGCTCGCGACGATCATCAGCACGCGCATGACGAAGATCCACACCAGCAGCTGCACCTGCACGGCGGGTTCTCTCACCGCGAGCAGGATGAACGAGATCAGGGCGACGCCGGTCACACCATAGGTCTCGAAGCCGTCCGCGCTCGGACCGACCGAGTCGCCGGCATTGTCGCCCGTGCAGTCGGCGATGACGCCGGGGTTGCGCGCGTCGTCCTCCTTGATGTTGAAGACGATCTTCATGAGGTCGGATCCGATGTCCGCGATCTTCGTAAAGATGCCGCCCGCGATCCTGAGAGCCGCGGCGCCGAGCGACTCGCCGATCGCGAACCCGATGAAGCACGGCCCCGCGTAGTCCCCTGGGATGAAGAGCAGGATGCAGAGCATCAGGAACAGCTCGACGCTGATGAGCAGCATGCCGACGCTCATCCCGGCCTTGAGCGGGATCGCGTACACCGGGAACGGCTTGCCCCCAAGACTCGCAAACGCCGTGCGCGAATTCGCGAAGGTGTTGATCCGCATCCCAAACCAGGCCACGCCGTAGCTTCCGCCGATCCCGATCAAGCTGAAGAGCAGGATGATCAGCACCTTCATCGCATCGAGCTTCAGCAGCACGCCGAAGTACAGGACGATGATGACGCCGATGAACGCCTCGAGGATCAGGAGGAACTTCCCCTGCGTGATCAGGTAGGTTTTGCACGTTTCGTAGATCAGCTCGGAGATCTCGCGCATGGAGGCGTGGACTGGGAGGTTCTTGAGCTGGGAGAAGACCACCATCCCGAACACCAGGCCCATCACGCACACCACGAGCCCCCACATGAGGAGCGCACGGCCGCCGACTCCGCCGAACGTCACATGCCCGAGGTCGGGCACGATAAGGCTCGCCTCGCCGCCCGCCGCCAGCACGGGCGGCGCCACGACGGAGACGAGCGCGAGGACAACGAGCGCCGCGAGGATCACAGACGGGACGTGACGATTCCGGAGACCAATCTGATTCATACGCCGGCTCCTTCGGGGTGGGACGTGACCCACGAAACTCTACGCGACGCGTCGGGGACTGTCAACGCGAAAGCTCGCCGAGCGCTGACGAAGTGCCCGAGTTGACATGCTTTGTCGGCGCCCGGTACGATGCACCCACCATGGACGAAGAGGCCGTCGCTCCGCCCCGTGAGCGCGGCGTGACGTGCCCTACCTGCCGACGTCGGGCCCACTGGCAAGGCAACCCCCACCGGCCCTTTTGCTCGCTCACCTGCCGGCTCGTCGATCTCGGCGTGTGGCTCGACGAGCGATGCCGCATCCCGGCCGAGAGAGACCACGATGTTCCGTAAGACCTCGGGCGCGATCCTCTGCCCCTCCTGCGGCCGGCTGACCAACGCCGACGCGCCGGTGTGCCTCGTGTGCGGCCGGCGTAACCCCGGCATGTGGGGGTTCGGCGGGCTGCTCGGTACACTCTTCCGTCGCTGGAACTTCACCAACGCCGTCACGGCGGCGTGCGTCGCGCTCTATGTGATCAGCCTGATTTTCGACCCGCTCGCGGTGCTCCGGCCGCGAGGCTTCCTTGAGGTCTTTTCGCCGAGCGCCGACGCGCTCTGGGCGCTGGGTGCCGCCGGATCGATCCCGTGGCGCTTTGGACGCTGGTGGACCCTGCTCACCGCGATCTACCTCCACGGCGGGCTGCTCCACATTCTGTTCAACGTGCTCTGGATCCGCCAGCTCGGCCCCGCCGTCGAGGAGATCTACGGGCCCGCACGGCTCGTTGTCATCTTCACTATCTCGGGCGTCGCCGGCTTCGTCGTGTCCAACTCGCTCGGCGTGCCGTTCACGATCGGCGCATCGGGCTCGATCTTCGGACTCCTCGGCGCGATCGTCGCCTACGGCAGAAAGCGCGGGGGGGTCTTTGGTCAGATGGTCCTGCAGCAATACGGGCAATGGGCGCTGATCCTGTTCATCATGGGCTTCCTCATGGACGGCGTGAACAACTGGGCCCACGCCGGCGGTTTCGTCGGGGGCTTCCTCGCCGGGCTCGGGCTTTCGCTGGCCGAGCATCGCGACGAAACGGCCCTCGACAAACTCCTCGCTGCCGCGGCGATCGTGCTGACGCTGGCCGGCTTCGCGCTCGCGCTCTGGACGGCGTTCGTCGGGCGGTAGCCCGCTCGGGTTCAGGACACACGAACGCCCGGGTCCGCGGGGACCCGGGCGT
>MNCR01000107.1 GCA_001914535.1 Candidatus Rokubacteria bacterium 13_2_20CM_69_15_1
CGGCGACGGCGATCGCGCTGATCTCCAGCTTGCACCGCGCATGCGTGGCCAGACGCGACACCTCGACGGTCGTCGTGGCGGGCAGGTGCCCGCCGAGGTAGCGCGCCCACACGCGATTGAGGTCGTCCTGCTCGGCGACGTCCGTGAGGTACCGTGTGACCGTGACGAGGTCTCCGAGCGTGCAGCCGGCGGCCTCGAGCGTCTTCTTGAGGTTCTCCATCGCGCGCACCGCCTGCGCCTCCATCGTGGCCGGCAGGTCGAACTCCTCCTCGCGGTGGGGGTGACTGTGGTAGACGGCCGCCGCGGTCACGCCCGAGAGAAAAACGAGGCTCCCGCGCCGGACGACGATGCCGGGCGCGTAGGGCATCATCACGTCGGTGCGGCGGTCGGCGTGGTGGACGATCGAGATCTCCTTCGCCATCGAGCTCCTCCCCCTGCCGAGATCGCGGGGCATCCTATCACGCTACAACGACGCCCCGCGCGCCTGCGGCAGGCCACCCACGGTGTGACCCGGCCTGGCGGCTTTCGTTACAGCGACGCCCCGCGCGCCTGCGGCAGGCCACCCACGGTGTGACCCGGCCTGGCGGATCCCTGTAGATTGACCGGCGCGACGAGCGCGGCTACGCTCAGCCTCTGAGCACGGCGGAGGAGGAGTGCCGGTGGATTCACTCAGCGGACGGGTCGGCGTCGTGACGGGCGGTGCGTCCGGCATCGGCCGCGCGCTGGCGGAGGCGTTTGCGCGCGCAGGCGCGCGCGTCGTCGTTGCCGACCTCGACGAGGCAGGCATGGCGGATGTGGTTGGCGCGATCCGGTCGCGCGGCGGCGAGGCGCTCGCGGTACGCACCGACGTGACCGACCTCGCATCGGTCCAGGCGCTGGCCGAGCGCGCCTTCGGCGCCTTCGGCCGTGTCCACGTGCTCTGCAACAACGCGGGCGTCGCGCTCTGGGGCGGGCTCGAGGCGGCCACGCACCGGGACTGGCAGTGGGTGCTCGGCGTGAACCTCTGGGGCGTCATCCATGGGCTCGAGGCGTTCCTGCCGCGCATGCTCGCGCAGAAGGAGCCCGCCCACATCGTGAACACGGCGTCCATGGCCGGTCTCGTCGCGACGCGCGGACTCGGAATCTACAACACGTCGAAGTATGCGGTCGTCGGACTCTCCGAGACGCTCGCGAAGGACCTCAAGCCCTACAACATCGGCGTCTCGGTCCTGTGCCCGATGGGCGTCTCCACCCGGATCCGCGCGAGCGAGCGGACGCGCCCCGCGCACCTCAAGAACGACGCGCCCTCTCGGGCCGAGCCCGTGGAGCTGATGGGCCGGTCTCTCCCACCTGAGGCGGTGGCCGAGATGGTCCTCCGCGCGATCCTCGGGGACGAGCTCTACGTGATCACCCACGACGAGGGGCTCGAGCCCCTTCGCCGACGATTCGAGCGGATGGAGCAGGCGATCCGCCAGCGGAAGCCCTGACCACGTTTCCCTCGCACTGGGTCCAGACCAGCGCGGACCTCGACCGGGCCGTGGAGGGGTTGGCCGGGTCGGCGGAGCTGGCGCTCGACACCGAGGGCGACAGCCTCCACCACTACCCGGAGCGGCTCGCGCTGGTCCAGCTCGCGACCGTGTCGGGCGAGGTCTGGCTCGTGGATCCGCTCGCCGTGGACGACCTGTCGCCGCTCGGCAGACTCCTGGACGAGCCCGCGCGGGTCACCGTCCTCCACGCCGGCGACAACGATCTGACACACCTCAAGCGGCGCCACGCCTTCCGCTTCGCCTCGCTGTTCGACACCGCGGTCGCGGCGCGCTTCCTGGCGGCTCCCGCGCTCGGTCTCGACGTCCTCCTCGAGCACTACCTCGGCGTCCGCCTCCCACCGTCGCGGCAGAAGGACGACTGGTCGGCGCGCCCGCTCACGGAGGCGCAGCTCCGCTATGCGGCTGCCGACGTCTTCCACTTGCTCGAGCTGAAGGGCCGGCTGGTGGACGAGCTCAAGCGCGTCGGGCGGCTCACATGGGTGGAAGAGGAGTGCGCGGCGCTCGCGGCCCAGCCGGTCGCGGAGCGTGTCGAGGACCCGAGCGCGTTCACACGGCTCAAGGGGGCGCGCGAGCTCTCCCCCCGGGGGCTCGCCGTGCTCCGAGAGCTCTACGAGCTTCGCGAGCACTTGGCCCGCGCCCACGACCGTCCGCCGTTCAAGATCCTCGCCGAGGAGACGCTCGTGCGGCTCGCTCAGGCCGCACCGGGAGATCGGCCCGCGCTCGCGCAGGTTCCGGGCTGCACGCCGAGGGTGATCGAGCGCTGGGGCGAGGCGATCCACGACGCCGTCGCCCGCGCGCTGGCGCGGCCGGACGACGAGCTCCCACGCATCGAGTCCCGCCCGCGGCCCCGGATCCCGGCTGCGGCGGAGCGGCGCATCGAGCGCCTCAGGCAGTGGCGCGGCGAGGCGGCGCCGCGCATTGGCCTCGAGCCCGGCCTGCTCCTGCCCAACCGCCTCATCACGGCGATTGCCCTGGCGGGTCCCCGCGACCAGGCCGAGCTGGTGAGGATCGAGGGCGTCAGGCGCTGGCGCGCCGAGGCGTTTGGCGGCGAGATCGTTGCCGCGCTCGGGCCGGCGTGAGAGGCTCAGAGTCTGTGACGGACTGGCGAGCCAACCTGATCGACGATGACGTGGGACTCGCGGCGATCCTTCGCGAGGCGAAGACGGTCGCCGTCCTGGGTGCGAAAGCGGATCCCGCCGAGCCTGCCTACTACGTGCCGGCTTATCTCTACGCGCGCGGCTACCGCATCTGGCCGGTGAACCCGAAGCTCGCCGGGCGCCCCGTGCACCGATGGACGGCGGTGGGGCGGCTCGAGGACCTCGCTGAGCCCGCAGACGTGATCGAGATCTTCCGCCGGCCCGAGAATCTCCCGGGCCACGCGCGGGAGATCCTGGCGCTTTCGTGGCGGCCCAAGGCGGTGTGGTTCCAGCTCGGCATCCGGAACGACGCCGCGGCCGAGATGCTCGCCCGCACGGGGATCCGCGTGGTGCAGAATCGGTGCATGATGCCCGAGCACAAGCGGCTGATCGAGAAGGGAGTCGTCTGAGCGATGGCTGGGGAATACGCGTTCGTCATGAAGGACCTGCGCAAGGTCGTCCCGCCCAAGCGCGAGATCCTCCGGGGCATCTGGCTCTCGTTCTTCCACGGCGCCAAGATCGGCGTGCTGGGCCCGAACGGGGCAGGGAAGTCGACGCTGCTCAGGATCATGGCCGGGGTGGACCGCGAGTTCCTCGGCGAGGCGTTCCCGGCGGCAGGGCTCCGGATCGGTCACCTCCCCCAGGAGCCGGAGCTCGACGCGACCAAGGACGTGCGCGGCAACGTCGAGGCGGGGGTGGCCGGGACGCGCGCCCTCCTCACGCGCTTCGAAGAGGTGAGCGCCAGGCTCGGCGAGCCGCTCGAGGCCGACGAGATGGACAAGCTCCTCGCCGAGCAGGCGCGCCTGCAAGACGCGATCGACGCGGCGAACGCCTGGGAGCTCGACCGGACGGTCGAGCTGGCTATGGACGCGCTCCGGGTGCCACCGGGCGACATGGACGTGTCGAAGATCTCGGGCGGCGAGCGGCGCCGGGTCGCGCTGTGCCGGCTCCTCCTCTCGCGCCCCGACATGCTGCTCCTCGACGAGCCGACGAACCACCTCGACGCGGAGTCGGTCGCGTGGCTCGAGCGCTTCCTCAAGGAGTATCCCGGGACGGTCGTCGCGATCACCCACGACCGGTATTTCCTCGACAACGTCGCGGGCTGGATCCTCGAGCTCGACCGCGGCCACGGGATCCCGTGGGAGGGCAACTACTCGTCCTGGCTCGAGCAGAAGCGCGCGCGGCTCGAGCACGAGGAGAAGGCCGACCTGGCTCGGCGACGCACGCTCGAGCGCGAGCTCGAGTGGGTCCGGATGGCGCCGCGCGCGCGCCAGGCCAAGAGCAAGGCGCGCCTCAGCAACTACGAAGCGCTCCTCGCGACGTCCGGCGTCGAGCGCGCCGCGGCGCTCGAGATCACGATCCCGCCGGGGCCCCGGCTCGGCGACGTCGTCGTCGACGCCGACCGCGTGACGAAGGCCTACGGCGACCGCGTGCTCGTCGACGGCCTCTCGTTCAAGCTCCCCCGTGGTGGGATCGTCGGGGTCATCGGGCCGAACGGCGCGGGCAAGACGACGCTCTTCCGGATGATCGTCGGCCAGGAGAAACCCGACGCCGGCACCCTCAGGGTCGGCGAGACGGTGAGGCTCGCCTACGTGGACCAGAGCCGCGATGCCCTCGATCCGGCGAAGACCGTCTGGGAGGAGATCTCCGGGGGGGCCGACACGCTGGCGCTCGGCGGCCGGACGATGCCGTCGCGCGCCTACGTCGCCTCGTTCAACTTCAGGGGGAGCGACCAGCAAAAGCGTGTGGCCGACCTCTCGGGCGGGGAGCGCAACCGGCTCCACCTCGCCACGATGCTCCGGAGCGGCGCGAATCTCCTGCTGCTCGACGAGCCCACGAACGACCTCGACGTGGACACCCTGCGTGCGCTTGAGGAGGCCCTGCTCGACTTTGCGGGCTGCGCCGTGGTGATCAGTCACGACCGCTGGTTCCTCGACCGGATCGCCACGCACATCCTGGCCTTCGAGGACGAGGGGCGGATGGTCTGGGTCGAGGGCGGCTACTCGGACTACGAGGCTGACCGCAAGAAGCGCCTCGGCGCCGAGGCCGACCGCCCCCACCGCCTCCGCGGGAAGCGGCTCAGGTAGGCCTGAGCTCGCCGCTCGCCAGGCTTCCGGAAACGCCGTGCGGGAAGATCTGGAGACTCTCTTCAGGCGAATCGTCGGCAACTCTGGGGGTTCCGCCTCATTGTGGCCAGCACCATCACGGGCTATACCTCGTGTGAGTCGGTGAACTCATTGTTGAACTCAACAGGATGAACTCAACAGCGGGAGGAGCGGACGTGGCTCACACGAGGAGAAGGGCAAAGATCGGGGTGCTCGTTACGGCGGGAGCGGTGGCTCTCGTGCTCATGGCGCCCCCGAAAGCGCGCGCGACCCATCAGCCAGCCGACAAGATCAACGTGTCGGCCTCGACCGTGGAAGTGATGNNNACGCAGGCCGGGCTCGGCGCCACCTCGAGCGGGCCGGTAACGCTGCTCAGCGCGACGTTCAGGAACTCGACCCCCACCGACCTGATCATCCAGGTCACAGAAGAGTGCGCGCTGTGGACGGACATCACGACGCCGGAGTCGGAGGCGGCCGCCACCGTGACTGTCTGGGTCGAGCTGGATGGCGCCGCGGTTCCCGTGACCAGCGACGCCAACGGGGACGGCGTGTTCAACGACCCGGACGACGGGAAGGTGGTCTTCTGCAACAGGGCGTTCAGGATTTCGGCGCCGCTGGTCGGGCCCGAAGTCGTCAGTCTCTACCAGAAGACGCGCTCGACCCACGCCTTCAACTGGGGCGCGCTCAACGTCGGTAACGGCATCCACACGCTGGTGGTGAAGGCGCGGCTCGACGCCTCGGTCACCGGGATCGGGACCTTCGCTCAGGCCGCGGTGGGGAAGCGGACCCTCGTGGTGGAGCCGGCCAAGCTCGCCAACGACGCAGAGTTCTGATCCCACGGGAGGGAGCCTCCCACGCGATCCCCGGAGGGACCGGCGGTCTCATCGTAACGGGCCGTGGCAGGAGACGAGCGTGTTCTCCGCCCCGCGACCAACGAGCCGGACTCGGACCTCGCGGAAGCGGGAACGGAGCGCGGCGGCGGCGCACCGGGCGTCGCCCCGGCGGTGCCGGTTGAGCATGAGCGCCCCGCGGGGTGCGATCAGCGGTACCAGCGCGCGCGCTAGCGTCAGGGCGCGCCCGGGCTCCTCGGCATACGCGGCGTCCTCCATGACGAAGTCGAACCGCCGTCCGGCGCAGGCCAGCGCGCGCACCGCGACCGTCGCCTCGGCGCAGAAGATCTCCATCGGCCCTACCGCGCCGAGGCCGAACCAGTCATCCGCGATCCGTACGATCGCCGGGTCGCGCTCGATCACCGTGATCAGGCGGGGGCGCGCGAGGCGCCGCAGCAAGTGGATCTGGGTGCCGCCGCCGAGCCCCACGAACAGCGCCGACGGACGCGACGGCAGCTCGATCGCCGCGAGGGCGCGCCACCAGTACTCGCGGCGCACCGGCGACCAGTCGCCGTCGAGTGGGTAGACCGAGAGGGTGTCGCCGCCGACGAGGAGTCGGCGCTCCCTCCGGTGGTCGACGACGCGAACGCGCCCTGACATCGGGGAGCGGACCTCGAAGACCGTGCGGCTCCGCCGCCGGCGTCGAGCCATCGTGCGGTCGGGCTCGCGTGACTAACGCGGCGCCATGCGGATGGCCCCGTCGAGGCGGATCGTCTCGCCGTTCAGCATCGCGTTCTCGATGATGTGGCACGCGAGCGCGGCGAACTCGCTCGGCTGCCCGAGCCGCTGGGGGAACGGCACCTGCTTGGCGAGCGACTGGCGCACGGGCTCGGGCAGGGTGCCCAGCAGCGGCGTGTCGAAGATGCCGGGGGCGATCGTCACGACGCGGATCCCCAGCTCGGCGAGATCCCGCGCGACCGGCAGCGTCATGCCCACGATGCCGCCCTTCGACGCCGAGTAGGCCGCCTGACCGATCTGGCCGTCGAAGGCGGCGACCGACGCGGTGTTGACGACGACGCCGCGCTCGCCGTCGGGACCGGGCGTGTGCTTCGCCATGATCGCAGCCGCGAGCCGGATGCAGTTGAACGTGCCGATGAGGTTCACCTGGATGACGCGGGTGAACTCCTCGAGCTTCGCCGGGCCGGCCTTGCCCACGGTCTTCATCGCGGTGCCGATGCCCGCGCAGTTGACGAGGACGTTGAGGCCGCCGAAGCGCTCGGCGGCGGTGCGGAGCGCCGCGTCCACCGCGTCGGAGCTCGTCACGTCTGCCGGCGTGAAGAGCACGGACGGCCCGAGCGTCTTCGCGACATCGGCGCCAGCGGACGCCGGCCGGTCCAGGAGCGCCACGCGGCCGCCTGCTGCGACGAGGCGCTCGGCGGTGGCGCGCCCGAGCCCGGAGGCGCCGCCGGTCACAACCGCGTTCACCGTGCGAAGGTCCATGGGTTCCTCCTCGCCTCGCAATTCTAGCAGGCGCGTCTGACCCACGATCTTGGGGCTCAGCATTCTGGCCGCCCCTACATCTGGCATCTTGCCTGATACTCATCATGTGATTAGCATTTGCAGCCACCATGGAAGACGTGGCCTGGGTCCGCTCCGGCGAGATCACGGAGATCGTCGGGCGTCCGTCGTCCGGCCGCACGAGCCTCTTCACGACCTGCCTTCGCGACGTCACGAGCCGGGGAGCGGTCGCCGCCCTCGTCGACGCCGACCAGGCGTTCGACCCCGCCTCCGCGGCGCGCGCCGGAGTGGATCTCGGGCGTCTCCTCTGGGTGCGCTGCGGGGGCCGCCGTGACCTGGCGCTCCGCGCCGCCGACCTGCTCGTCCGCTGTCCGGGATTCACGCTGATCGGGCTCGATCTCGGCGAGGCGCCGCCGCGCCTGCCGTTGACCCTCGCGTTCCGTCTGAAGTTCGCCGTCGAGCGGACGGAGGCGGCGCTGCTGATCGTCGGTCGCCGGCGCGTCACCGGAGGCGGCGCGTCGCTCGTCGTCGAGACCGAGCGGGATGCGATCGACTGGGCCGGCCCGGGCCCGTCGCCGACCCGCCTCGCCGGCGCACACACGGCGACGCGGGTGCTGCGCGCGCGACGGGCGCCCCCGGGGTCGCCGCCCGCGTGGTGGCGCGCGTGAGCCGGTTCGCCTGCCTGTGGGTGGAATGCTTCGTCGCCGCCGCCGCGGAGCGCTCGGAGCCTGCGCTCCGCGCCGAGCCGATGACGGTCCTGGCCCCCGCGCCGTCGGTCACGCGGGTGATCGACGCGAACGCGGCGGCGCGCGAGGACGGGGTGCGCGGGGGGATGACCGAGACCGAGGCGCGCGCCCGCTGCCCGGCGCTCGTGAGCCGACCGTTCGTCGAGGAGCACGTGCGGTCGGCGCGCCACGCGCTGCTCGAGGCGGCGTTCGGCGTGTCGCCGCGTGTCGAGGACGGTGGCGTGGGCCTTGTCTACGTCGACGCGGCGGGGCTTGCGTGGCTCCACGGCGACCCCGTCGCCATCGGCCGACGGCTCTGGAGCCAGGCGCGGGCCGTGGGGTTCCCCGGCTGTCGCGTCGCCCTCGCCGGAAGCCGCACGGCCGCCCGCGTCGCGGCGCTGAACGCCACGGAGCCCGTGACGGTCATCCCGCCGGGCGAGGAACGCGCGGCGCTCGCGGCGGCGCCGCTCGCCGTGCTCGGTCTCGCCCCGGACCTCGCCGTGACGCTCGAGGGCTGGGGCGTGCGGACCGTCGGCGAGCTCGCGGCGCTGCCGCGCGACGGCCTGGCCATGCGGCTCGGGCCCGCGGGCCTCCGCACCCACGACCTGGCGCTCGGCCTCGATCGCGACCCGTTCGCCGCCTGGACGCCGCCCGCGTTCTGGGACGAGGCGCAGGGGCTCGAGTGGGAGATCGACTCGCTCGGCGCCCTCACGGTCGTCCTCGCCGCCGTGCTCGAGCGGCTCTGCACGCGGCTCGTGGCCGCGTCCCTCGCGGCGGACGCGCTCGAGGTCCGCCTCGAGCTCGCCTCGGGCGGCCATCACGCGCGCGCCGTCGCGCTCGCCGTCCCGATGCGCGAGCCGAAGCCGATGCTCGCGCTGCTCGCCCTCGATCTCGAAGCGCATCCGCCGTCTGCCGCGGTCACGCGCGCGACGATCAGCGCCCGTCCCGTGCGGGTGCCCGCGGGGCAGGGGGGGCTGTGGCAGCCGCCCGCGCCCCGCCTGCGCGATCTCGTCGCCGTGCTCGCACGCCTCGCAGTGCTCGTCGGCCCCGACAACGTCGGCTCCCCGCGCCTCGACGACTCTCACCGTCCCGACGCCTACACGATGCTCCCGTTCTCGCCGCCCGACGAGCTTGGCCGTGTGGAAGGGGCGGGTGACGCGGAGTCCGTCCCCCGTCCCAGGGGTCGAAGGACCACGCGGCAGGACCCGCCCATTTCCGACGCGCACACGCTCGTGCTGCGGCGCGTGCGGCCGCCGAGACGTGTGGCCGTTGCGACGGCCGACGAGCGTCCGTCGCGGGTAGACGGCCGGCGCGTCGTCGGGTGCGCCGGCCCCTGGCGCGCGTCGGGAGGGTGGTGGGACGAAGAGGCGTGGGCGCGCGACGAGTGGGACGTGGCGCTCGTCGACGGCACGCTCTGCCGGCTCGCCCGCGATCTGCGGACCGGGCAGTGGTGCGTGGACGGCGTCTATGACTAGTTCATCGAAGGGGGCCTCGACGGCCCCCTCCGAGCCACCCCCAGGAAGGGTTGCGCGGGCGAAGCCCGCGCTCGAACGGCGGTTACTCCGACGCGCTCCTAGCGCGGTGACCGGGAAATAAATGTTCGTCGAGCTGCACGCCCAGTCCGCGTTCTCGTTCCTCGAAGGCGCCGATTTGCCCGAGGCCTTCGCGGCCGCGGCCGCGCGGCTCTGCATGCCCGCCATGGCGCTGGTGGACCGCGACGGGGTGTACGGCGCTCCCCGGTTCACTCGCGCGGCCCTCGCCGCGGGCGTGAAGCCGATCGTCGGCAGCGAGCTGACGCTCGCCGACGGCTCGCGCCTGCCGCTGCTCGCGGAGGATCGCGAGGGCTATCAGAACCTCTGTCGCCTGATCACGCGGATGAAGCTCGGCGCCGCCAAGGGCGCGGCGGCGGCGACGCTCGACGATCTCGCTCCGTACGCCGCCGGCCTCGTGTGTCTCACCGGCGGCGCGCGCGGGCCGCTCGCGCGGCGGCTCTGCGGCGACGACGTGGAAGGCGCGCGCGGCGTCCTGGAGCGGCTCGTCGCGATCTTCGGCAGGTCGAGCTGCTACGTGGAGGTTCAGCGGCATCTCGAGCGCGAGCAGGAGCGGGTGCTCCAGGGCCTGGTGACGCTCGCGCGCGCGGCGCGGGTCCCGCTCGTCGCCACGAGCCAGCCGCTCCACGCGCGGCCGGAGGGGAGGCTGCTCGCCGACGTCTTCACGTGCATCCGCGAGAAGACCGACCTCGATCACGCTGGCCGGCTCCTCGCCGTGAATGGCGAGCGCAGGGTCCGGAGCGAGGGGGAGATGGCGCGGCTCTTCCACGATCTTCCCGATGCGCTCACCAACACGGGCGAGCTCGCCTTGCGGCTCGGCTTCACACTGAAGGACCTCGAATACCGCTTTCCGGAGTTCCCGCTGCCGCCCGGCGAGACGCCGCTCGAGTACCTCCGCGAGCTGGTGGCGCGCGGCGTGCGCGCGCGCTACGGCACGGGGCCGCTCGCCGCCCGCGCGCGCCGCCAGGTGGCCCACGAGCTCGACGTCATCGGGCGTCTCGACCTCGCGGGCTACTTCCTGATCGTGTGGGACGTGGTCGAGTACTGCCGTGCCCACGACATCCTCGTGCAGGGACGCGGCTCGGCGGCCAACAGCGCGGTCTGCTACGCGCTCGGCATCACGGCGGTCGATCCCGTCGGCATGGAGCTCCTGTTCGAGCGGTTCCTCTCCG
>MNCR01000007.1 GCA_001914535.1 Candidatus Rokubacteria bacterium 13_2_20CM_69_15_1
TGCTCGATCTCGACCGCTTCGAGCGAAACCTCCGCCGGATGGCCGAGCACGCCCGGCGCTCCGGCAAGCACCTGCGGCCCCACGCGAAGACGCACAAGAGCCCGGAGATCGCGCGGCGCCAGATCGCCGCGGGCGCGCTCGGCGTCGCGTGTGCGAAGCTCGGCGAGGCGGAGGTGATGGCCCGCGCCGGGATCCGCGGCCTCCTGATCACGACCGAGATCGTGGCGCCCGCGGCCCTCCGCCGACTCACCCGCCTCGTCTCCGAGGCGCCGGACACGCTGATCGTCGTGGACAACGCCGACAACGTCGTCACGCTCGGACGCGAGGCCGCGGCGGACGGCGTCGTCGTCGGCGTGCTCGTGGACGTGGACGTGGGAAACCGGCGAACCGGCGTGGCTCCGGGCGAGGCGGCCCTCGGGCTCGCGCGGGCGGTCGCCACGCAGCGCGCGCTCAGGCTCCGTGGGCTCCAGGGCTACGCGGGGCACTGCGCCCACGTCGTCGGTTGGGAGAAGCGGCGTGAGGCGTCGCTCGAGGCGCTCCGGCCCCTCATGGAGACGCGCGCGCTCCTCGAGCGCGACGGGCTGCCCGTCGAGGTCGTCGCGGGGGGCTCGACGGGGACGTGGGACATCGACGTGGAGCTGCCTTCCCTCACCGAGCTCCAGGCGGGCTCGTACTGCGTGATGGATCTCGACTATCGCCGGATCGGCGGCCGGAGCGGCCCGCTCCTCACCGACTTCGAGATGGCGCTCACGGTGGTGGCGACCGTCGTCAGCGTGCCGACACGCGACCGGGCGATGGTCGACGCGGGCCTCAAGGCGTTTTCGACCGACAAGCCTTTCCCGCCCGAGGCCGTCGAGCGGCCGGGGATCGAGTACGCCTTCGCCGGCGACGAGCACGGCCGGCTGACGATCACCGACCCCTCGCGCCCGCCGCGCCTGGGCGAGCGCATCGAGTTCTTCCCGCCGCACTGCGATCCGACGCTCAACCTCTACGACCGCGTCTACGCCGTCCGCGGCCCGAAGGTCGAGGCGGTGTGGGAGATCGAGGCCCGAGGGCGATCGGACTAGGGCTCGCCGGTCGCCAGGGGCTGGAGGGCCCGCGGGTGCAAGACGTCGAGAGCCCAGCCTACATCGAGAGGCTCTCCCAGCCAGCCCGGGCACGTCGTTCGCGCGTGCAGGTGGAGCCCTGCGCCCTCGTTCCGCGCTCGTAGCGCTCGGATGAGATCGTCGGGGACCGCCGACGGAGACGGAACGTCGGGCAGAGGACGTCCGTCCGGTCGTCGGAACCGTAGCTCCCCGTCGGGCTGTCGTTCCACCTGATACCCCTCCTCGTGGACGGCGCGGTGATGGCGCCGACAGAGCATCGCGAGGTTCGAGAGCGTGGTGGGCCCGCCATGGGCCCAGTGGCGGATGTGATGGCCCTGGCCAAACGGCAGGCCGCAGCCGGGAAACCGGCAGCCGTGGTCTCGGTGGTGCAGCGCGCGCCGTAACGCCGGGGGAATGGTCCGCGTGCGGGCTCCGACTTCCACGATCCGCCCGTCCGGTTCGTGCCGCATCATCACCCGGCTCGCGTCGCACACGCCAGACGGCGGCACGTTTCCGCGGAAACGTGCGTACCGCCCTCGAGGACGGACTGGCCGGGCGCCTCCGGGTCGGTCAGCACCGGAGCGTCGACGTGGACGACGACCTGGTAGCGCTCGCCCGGCGAGCCGGGATCGATCCCGTGGTGCAACGCGGTCTCGGCGAGCAGGGCCAGCGCGTCCGCCTGCTGCTGGGCCATCGAGGACGTTTCCGCGGGAACGTCCTCCGCGCTGCTGGCCGCATCCATGCCGCGCCCCTTGCGATACACCGTCTCGCGCGCGGCGGCCAGCGCCTGCTTGAGCACGGCACCCGCCTCGGGCGTCAGTCGCCCGCGGATGACGACCATGCCGTCTTCGTCCTCATACACGTGTAGCGCGCGACTCGTGTGACGAGGGGTGGTCTCGCGGGCCTCGGCCAGGGCGTCGACACGGCGCCAGCCACGGACGATACGTTCGACGTGGCAGGCGGTGCCGGCCCGACCCACCGCGAGCAGCCGCTCCTCGATCTCGGGCGTGGCCACGCGGGTCAGCGCCCGCACCTTGGCGTAGGACAGCTCCCCGCGTGCGAGCGCATCGGCCAGCCGAGGCAGCGCGCCGAGGGCGCGCGCCACGCGGACCCTCTCACGGGCGGCGCCGAGATCCAGCCCGACGCACCAGGCCAGCCAGTGGGCGCAGGAGCGGAAGCCGCGGTTCCAGCCGCCGCGGGCGTCGAATTCGCGGATCAGCTCGAGCCAGTGAGCGGTGGCGGCGTCGAGGTGCGCGGAAAGCTCGGCGATCTCGTCGCCCAGCCGGTCCATCTCCGCAACGGGCTCTGCGGTGGCGTCGATGTGGGGCGCGCCGATCTCCATGGGTGTCGTCCTCCTCTTGATGGAGCGACTCTACACCCCGGTTTCGGCCCCTCCTGTGAGCCTCTACGACACCCGATCGCGCGGCGACCCATGATTTTCGGCAGGAACACCCCGACCGGCCTCGCCGGCCACGTAGAGCTCCCTGAGACGGAATTTGACGGCGCCGCGGCCTCGCGCCCGCTGCCGCGCGACGAACGTGTCAAGTGGAAACTTCGCTCGCGTCACGCCGGGCCGTGGCTAGCGGAGGATCGGCAGGAGCTCTGGGAGCGCGCCGAGCCGGAAGTCGGCCTCGGAGAAATCCTCGTGGCGCGTCGCGGGACACGGAATCGCCGCGCAGGCCATCCCGGCGGCCTTCGCGGCGAGGAGTCCGTTGCGCGAGTCCTCGACGACCAGGCACGCGCGGGGCGGCAGGCCGAGGCGGCGGGCGGTCTCGACGAAGACGTCCGGCGCCGGCTTACCGCGGCCCAGGTCGGCGCCGGAGACGAGCGCCTCGAAGAGCGGGACCAGGCCGAGCGTCTCCACGGTGACGCGGATGACGCCGAGCGCCGACGACGAGGCCACCGCGAGGCGGTAGCCCCAACCGTGGAGCGTGCGCGGGACGTCGGGGATGCCGTCCATCGGCACCGTGCGCGTCCGCGTCAGCGCCACGAGGAGCTCCGTCCGGCGGCGCGTCAGCTCGTGCTCGTCCGGAGCGAGGCCGTAGCGGCGCTTGAGGATTCGGAAGGCCTCGAGATCGGTGAAGCCGAAGAACTCCTCGTTCTCGCGGTCGGTATACGCGACGCCGTACGGCATCAGGAGCCCACGCATCGCCTCCACGTGCATCGGCTCGGAGTCCACGAGGACGCCGTCCATGTCGAAGACGACGGCCGTGAACCTCCGCGGGTGTGGCTCCGGAGCCGTCACGCGGCGGGACGGTAGGCGATCAGGTACTTGTGCTCGCCCTCGAGCACGGTTTCGCCCCGCTGGTTCGTGAGCGCCACGCGCAGCGTGAGGAGGCCCGCCGAGCGCTTGCGCTCGAGCCCGGCGACCTCGTGCTCCGGGTACATGGTGTCGCCGATGAACGCGGGCGCGCGGAACCGCGCCGACTGCTCGACGAACGCGATGATGGAGTCTTCGACGAGCGGGGACAGGGGCGACGCGCCGACGGCCGTCAGGGATGTCAGGAGCAAGCCGTGCGCGAGACGCCGGCCGTAGCGCGTCTTCTTACCGTACTCCTCGTCATAATGGATCGGGTGGGCGTCGCCGGTCATGCCGGCGAAGAAGAGGAAGTGCGCGTCGGTGAGCGTCTTGGACGGGCTCCGGAACCGGTCGCCGACCGTGAAGTCCTCGAAGTAGCGCTGGGTCACCAGTTCCTCCAGAAGGCGTCGTCGACCGCGGCGGCGCTCGGCGCGCCGAAGACCTCCGCGCGGATCCGCGCGGCGCAGGGCAGGCCGCTCGTGTACCAGGCGAGGTGCTTCTTCAACTGGACGAGCGCCGTCCGGGGGTCGAAGGAGGCCTGGATCAGCCCGCAGTGCCGGCGGATGATCCGCGCCTTCTCGTCGCGGGGTATCGCGCGCCCGGCGAAGATCCAGGGGGCGCCGAGCGCGCCGCGACCGATCATGACCGCGGCGCAGCCGGTCGCGCGGATCATGGCCCGCGCGTCGTCGTGGCTCCGCACGTCGCCGTTCCCGGTGACGGGGATGCGGACGCCGCCGACGACGGACGCGATGATCTCCCACGGCGCCAGGCCCGAGAACTGCTGCGCGCGCGTGCGCGGGTGGACGGTGATCGCGTTCACGCCCTCGCTCTCGGCGATCCGTGCGATCTCGACGGCGTTCACGGTGCGGTCGTCCCAGCCGCCGCGGATTTTGACCGTGAGAGGAACCCGGATCGCTTTCCGCACCGTGCGGAGGATCAGCGCCGCGCCGAGCGGGTCACGCATGAGAGCGGCGCCCTGGCCCTTGGAGACGATCTTCGCCACGGGGCAGCCCATGTTCAGGTCCACCGCGTCGGCCCCCGCGGCCTCGAGCCGGCGCGCCGCCTCCGCCAGCACGTCCGGGTCCGAGCCGAGCAGCTGCATCGCGATCGGGCGCTCCTCGGGCAGGTAGCGCGCCAGCTCGGCCGTGCGCGCGCTGCCCTCGACGAGGCCGCGCGCGTCGATCTCCTCGCTCGTGAGCGGCCCCGCACCACACTCGCGCGCGACCAGCCTGAACGGCGCATTGGTGATCGCCGCCATCGGCGCGAGGCGGAGGTCGAGCCCCTCAGAGGGTCTGCTTGTAGACACGTCCGCCCTTCATGATCAGCTTGAGATTCTCCGCGTTCTGCAAGACGCGCAGGTTCCGGAGCGGGTTGCCCGCGACGACGAGGAGGTCGGCGTACTTTCCGGGCTCGATGGTGCCGATCCGGTCGGACATCCGGAAGAGCGCGGCGTTGACCTTCGTCGCCGAGAGCAGCACCTCCATCGGCTTCATCACCTGGGCCTTCAGCTCGAACTCGACCGCGCGCTGGACCATCATGTCGCCCAAGAGGTCGGAGCCCGAGCCGATCTGGCAGCCGGCACGGTAGGCGTACGTGAGCCCCTGCACCGACTGCTCGCGCGCCAGGTTGATCTTCTGGATCTGATGGTCGCCGATCCCGTAGCGCTTGCCCTCCCGGTAGATCGCCTCGTAGGTGACCATCGTGGGCACGAGGAAGGCGCCGGCGTCCTTGATCGCCTTCGCCGCGGCCTCGCGGATCAGGTTGCCGTGCTCGATCGAGCGGACGCCGGCTTCGATCGCCTTCCGGACCGCCGCGTCCGAGTACGCGTGGGCGAGGACGTACGTGCCGACCGCCTGAGCCTCCTCCACGGCCGCGCGCATCTCGGCCACCGTGAACTGCGTCGTGTCGAGCTCGTCGGAGGGCGACATGGCGCCGCCGGACGCCATGAGCTTGAGCTGGTTCACGTCGCGCCGGATCTGCTCCCGCGCGGCCTTCCGCACCTCCGCCTCGCCGTCGGCGATCGAGCCGACCATGCCGATGCAACAGTCGATCGGCGCGATCCATTCGGCCCGCCGCCGTTTGTCGCCGTGGCCGCCGGTCTGGGAGATGTAATTGCCCGAGACGAGGAGCCGCGGCCCGGGATAGACCCCTTCCGCGATCGCCTCACGGAATCCATAATCGGCGCCCCCCGCGTCGCGAACCGTCGTGAATCCTTGCATGAGACATTCTTCGGCTCTCCGGAGCGCCTTGGCCGCCAAGAGGCTCGGGGGCAGGTAGCGGTGCTGGTCGGTGATGTTGCCCTCGACGGCGCAGATGTGGACGTGGGCGTCGGTGAGCCCGGGCAGGAGCGTCGCGCCCTTGCAGTCGACCGTCGTGACCGGCCCGGGCAGCGGGCCGACCTTCCCTCCGGGGAGGACGTCCTTGATGCGGTCGTCCTCGACGACCACCGCTCCGCCCTCGATCGGGTCCGCGCCGGTGCAGTCGATCAGCAGCGCGCTGGTGAAGACGGTCACGCTCATGGTCGCGCGACCTTCGCCTCGTACATCCATACCTTCTCGTCGGCGCGCGGCGACCACTCGATGTGGCTCGCGACGCCGTAGAGGTCGTGCTGCTGCCAGAGGGGCACCCACGCCGCCTCGTCGTGCGCGAGCCGTTGCAGCTCGGCGTACGCCGCGGCGCGCGCCTTCGGCTCCACGAGCGTGATCGCCTGCGCGATCTTCGCGTCGAAGGCCGCATGGTTGCCGTAGGACGAGTAGGTCTGATTCGCCTGGAAGAGCGGCTCGATCACGGCCTGGCCGAAGAGCGACGGTCCCCAGCCGAGGAAGAACAGGTCGCCCGTGTTCCGGTTCTTGATCTTGTCCAGGTGCGTGCCCCACTCGTTCACGACGACGTTGACTTTGATCCCGATCCGCTGGAGCTGGGCCGCGATGGCGAGCGAGACGTCCTTGTCGAGCGGGTAGCGGCCCGACGGCGTGTCGAGTGTGAGCTGGAGCTTCGCCGCGTCGTAGCCGGCCTCTTTCAGGAGGGCCACGGCGCGCGTCGGGTCGTGCTTGTAGCACTCGACCGGCGCGTAGTCGACGTTGGCGGGTGACAGGGGGCCGCAGATCTTCGTCGCGCGCCACCTCAGCACTTGTGCGATCAGCTCGTCGACGTTCACCCCGTGGTTGAGGGCGCGCCGGACGCGGAGATCCTGCATCGGGCCGGGTTTGAGATTCACCAGGGCGAGGTAGTTGATGCGCGAGGACACCGCAGCGCGGATCTTCGCGTGGCCGCTCCGCTCGACCGCCTCAACGACGTGCGGGGGGACGTCCTTCATGATGTCGATCTCGCCCGAGAGCAGTGAGGCCAGACGCGCGCTGAACTCGGGGATGAAGCGGAAGGTCACGCGGCTCACGTCCGCGGGCCCCTGCCAGTAGTCGGGGTTCTTCTCGAGGACGAGCCGCTCGTCGCGCTTCCACTCGACGAACCTGAACGGCCCCGTGCCGATCGGCTTCTCGGCGAGCTTCGCCGGGCCGAGCTCGCGGAGCGCCTTGGCGGGTAGCACGAGGAAGTCGGTGAGCGACACGCGGTCGATGAGGCTCGGCCACGGCTTCTCGGTCACGAGCCGCACCGTGTGGTCATCGACGACCTGGACCTCTTTCACGAGCTTCCAGTACGCGGCGTAGTGACTCTTGTTCGCCGGGTTCTGGAGGTACTCCATCGTCGCCTTGACCGAGTCGGCGTTGAAGGCCTCGCCGTTGTGGAACCGGACGCCCTGGCGGAGCGTGAACTCCCACGTCGTGTCGTTGACGATCTTCCAGCCCGTCGCGAGCATGGGCTTCGGCTTGAGCGTCCGCGGGTCGCGGTCGAGGAGCCGGTCGTAGATGTGCTCCAGCTGGGCGTTCGTCGTCCAGTCGACGATCGTCACGGCGAGCATCGTCCGCGGCTCGGCGCCGAGGGCGATCACGACCTCTTTGGACCGCGCGCGGTCCTGGGCCGGGGCCGGGCCCGCCGCGGCGAGCGACAGCGCGACCGCGAGGAGCACATTCAGGCGGCGCATAGAGCCTCCTTGGGTGTCATCGGGAGATCAAGGATACAACCACTCGGGTCAGTAGAGCTCGTCGAGCGTGAGCCTGAAGCTCGGGACGAAGGTCTCCAGGAAGTAGCGGACTTCCGGGAGGTCGATCCGCTCCACGCCCGCCCGCAGGGCCTTCTCGGCCTGCGCGAACTCCGGGTTGCCGGCCGCGATCTCCTCGAGGCACTTGAGGTAGGCGCACAGCTTGTCCGCGGCGCCGACGAGCTCGCGGTGGGCGCGGTCCGTGTCGCGAGGCCTGAAGTACGGCTCGTAGTCCGGCCGGAGCGCGTCGGGGATCATGCCGAGGAGCTTCTCCCGCGACGCGGCCTCGATCGCGTGGTAGGCCCGCTTGATGTCAGGGTTGAATTCCTTCACCGGCGAGGGCAGGTCGCCGGTGAGGACCTCACTCGTGTCGTGGTAGAGCGCCAGCGCCAGCGTTCGCTCGGGGTCGACGTCGCCGCCGAAGAGCCGGTTCTTGATGAGGGCGAGCGCGTGGGCGATGTGTGCGACCCGGAGGCTGTGCTCCTGGATGTTCTCGGGGTACGTGCTGTGCATGAGCCCCCACCGGCGGATGAACTTCATCCGCGACAGGTACGCGAAGAAGTGACTCGTCATGCCGCTCCACCTCCCGCGCGGGTCAGACTCTGAGCTTCGGGTCCAGGGTGTCGCGGAGCCAGTCGCCGAGCAGATTGACGCCGAGCGCCGTGAGCGTGAGCGCGGCGCCGGGGAATGCGGCCAGCCACCACGCGACGTACAGAAAGTCGCGGCCCTCGGACAGCATGCTGCCCCAGGCCGGCGTTGGAGGCTGCACGCCGAACCCGAGGAAACTGATCGCGGCCTCCGCGACGATGAACGACGAGAACTGCAGACTCGCGACCACGATGACGGAGGGCGCGACGTTCGGCAGGACGTGCCGGAGCAGGAGGCGGACCCGACTCATTCCGAGGGCCGCGGCCGCCTGCACGAAATCGCGCTGCTTGACGGACAGCACCTCGCCGCGCACGACGCGAGCATACACGACCCATCCGGCGGCCGAAAGGCTGAGGATGATGAACGGAAACGACAGCTGAACGTCGGCCAGGCGCATGAGCACCGCGGCGGGCCAGCGCTCGACGAACCCCGCGACCAGGCCGAGCGCCCCGCCGCCGACGGCGGTGATGACCACGGTGCAGACGCCGATGAGGAGCGCGAGCCGCGCGCCGTGAAGGACGCGCGCCAGCAGGTCGCGGCCCAGCTGGTCGGTGCCGAGCGGGTGGCCGGGCGCGCCCGGCGGCCTGAGGCTCGCGGCGAAATCGGTCGCGAGCGGGTCGTGGGGCGAGAGCCACGGCGCCGCGACCGCCGCCGCGACGACCGCCGCCGTGAGGCCGATGCCCAGCCACGCCTTGAGGTGGTTCACGGCCGGAGCCGCACCCGAGGGTCGAGCCAGGCGTAGAGAAGGTCGATCGCGAGGTTGATCAGCGTGTAGGTGACCGAGATGACGAAGACGGCCGCGATGACGATGGGGAAGTCGCGGTTCAGGAGCGCCTGCACCGTGAGACGGCCGAGCCCGGGCCACGCGAAGATCGTCTCGGTGATCACGGCGCCCCCGAGGATCTGGCCGGCCTCGAGGCCCGCGAGCGTCACGATCGGGATCGCCGAGTTGCGCAGCGTGTGCTTGCCGATCACGCGCGCCTCGCCGAGGCCCTTGGCGCGCGCGGTCAGGATGTACTCCTCGTTGAGGACGTCGAGCACGGCCGAGCGGGTGAGCCGCGCGATCCGCGCGGCGAAGAACGCGGCGAGCACGATCGACGGCATGACGAGGTGCGCCGGGGTGCCCGTGCCGCCCGTCGGCAGCCACCGAAGCTTCACGGAGAAGACGTAGATCAGCATGAGGCCGAGCCAGAAGCCCGGCGTCGCCTGGCCCAGCACGGTCGCGACCGTGCCGGCGTGGTCGAGCAGCGTGTTGCGGTGCACCGCCGACAGAACGCCGAGCGGCACGGCGACGCCCATCGTCAGGAGCCACGACGTGGCCGCGAGGAGCAACGTCGCGGGCAGGCGCCCGAGCACGAGATCGAGCGCGTCGCGCCGGTAGCGGAGCGACTCGCCGAAGTCGCCGCGGGCCGCGCCGCCCACGAAGCGCGCGTACTGGAGGGGCAGCGGATCGTTGAAGCCGAGCCGCTCGCGGAACTCGTTGACGTCCTTCGCCTGGATGTCCATCGGCATGAACAGGAGCACCGGGTCGCCCGACAGACGCACCATGACGAACACCGCGCTCAGCGAGAGGAAAACGACGAGCACGGTCTGGGCGAGGCGCGAGAGCAGGTAGGCCCGCATGGGCCTACAGTTGTATCACCGCGCGCCGTCGGACCAGAGAAGGTCGGGCGCGACGCGCGCCAGCCGCGTCACCAGGCCACGGCCTCCTCGAGTGTTCGGCGATACCAGGGCGCGTCGGGGAACGTGATCGGGCGGATCGCCGGGAGCGTGACGCCGGCATCGCGATAGGCGGCGACGTACGCGCCCGCCGCGGCTCCGTCACCGACGGCGCCGAGCGCGTCGGCGAGCGTCTCCGGTGGCTCGCCGTCGCGGTCGAAGGCGCGCACGCCCTCGCCGAGGCCGCTCGCCTCGAGCATCGCGCGGTAGAAGGGCAGCGCCAGGTAGCGCGCGAGCTCCGCGCGAAACGCCGCGCGCGCGGCCGCGACGTCGCCGGCGACCGCGAGCGGCACCGCGGCGACGATCTCGAAGCCCATGAGCGTCTTGCCCGCACGCTTCCGCCCGCGCTCGAGCGCCGGCAGCGCGACGTCCCGCACGTAGGCGGGCGGGCAGAGCCAGAGGATGGCGCCGTCGGCGATCTCGCCCGCCAGCTCGAGCATCCGGCGGGAGAGCGCGGCGAGGTAGACGCGCGGTGGCGGCGGCCGCTCGGGCAACGCGAGGCTCCAGCGGACGCGGAAGTGCCGGCCCTCGAAGTCGGCGCCCGCACCCAGCGCTCCCCGGAGGACCGCCACGTACTCGCGCATCACGGCGAGCGGCTCGTCGAGGGTGAGCCCGAGCATCGCCTCCATCGTGGCGCGGTGGCTCACGCCGATGCCGAGCGTGAAGCGCCCGCCCGTCGTCTCGGCGAGCGTGAGCGCGGCCTGGGCCATCGCGACCGGATGGCGGGGATAGATCGGGACGACGCCCACGCCGAGGCCGAGGCGTGCGGTGGCCGCGCCGTACGCGGCGAGGACGAGGAACGAGTCGCGACCGAGGCCGTGGGTGACCCACACGCTCTCGTAGCCGAGCGCCTCGGCGCGGCGGGCGAGCTCCACGGCGGCGTGGAGGTCGCGCCCCGGCATCAGGTAGGCGGCGCGCCTCAGTCGCGGATCCACGACTCGGCCAGCGGGATCCCGGACGCGGCGCGACGGCGCGCCCGAAGCCGGACCACGTTGGAGCCGCGCGCGCCGCTCGGCGCCAGACGCAGCAGGCCGTCGACCTCCGCCCGGCGGTAGAGCCGCTGGCGCCTGATCCCCTGGCGGTAGCTCCGGAGGATACCGCGACTCACGTAGGCGTAGAGCGTCGCGGGCTTGACGCCCAGCATGCGCGCCGCCTCCTTCACGGTCAGATACTCCTCACCCTCGATGGTGACCACGTCCGAATCCCGCCTCCGACGCTAGCAGGCTCCGTCGGCGCCGTCCAGCCATAGCTGGTTGTATCAATATAAATCAAGTATAGTCATGTATCAGGGAACGACGGGCTCAGGAGGGCGACATGGAGACGGCGTGGAAGGCGGGGCTCGAGGACGTGATCGCGGCCCGCTCGGCGATCTGCCAGGTGAACGGTGAGGCCGGGCGGCTCTACTACCGCGGCTATGAGGTCGGCGAGCTGGCGGGGGCGGTGAGCTTCGAGGAGGTGACGGCTCTGCTCTGGTTCGGCGAGCTGCCGGGTCCGGCCGAGGCGGCGGCCTTCGCCGCCCGCCTCCGGGCGGCGCGGGGTCTGCCCGCGCCGGTCCGCACGCTCCTCGAAACCCTGCCACGCGATACCCACCCGCTCGACGCGCTCCGGACGGCGGTGTCGCTCGCCGCCGCCCACGATCCCGACGCGGGCGCGAACGACCCGGCGGCCAACCTGCGCAAGGCGGTCCGGCTGATGACCCTCGTGCCCGAGACGGTCGCCGCGTCGCGGCGGATCCGCGCCGGTCGTGCGCCGGTCGAGGCCCCCGGGGGGGACTCGCACGGCGCGTACGTCCTTGAGCTCTGCGAGGGCCGGACGCCCTCGCCCGAGACGGCGCGCATCCTCGACGTGGTCCTGACGCTCCACGCCGACCACGAGTTCAACGCCTCGACGTTCGCCGCGCGCGTGGCCGTCGCGACCCTCGCGGACCTCCACGCGGCGGTCGTGGCGGCGATCGCGACGCTGAAGGGGCCCCGCCAGGGCGGCGCCAACGAGGACGTGCTCGCGATGCTGCTCGAGATCGGCGACCCCGCTCGCGCCGAGGCGTTCGTGGAGCGGCGGCTTCACGCGCGGGCGGCCCTCTCCAAGCACGAGCGCGGCGCGCCCACGGCGCGCGTGCCGGGCTTCGGTCACCGGGTCTACAGGGTCGACGACGCGCGCGCCCGCGTCCTGCGCGCGATGGCGAAGTCCACCGCGGCGGCCACCGGTCGAACCCGCCTCTTCGAGGTCGCCGAGCGTGTGTACGACGCGATGCGGGCGCGCACCACACTTCCCGTGAACGTGGACTTCTTTTCGGCGGTGGTCTACGACGCGCTCGGCATCCCACCGGACCTCTGCACGTCGATCTTTGCCGTCGGGCGGGTCGCGGGGTGGTGCGCGCACGCGCTGGAGCAGTTGGCCGACAACCGGCTCATCCGGCCACGGGCGGAGTACGTCGGCCCCGCGCCCCGTCCGCTGCCCGCCCGCTCGGAGGGCCGTCGTTGACCCGCTAGGCGCGGAAGATCGAGACCTCTATCGCGTCGTCGCCGAAGTCGTACGCGCGCGATTGCCAGCGGCCGTTCGCGTCGCGCACGTGTTCGAGATACGGCGCCACCTCGCGCCGGAAGACCCCGGTGTTGTCGGCGACGACGGCGGCGCCGGGCACGAGCTTCGGCTCGAGCTGCCGGAGGTAGTCGAGGTAGTCTTCCTTGGCGGCGTCGATGAGGACGAAGTCGAAGCGCCCGGACAGGAGGGGAATGATCCGCAGGGCGTCGCCCGCGACGACCTTGACGCGCCGGCCGAGCCCGGCGACCTCGGCGTTGCTCTTCACGAACTTCGCGAGGTAGGGGTTCGACTCCAGGCAGGTCAACCGGCCCCGCGGCGGCAGGGTACCCGCGATCAGGATCGCCGAATAGCCGAGGAGCGAGCCGATCTCGATCGCCCGCGTGGGCCGGCGGCGCTCGATGAGCCGCCGGATCACGCGGCCTTTGGCCCGCCCGACGACGGGGATGCGCCAGAGCGTGGTCGCGCGGTCCATGAGCGCCAGCATCCGACGCGCCTGCTTCGTCACGCCTTACGCCTGGCAGCGGGGAGGCGCGCGGCCACGCCGTCGGGGAGCGGGTAACGGCGCGTCGCCTTGCCGGCCTTGATGATCTGGCCGGGTAGCGTCCGCCCCACGATCTCCTGGACGCGCCTGGAGACGGCGATGAGCTTGTCGAGATCGATCCCGGTCTCGACGCCCATCGCGTGCAGGGAGTGGACGAGGTCCTCGCTGCACACGTTCCCCGACGCGCCCGGTGCGAAGGGGCATCCGCCCAGGCCGCCGATGGAGGAATCGAAGTGCGTCACGCCGCATTCCATCGCGGCGAGGATGTTCGGGATCGCCATCGCCCGCGTGTCGTGCGTGTGAAGCGTCCACTCGAGCCCGGGGACGCGCGCGAACAGGTGTTCGAAGACCCGGCCGACCTGGCGTGGATTGGCCATGCCCGTCGTGTCGGCGAGGCCGACCGCGCGCGCGCCGATGTCCACGAGACGGCGGACGACGCTCTCGAGGTGTGCCAGCGGAACGTCGCCCTCGAACGGGCAGCCGAACGAGGTCGAAACGCCGCAGCTTACGGGAACCTTGGCCTGCTCGGCCACGCGCATGACGGCAGCGAGCTTCTGGATCGACTCGGCGATCGTCATGTTCACGTTGGCGAGGTTGTGGCTCTCACTCGCCGAGACGACCGTGTGGATCGCGTCGACGCCCGCGTCCACCGCCCGCACCGCCCCCTTGTCGTTCGGCACCAGCGCCGCGTAACGCGTGCCCGGCCGGCGACGGATCTTCGCCATGACTTCCTCGGCGTCGCGCAGCTGGGGGACCACCTTGGGGTGGACGAACGAGGTGACCTCGATCCTGGGCAGGCCCGCGTCCGAGAGGAGGTTCACGACCTCGACCTTCAGCTCGGTCGGGATGAATTCGGGCTCGATCTGGAACCCGTCGCGAGTCCCGACTTCGCACATCGTCACGCGTTCGGGAAGGTTCATGGTATCCTCCGCCACTGCTGAGGCCAGACTCTAGCACGGCGCCCGAGGGGGCGCTCGGCCCTGGCGGAATCTCCGGGCGCGCGCCGAGCGTCTGAAGAGAGGGGAGGAAGGACATGAACCCGGACATCGGAATGAGCGAGAGCAACCGTGCGAGCGTCGTCAAGATTCTCAACACCCTGCTCGCAGACGAGTACGTGCTCTATACCAAGACCCGCAACTATCACTGGAACGTGGTCGGTCCCCAGTTCAACGATCTCCACAAGTTCTTCGAGGCCCAGTATGGGGCGCTCAACGAAGTCGTGGACGACGTTGCGGAACGGGCCCGCACCCTCGGCGGCCCCGCCCTCGGCACCCTCGACGAGTTTTCGAAGCACGCGCGGCTCAAGGAGCATCCGGGAAAGTACCCCGACGCCACCGGCATGCTGAAGGACCTCCTCGATGACCACGAGGCGGTGATCCGGCAGCTCCGCGTGGATCTCGAGACCGTCGGGGAGGTGTACCACGACGTGGGGACCAATGACTTCCTCACGGGGCTCATGGAGCAGCACGAGAAGATGGCGTGGATGCTGCGCGCCTTTCTCGACACGCGCTGAGCGCTAGTACGACCGCGGCATCCCGAGCACGTGCTCGCCGACGTAGGCGAGGATGAGGTTGTTGTTGATCGGCGCGGTCTTGTAGAGGCGGCATTCGCGGAACTTGCGCTCGACGTCGTACTCCTCGGCGAACCCGTAGCCGCCGTGGCAGTCGATGCACGCGTTGGCGGCCTCCCACGCCGCCTCGGCCGCGAGGTATTTGGCCATGTTGGCCTCGGGGCCGCACGGCTGGCCGGCGTCGAACAGCGCCGCGGCACGGTCGCGCATGAGCGTCGCGGCTTCGACGGCCGTGTGAGCCTTGGCGATCGGGAACTGCACGCCCTGGTTGGCCCCGATGGGCCTGCCGAAGACGACGCGCTGGCTCGAGTACGCCACGGCCTTCTCGACGAACCAGCGGCCATCACCGATCGACTCCGACCCGACCAGGATGCGCTCGGCGTTCATGCCATCGAGGATGTAGGCGAACCCCTGACCCGCCTCGCCGATCAGGCTGTCGCCCGGGATCTCGACGTCGTCGAAGAAGAGCGCGTTCGTCGAGTGGTTCATCATCATTCGGAGCGGGCGGATCTCGAGCCCCTTGAGCCCGCGGATGTCCACGAGGAAGACCGAGAGGCCCTCGGTCCGGCGCTTCACCTGGTCCGCGGGTGTCGTGCGCGCCAGGAGCAGCATGAGGTCGGACTGGAGCGCGCGTGAGATGAAGATCTTGCGGCCGTTGACGAGATAGCGGTCGCCCCTCCGCACCGCCGTGGTCTGCAGTTGCGTCGTGTCCGAGCCGGAGTTCGGCTCGGTGACACCGAAGGCCTGCAGCCGAAGCTCCCCGGTCGCGATCTTCGGCAGATACGCTCGCTTCTGGTCCGCCGAGCCGTGACGCAGAAGCGTCCCCATGATGTACATTTGCGCGTGGCACGCGGCGGCGTTGCCGCCCGCGGCGTGGATCGTCTCGAGGATGAGGGCGCCCTCCGCGATTCCGAGCCCGGCGCCGCCGTATTCCTGGGGGATCAGCGCGGCGAGGTAGCCGGCCTGCGTCAGCTCGTTGACGAACTTCTCGGGGTACTCGCGCCGCGTGTCGAGATCGCGCCAGTACTCGCCCGGATAGCGCTTGCAGATCTCCAGCACGCCCGCCTTGAGGGCGCGCTGCTCGTCCGTGAGCGAGCGATTGATCGCCGCCATCGTCGTGATCCTTATCGGCCCTTGAACTGCGCCCGGCGCTTCTCGTTGAACGCGCGGACGCCCTCGAGCCGGTCTTCGGTCACCACGGTGGCATTGTACGCCTCGATCGCCAGGACCATCGCGGTGTCGAGGTCCGTCTCGAGCCCGTAGGCGATCGCCTTCTTGGCCTGCCGGACGGCGAACGGGCCGTTCCGGGCAATCGTCTCGGCGATCTCGAACGCCTTCGCGCGCGCCTGACCCCGGGGGACGAGGTGGTTGACGAGCCCCGCCGCCTTCGCCTCGTCGGCCTTCATGCGTCGCCCCGTGAAGATCAGCTCCTTGGCGAGCGGCGCGCCGAGGATCCTTGGCAGGAGCTGGGTGCCACCGATTCCGGGGAAGATCCCGAGCGTCGTCTCGGGCACGCCGAACACCGCCGTCTCGCTCGCGACGACGAAGTCCGAGAGCACCGCGAGCTCGCAGCCGCCGGCCAGGGCGAAGCCTTCGACGGCGGCGATGACGGGCACCGGGGTCTTCAAGACACGGAACGCCGCCTGCTCGAAGATCGCGTGCTGTGCGCGCCAGGCCTCGTCGGTCATCTCGTTGCGTTCCTTGAGGTCACCGCCCGCGCAGAACGCGCGGTCACCGGCGCCGGTGAGCACGACCGCGCGGACGAGGGAGTCGCGGTGGAACCCGTCGAAGCAGGCGAGCAGGTCCTCGCCCATCGCGGTGTTCATCGCGTTCATCTGGTCGGGGCGGTCGAGCGTGACGGTCACCACGAACCCGTCGTCCGAGGGTTCGACGCGCAGGTGCCGATAGGTCATTGCAACGAGAGCCGCGGGGCCGGCACCGTCGGTGGGTGGCCCGTGCAAGGTGCGACCCGGCTCCGTTCCGTTCGTGCGTTCATTGTATGACTCTCTTGGCGCGGAGAGCGCGGACGTCGTCGAGGGTGTAGCCGAGCCAGGTGAGCACGTCCGTGGAATGCTCGCCCAGGGCGGGCGGCACGCGGCGCACCTCGGGGCGCGCGTCGTTCCAGAGGATCGGCAGGGCGATGCTCGTGTAGCCGGGGACGCGCGGGTGTGGCGCCGACACCAGGACGCCGCTCTCGCGCGTCTGCGGCTCCGCCAGCACGGCGTCCACCGTGAGGATCGGCGCGCTCGGGACGCCGGCGCGCCGTAGGCGCTCGAGCAAGTCGGAGGTCTTGAGCTCGCGCGTGAGCCGGGACAACGCCGTGACGAGCTCGCCGCGATGGCGGACGCGCGAGGGGTTGTCCTCGAAGCGCGCCTCGTCCGCGAGCCCCGGCGCGCCCAGAGCCGCGGCCAGTCGACGGAAGAGCGCGTCCGATCCGGCGGCGATCATCGCGTAACCATCCGCCGTGGGGAATGCCTGGTACGGCGCGATCATCGCCGTGCCGGAGCCCTGCGGCTGTGGGACCTCGCCGGAGCCGAGGTAGCCCATCGCGTGGTACGAGACCCACATGAGGGCCGTCTCGAAGAGCGTGGTCGTGACCTCGACGGCGCGGCCCGTCGCGTCTCGCTGGCGGAGCGCGGCGACGATCCCGAGCGCCGCCCACATGCCCGTGCCCATGTCCACGATCGACGTGCCGACGCGCGCGGGCTCCTGGCTCGGGTGGCCGTTGACCGACATGAGGCCGCTGTACGCCTGCATCAGCGGATCGTAGCCGGGCAGGTCGGACAGGGGCCCGCGCCTTCCGAAGGCGGTGATCGAGCAGTAGACGAGACGCGGGTTGATCCGGGTGGCGCCGGCGAAGTCGAGCCCGAGCTCGCCGATCGCGCCGGCGCGGAGGCTCTGGACGAAGACGTCCGCGCGCGCGATCAAGCGCTGGAGGATCTCGGGTCCCCCGTCGGCTTTCAGATCGAGGGCGAGGCTCCTCTTGTTGCGGTTCATCGCCATGAACACGGCGCTCTCGTCGCCCCAGTACGGCGGCGCCCACGCCCGGGCGTCGTCGCCGCGACCCGGGCGCTCCACCTTGACGACCTCGGCCCCCATGTCGCCGAGGATCTGTGTGCAGAAGGGCCCCGCGACGTTCTGCGTCAGGTCTGCCACGACGATCCCTTCCAGCGGCCGCGCCACGGCGAGGAGTCTAGCAGAAAAGAAACTGGCCACTCTGCAACGAAACTAGCCGCCGCAAGCCGTCAATGGCGGCCCGGTACCACTGGCTAAATTCTTGTTTTTCCTCAATCCGGAAAACGGCCCGTGGCTGGCACTGGGCTTGCGGTGGGTGGGACGAGCCTCGAAAAACGATGAGAACGGGACAACGGCAAGAGGCTGTGGGGCCGGAGGAAACCGGGCGCGGGGAAGGCCAGGAGCCCAAGGCCACCGCGGCGACCACAGCGCTCCGCAGTGCGAGCCAGGCGCCGATCGGGCGGCGCTTCGGGGACCTGCTCGTCTCCGACGGGGTCGTGACGCAAAAGCAGTTCGACCTGGCGCTCACCGAGCAGAGGCGGACGGGCGAAAAGCTCGGCGAGATCATGGTCCGCCTCGGGCTCATCACCGAGGACCAGCTCGTCCACTTCCTCTCTCGCCAGTTCGGCATCCCCGAGGTCGCGTTCCCCAAGAAGATCGCGGCCGACATCATCAAGCTGATCCCCGCCCGGATCGCGCGCAAGTACTGCGTCGTGCCGATCGGACGGACGCTCGGCTCGGTGACGGTGGCCGTCGCAGACCCGGCGAATCTGTCGGCGCTCGACGACCTCGCCTTCATGACGAGCCTGAAGGTGGTGCCGGCGATCGCGCCGCCGTCGATTATCCGGCGGGCGATCGATCGCTACTACGAGAGCACCGTGGCCTCGGGGACGATCGCGGACGTGCTCTCGGAGGTCGAGGCGGAGGCGGCGGAGATCGAAGTCATCGACGGCCACGAAGCGAGCGGCCAGGTCGACCTCGCCGCGCTGCGATCGTCGGCCGACGAAGTGCCCGTCGTCAGGCTGGTGAACTCGATTCTCCTCGACGCGATGAAGCGGGGCGCCTCCGACATCCACGTCGACCCGGGCGACGGGACCCTGATGATCAGATACCGGATCGACGGCATCCTGCACGAGGTGATGGCGCCGCCCAAGCGGGTCGAGGCTGCGCTCGTCTCGCGCCTCAAGATCATGGCGAGCCTGGACATCTCCGAGCGGCGGCTCCCGCAGGACGGGCGCATCAAGCTCCGCCAGCACTCACGCGAGGTCGACTTCCGCGTCTCGGTCCTGCCATCGATCTTCGGCGAGAGCGTCGTGCTCCGGATCCTCGACAAGCGGGCCCTCAAGGCCGACCTGACCCAGCTCGGGTTCCAGCCCGAGGCGCTCGAGGAATTCCAGAAGTCGATCAAGTGCCCGCACGGGCTGATCGTCATCACCGGGCCGACCGGCTCGGGCAAGACCACCACGCTCTACTCGGCGCTCAACACGATCAACGCGAAGGAGCGGAACATCGTGACCGTCGAGGACCCCGTGGAGTACGAGCTCGCGGGCGCGACGCAGGTCCAGGTCAGCGACGAGATCGGCCGCACCTTTGCCGCGTCGCTCCGCTCGTTCCTCCGTCACGATCCCGACGTCATCCTCGTCGGCGAGATGCGAGATCAGGAGACGGCGCAGATCGCCGTACGGGCCGCGCTCACCGGCCACCTGGTGCTGAGCACCCTCCACACGAACAGCGCCGCGGACAGCATCTCGCGGCTGGCGGACATGGGCGTTCCGCCCTTCTTGCTGTCGTCGTCGCTCCGCCTCGTCGTGGCGCAGCGACTCGCGCGCAAGGTCTGCCAGGAGTGCCGCGAGCCCTACGAGGCCGACGAGGAGCTCTTCATCCCGTACGGCCACACGCCGCTCGGCGTCGGGCGGTGCACGCTCTACAAGGGCCGTGGGTGCGAGGCGTGCCACTTCACCGGGATGAAGGGGCGGGTCGCGCTCTACGAGGTGCTGGCGGTGACGTCCGAGATCCGCGGCCTCATCCTCAACAGCACCTTCGCCAGCGAGATCAGAGACGTGGCCGCGAAGCAGGGCATGAAGACGCTGCGCGAGGCCGGCCTGCTGAAGGTGCTCCAGGGCGTGACGACCGTCGAGGAAGTGCTCCGCGTCACGTCGGAATAGCGCCCTCGCCCCCCGGCGCGCTCGCGTCCAGGTTTGACACGTCCGTGGCACGCGCCTAGAATTTGCACCATTCCATGACGTCGAAGGCGGACGATCTCGTCAAGCACCTCGCCGCGCTGACCCAACGGTTCGCAGGACTGGCGACGAAGCTCGCCCGGGCGGCGCAGGAACTCCAGGGGTCGGGCACGCTCCCCGCCGAGTCGCTCAGCGAAGAGCTCGCCGCCGCGCGCGGCGAGTTCGTGAACCTGCGCTCGAGCGTCCTCGACGCGGCGCGCGCCCTCGCTATCGCGGCGCCCGCGCAGGCCGAGCTCGTCAGCCTCAGCGCGCTCGAGGGCGTGATCACGGCGATGGCGGAGGCGGTCACGAGCGAGGCCAAGCGCACGACCGCGGCCGAGGCCCGTCGGCGCGTCCTCGCCGTTCTGGACCGCATTATGACCATCAACCACGTGGACGATCCGAACTTCGCCGCGCTGCTCGACTGTCAGGCGAAGGCGCGAGAGATCCGCGCGGCGGTGCTCGACCCGACGGGGCCCACGGCGGAGAGCGCGGCGGCGATCATGGAGAGCACGCCCGCCTTCTCCGCGCTGCTCACGCTGATCGAGGGACGCGAGCAGCTCGACGACGAGAAATTCGCCGTGCTCGAGGACAGCGTCGTGAAATTGTTCGGTCGGACGCTCGCGGTGGCGGCCACGCGCGGCAAGCTCGTGGCCGGTGGAGCCGTTGCCACGCGGGCGCCGGAGCGGCCGGCCCCGCCACCGAGGGTGCTCGAAGAGCCCGTGCGGCCCGTCGTCCCGGCGCCTCTTCGGGCGACCGCGCCGCCCCTGCCCTCTCCCGTCGCGCCGGCCGCACCGCCTCCGCCGCCTCCCGTCGCGCTGGCCGCGCCACCCCCGCCGCCTCCCGCCCCGCCGGTCGCGCCGCCCCCGCCGCCCGCCCCCGTGCGGCAGGAGATGGTGGCCGCTCCGTCGCCGCCGCCGGCGGAGGAACCGGTGGAGGTCGTCGAAGCCGCGACGCTCGACGAGGGCGCCCAGTGGTGGGTCTCGGCGTGGGCCCGCTGGACGAGCTGGAAGGGCACGATCGACTTCAAGGCGGGGGTCAAGCAAGAGCTGTCGAAGTACGCCTATCTCCTCAGCGTCCCGATCCAGCAGTCCACGGACTACGAGGAAGGGCTCCTCGCGTACGGCTACTCGATCCTGCTCGACTTCCTCGAGACGCAGAACCCCGGCATCGTGACGAAGGCGCTCAACAGCCTGAAGGCGTTCACGCCGGGCAAGGCCGGTCATGCGCCGTCGGTCGGCGCGCACCTGTACAACTTCCTGCTCGGCGAGGCCCGGCTGGTCGAGCGGTACCCTGATTTCGTGCGGAGCGTCCTGGTCGCCGCGGTGCCGGAGCCGGGGTTGTGGACGCAGGTGCGAATCTTGGAATCGGCGACCGAGACGAGCGTCTTCACCCATCCGAGCGCGCGGGTCGGCGATCCGGACCACAACTCGCAGCGCCTCACGCAAGACCGACAGCGGTTCGCCGATCACCGGTTCCCCGTGACGCTGCCACCGCTGACCGCGCGGTTCTTCGCGGTGGCCGCGGACGTCCGGGAACCGCGCGGCATCGACGTGAAGTTGGTGGCGGGCCGCGCCGACTCCGACGACGCATGGCTCCTGACGGTGCCGCCCGTGGGCCGCGCGGATCTCAAGTCGGAGCCGGTCCGCCTGGTACCCGAGGGAAGCTCGGTGCCCGGGCTCGGGAAGGACTACGCGACGCTGTGGGTCGCCGTGTTCAACGCGGACCCGAAGGCGCAGAAGAAGTACGAACTGACCCTGACCCTGAGGAAGGACGCGTCGCGCTCGAGCGCGTCGCCCCGGTCGGCGAGAGCGTAGCGCTCAGGCCTTCGGCTGGTCGGTCTTGGGCGCCTCGCCGGCCTTCGGATGCTCGGCCACCTTGGGGTGCTCGACCGGTTTCGGATGGTCCCCCGCGAGCGTGCGTTCGAAGGGGCTCTTGCGTGGCAGCCAGCCGAGCCGATGGGCGATCTGGCTCATGGCCTGGGCAATCTCGTCTCGTTCACCGCGAAGGTGGTGATTCTCCTTCTTCAGATCGTCGACCTCTTTGCGAAGCCGCTCAACCTCCTTCTCGATCACGCCCACCCGCTCGTTGACCTGGGTGTCGGTCACGACGAGCCCCGGCAACAGGGTGAACAGCTGCCGGGTCTCCTCGATCCACTTCGTTACCCGCTGGCTCGCTTCGGCGGCCTCTGCGGTGTCCATATGGGTCCTCGTTTGCCCGGGAGAGTGCCCGTCTTCACACCGTCACGCGGGGGAGGCCGACGGTGACCGACCCGCCTACCTGTCGTGCAGGACATTAGCATCGAGGTTCAGTCCTTGGCAACTCGCGGTGGTGGAGCCATGACTTGGCGGGCTTCCCCGCCTCAGCGCCGGCCCTGGAGCTGCGCCCGTGCGAGCGCCGCGCCGGCGGCGAGCGCGGTGAGTTTCGCGTTGCACATGTAGCGCGGCGACCAGCCGAAGCCGCAGTCGGGGTTGACCGTGAGCTTCTCCGGCGGGCAGACGTGGAGGACTTTGCCGATGCGCTTGGCGACGTCCTCCGCCGTGTCCTGGGCGAAGCCCTTCACGTCCACCACGCCCGCGCCGAGCTCCCGCCCCTCGCCGTACGCCTTCCAGAGGTCGAGCTCGGCCATCTCGCGGCTCGCGAACTCCAGCACGAACTGGTGCGCGCGTGACTTCAAGATGCCGGGGAAATACGGCTCGTACGTCCGCTGGAAGCGCGAGCGCCCGAACCGGTTGCCGAAGCAGATGTGGAAGCCGAGCTTCACGCTGACGCCGTCTGTGGCCAGGTTGAACAGGCGCGCCATCTCCTCGCCGGAGACGTTGCCCCGCGCGGGCTCGTCGATCTGGATGAGCTCGGCGCCGGCGGCCACCAGCCCGCGCAGCTCCGCGTTGATGACCTCGGCGAAGCGCTCGGCGACGTCAACGACGCTCCGGTAGACCTTGCCCGGGTGGATCCGGGAGCCGAAGGTGAGGGGGCCCGCGCACGTCGCCTTCGTGTGCCGCGTCGTGTGCTTCTTGAGGTACTCGAACTCCCGCACGATGCCAAGCCCGCCCGACGGCGTCTCGATCGGGCCGACCGCCTCGTAGCGCGTCTGCTGGTCGTAACCCCACGCGCCCGCCTTGCGCCGCACGGGGATGGGCTCGATGCCCTTGATGATCGCGTAGTAGGAATCCACGTAGCCGTCGAGGCGGCGGACCTCGCCGTCGGTGATGGTGTCGATCCCCGCACGCTCCATGTCCCGGATCGCGGTGTCGGCGGCGTCGTCGAGCATCTCTTCGAGGTCGGCCGGGCCGAACTCCCCGCGTTCGTGGGCTTTGACGCCCGCGAACCACCAGCCGGGTTTTCCGTGGGAGCCGACGACGGCGGTCGGGATGAGGGGGAGCGTCATGGTGTCTGGCCTCCGGCGCGCATGGTCACGGGTATTGTAACGGGGTCCGCGAGGCTCACCTCGCACTCCCGATGATGCGGGTGAGCGCGGCGTCGCGCCAGGCGTCCTGGGGGGTGCCCGCGAAGACGATCGCGCCGCGCTCGATCACGTAGAGACGGCGCGTGTACTCCGGCACGTGATGGATATTCGACTCGGCGATCAGGATCGAGTGGCCGAGCTCGGTGATCGCCGCGATGGACTCGCTCACGGCCGGGATGATCGCCGGCGAGAGCCCCTCGAAGGGCTCGTCGAGCAGCAGCATCTCGGGATCGAGCGCCAACGCCCGCGCGATCGAGAGCATCTTCCGCTCGCCGCCGCTCATCTCCGGGCCCTTGCGCGTCGCGTACCGCCTGAGGGTCGGGAAGACGCGGTAGGCCTGCGCGATCCGCTCCGCCGCGGGGCGCCCGCCCGGACGCGCCCACGTCGCGATCTCGATGTTCTCGCCCACGGTGAGGTCGCCGAAGATCCCGCTGTCTTCCGGCGTGAAGCCCACGCCGAGCCGCGCGATCTCGTGCGTGCGCCGGCCGTGGATGGGCTGGCCGCGGAACTCGACGCGGCCCGCGTGCGGGTGGAGGTAGCCCATGATGGTGCGCAGGGTCGTGGTCTTGCCGGCGCCGTTCCTGCCGACGAGGCAGACCACCTCGCGGGGCCCCACGTCGAGCGACACGGCGCGCAGGATGTGGCTCGCCTGGATGAACACGTCGATCGCGTCCACGGTCAGCACCGCGCCGCCCTCACCGCGCCGGCGCGCGCCGGCCGATGACCGTATCGACGACGCGTCGATCGGCCTCGAGCGCGGCCGGCGGGCCGTCGGCGAGCACGCGGCCCTCGTGGAGCGCGATGATCCGGTCGGAGTAGGCGAAGACGATGTCCATGTCGTGTTCGACCTGGATGATGGCGCGGATGCCGATCCGCTTCGAGGCGGCGACGAGCGTCTCCATGATCGCCGTCTTGTCTGCCGTGCTCACGCCCGACGTCGGCTCGTCCAGCAGGATGATCTCAGGCCTCAGCGCGAACGCGGAGGCCACGTCGAGGAGCTTCTTGTCTCCCTGCGGTAGGTGCTTGGCGCGCGCGTGGCGCTTGTCGCCCAGGCCGAACAGCTCGGCGACCTCGCGCGCGCGCTCCCGAACCTCGTGGTCCGCGGCGAGCGACGCGAGGAGACGCGTGCCGCGCCCGAGGCGTGAGACCACGGCCGCCTGGAGCGTCTCCAGCACCGTGAGGTCGGGAAAGATCTGGACGAGCTGGAAGGACGACGGACGACGCCGGTCAACACGTTGATGAGCGTGGACTTGCCGGCCCCGTTCGGCCCGATGATCGACACGAACTCGCCCGCGTCGATGGCGAGGCTCACGCCGTCGAGAGCGCAGAACTCGCCGTAGAGCTTGCGGATCCCCTCGGCGCGAAGGATCACGCGCGCGAGGCCTCCCGCTCCACCGCGCGCCTCTCCCAGAGCCCCGCGAGCCCGCCGGGGGCGACGATGACGATAGAGGCGAGGATCGCGCCGAAGACCAGCCGCCAGAACGGGACGACCGACATCACCCAGTCTTGAAGATAGATGAAGACGAAGGCGCCCAGGATGGGTCCGAAGAAGCTCGCGAACCCGCCGAGCAGCGTCATGAACACGATGTTGCCCGACTGCGTCCAGTAGGCGAGCGTCGGGTCCACGTTGCCCGTCGGCGGGCCGAGGAGGGCGCCCCCGACGGCGGCGTAGACGGCGGAGATCACGAACGCGTACCAGCGGTAGCGCGCCACGCCGATGCCGAGCGTCTCGGCCTTCGTCGGGTTGTCGCGCACGGTCTTGAGGCAGAGGCCGAACGGCGAGCCGACGACGCGCCACATGGCGAGCGTGGCCAGCACGAGCACGGCCAGTGAGTAATAGTAATAGGGGCCGACGAGGTAGTCGGTCTTCGGCATCCGCTCGAGGCTCCACCCGAGGAGCGCCGGGCGCAGGAAGGGCATGCCCTCGTCGCCGCCCGTCAAGCGGTAGAACTTCAGCACGAACGTGTAGAAGACCATACCGAACGCGAGCGTGAGCATGCCGAAGTAGATCTTCACGTAGCGGACGCAGAGGGCTCCGACCGGCGCGGCGACGAGCGCGCCGAGCGCGCCCGCGGCGACGAGGATGACTTCCATCGAGCGCACCCCGCAGACGCTCGTGAGGACGGCGCCCGTGTACGCGCCGATCCCGAGGAAGAGCGCGTGCCCGAAGGAGACGAGGCCGGTGTACCCGAAGAGGAGGTTCAGCCCCAGGAGTGCCACGGCGTACGCCATGAACGGCAGCATCAGCAGGACGTGATAGGTCGACGCCGCCAGGGGCGCCAGGACGATCGCGCCGAGCGCCGCCGCGAGGACGAGCCGGCCGCTCACGCCCGGGCCTCGCCGAAGAGGCCGCGCGGGCGGAGCACGAGCACCGCGATCACGATGAGATAGATCAGGAGCATCTCGAGCTTGGGGTAGACGGAGATCGCGATGGCGCGGAGGATGCCGACGCTGAGCGCGCCGACGAAGGCGCCCCGCATGGACCCGAGGCCCCCGATCACGACGACGGCGAAGGCCTCGACGATCAGCTCGATGCCCATCTCGCTCATCGCCGCGGTGGCCGGGATGACGAGCGCCCCGCCGAGCGTGCCGAGCGCCGTGCCCAGCGTGAACACCCCCGCGAAGACGCGCCGCACGTCGACGCCGAGCGCCTCTGCCATCTCGCGGTTGTCGGCGGTGGCGCGGATGATGCGGCCGAAGGCCGTGCGGGTCAAGAGCCACCCGATCACGAGGGCGATCGCGAGGCTCGCTCCGATGACGATCAGGTTGTAGACCGGCACCGTCGTCCCGAGCACGCTCACCCCGCCGTAGACCAGGTAGAGGCCGGAGGTGGACCGGGGCGACGTGCCCCACGTCATCCGGATCGCGTCCTCCATCATGAGGACGACCGCGAAGGTGAGGAGGAGCTGGAAGGTCTCGTCGCGGTCGTAGACGAATCGGAGCAGCCCGCGCTCGACCACGAGCCCGACGCCTCCCGCGGCGAGCCCGGCCACCGCGAGCGGCACGATGAACAGCGCGGGGGGTCCGCCCGCGGCCGCGTACCAGCCGACCGCAGAGACCCCGACGTAGGCGCCGAGCGCGTAGAAGGAGCCGCACGCGAGGTTGAAGATCTTCTGCACGCCGAAGACGACCTGAAGCCCCGCCGACACCAGGAACAGGATGCTGGCGTGGAACACGCCGCTCATTACGACGCCGACGACCTGTTGAATCATCGACGGCGGCCCGCGCCCCGCACCGCTAACCGCGCGAGACCTTCCAGGAGTTGATCCAGTCGAAGAGCTTCGTGCCCGCGGGCTTCATCGCCACCTTCGTCGAGACGACCTCGACGGGGCTGATGGTGGCGAAGTCGTAGGGGTTCCGGTGGGTCGTGATCCCCTGGTAGAAGGCGCACATCTGGACGTGGTCCTCTCGCCAGCTCCGCCTGCCCGAGAGCGACTCGACCTCGATGCCCTCGAGCGCCCTGGCGACGGCCGCCTTCTCGGGCCACTTCCCGCTCTGCGCCGCGGCCTTCTCGACGGCGGCCTTGTAGGACTCGGCGCAGAAATAGGCGTGGTCGCACTCGTACGGCGGGTACTCGCCGTGCCTGGCTTTGTACTCGCGGACGAACTGCTTGAGGAGCGCACTGCCCTTCGGGTCGTCGAAGTACATCGTGTTGTAGCCGAGCAAGAGCCCTTCCGGCGTGAACTCCTTTTTGAGCGAGTCGTGGACGCCGCCCGCCGTCGTGAAGACGCCCTTCATCGTCTTGAAGAGGCCGACCGCCGTGGCCTGCTTCATGATGATCGTCGCGTCCCCCGACCAGAACGAGCACATGAGGAGGTCCGCCTTCGATTGCTGGATCGCGGCGATGTGCGAGGTGAAGTCGGTGACGCCGAGCTTGGGAAAGAGCTCGAGCACGAAGCGCACGTCGGGCGCGTACTTCTTGAGGACGGCCTTGTAGGACTCCCAGCAGTCGTGACCGTAGGAGTAATCGTTGCCGATGCCGGCGACGGTCTTGATCCCCTTGAAGTACTTGGCGGTGAGCATGCCGGCCACGATCGCCTCGACTTCGTTGTCGACGCTCTTGAAGGCCCACGTGGGGTGGGGCATCGTCTCCTCGACGCCCTTCTGCGTGGTGCCGTCCCACGAGAGCCAGGGGGTCGCGAGATCTTCCGCCACCGGCCCGAGCGCCAGCGTCACGCCGGTGGAAATGCCGCCGAGCACCGCCTGCACCTTGTCCTGGAGGACGAGCTTGCGGTAGCGCTCGACCGTGTCCTTCGGGTTCGACTCCTCTTCGACGACCAGTTGCACGGTCCGTCCGAGGATCCCGCCGGCTCTGTTGACCCGATCGACCCACCACTCGGTCCCGCGCAGCCCCGCGGCGCCCACGGGCGCCGCGATGCCCGCGCGGATCGTGAGCACGCCGACCTTCACGGGGCCGCCGGCCTGGGCGCGCGCCGGTGGTCCGTCGAGCCGCACCGTCGCGACCGCGGCCCCGGTGGACGCGAGCCTGAGAAAGCTTCGACGAGTCGTTCTCATAGCGCTCTCCTTCCGCGTGCGCGCCTCGTCATCCGCAGCTTTGTATCACACTCAGCGCGGGCGCGACTCGGCCAATCCTGCGGCGAGCTCGTCGCCGTCCGGCGTTTTCGCGCGGCCCTCGCGCGCGGCGAAATTTCCCAAGCCGCCGACGGTATGATAGTCGTAGGATTTGCATGCACGTCCGATTCTGGGGCACGCGAGGCTCCATCGCCACGCCGGGAGGCAGGACCGCCGTCTACGGCGGTAACACGTCGTGCACCGAGGTCCGCGCCGCCGACGGGACCGTCGTCGTCCTCGACTGCGGCACCGGCGCCCGCGAGCTCGGACTCCACCTCGTGCGGACCGTGCCCCAGCCGATGCGACTCCATCTCTTCATCGGCCACACGCATTGGGACCACATCCAGGGGTTTCCGTTCTTCGTCCCCGCGTTCCTGCCCGGCGCGGAGCTGAACGTCTACGCGCCCGTCGGCTTCCAGCGGAGCCTCGAGGACGCGATGGCGGGGCAGATGGAGTACGCGTACTTCCCCGTGAAGCTCCGCGAGCTGCGGAGTCGCATCCACTACACGGAGCTCGACGAAGGCTTCCTCCGCGTCGGGGACGTGCTGGTGGAGACGCAGTACCTGAACCACACAGCGCCGACGATCGCGTACCGGTTGTCCAGCGACGGCGCGACGGTCGCCTACGTGACCGACCACGAACCGTTCTGGGGCGTGCCGGGCCGGGTGTCGCGGCACCCCGGCGACGAGCGTCACATCGCGTTCTTGCGCGGCGCCGACCTCGTCATCCACGACGCCCAGTACACCGAGGACGAGTATCGGAGCAAGGTCGGCTGGGGGCACAGCCCCCTCGAGTATGCGGTGGACGTCTCGCTGGCGGCGGGCGTGCGCCGTCTCGTCCTCTTCCACCACGACCCGCAGCACGACGACGCGGCCGTGCAAAGCATCGAGGCGCGTGCGCAGGCGCGCGCGACCGCGCCCGGGCCGGGGCTCGAGGTGCTCGCCGCGCGTGAGGGGCTCGAGCTCGAGGTGCGCGGCAACGGGACGGCACGCGACGTGGCCGCCGCCTCTGCGCTTCGGCACCGGGAGGTCGCGGGCGGGCGCGTGCTGGTCGTCAGCCGCGACGACACGGAGGTCGCCGCGATCCAGGAGATCCTGAGCGAGGATACCCTCCTCCTGCTCCGCCTTCCGGACATGCCGTCGGTGCTCAGCCGGGGGTCCGAACTCCTGCCGGACCTGGCGATCATCGACCGGGAGTTGCTCGACAGCGAGGGCGCGGGCGCCCTCGACACGCTGCGGGCGCGCCTGGGACGGGCGAACTTCCCCGTCGTCGTGCTCGCCGACGGCTCGGCCCCGGCCGACGCTGTCGGCTGGGGCGAAGCGTCGTCCACCGATTACCTCGCCCGGCCCTTCAGTCCGCCGATGCTACGGGCGCGGGTCCGCGCGTGGCTCTCGCGCACGCTGACGGCCGACGGCCCACGCGGGACGCGGGCGCGCCCGGTCGAAGGCATCGAGCGCCAGGGCGGCCGGGAGCGCTGCGCGGCCCTCCTCGCGTCGGTGCCGCTCTTCGCCGCGCTCACGAATGAGCAGCGCGAGTCGTTGCTCGCACACGCGTCCGAGGAGGTCTTCCCGGCGGGGCGCTCGATCATCCAGGAGGGCGATGCGTCGGACCGCCTCTTCGTGATCCTCGCTGGTCGCGCGCGCGTGCTCGAGGTCGCTCACGGCAGTCCCGCGGAGGTGATCCTCGGCGAGCTCGGCCAGGGTGAGATCCTGGGCGAGCTCACCGCCATCCGCCACCAGCCGCGGTCGGCCACCGTCGTGGCGGTCGAGCGGACGCACTGTCTCGTGCTCGACGCGGACGACTTCGGGCGCGCGCTCCAGACCTCGGTGGGGCTCGCGCTCGCCCTGCTGCGGATGGTCGCCGGGCGGCTGGACGAGGCCGACCGGCAGCTCTCGCGGTACGCGCCCGATCCGGTGACGGGGCTCACGAGCCGTCGCGCCTTCCACGACCAGTACCGGCGCCTTGCGGCCGTGGCCCGCCGGCGCGGCACCGGCGCGCTGATGCTCGTCCTCGACGTGGTCCAGCTGAGGGCGATCAACGACCGCTTCGGCTACGGCGTCGGTGACGACGTCCTGCGCGCCGTGGCCGACGCGTTGATCGAGGCCACGCGCACCACGGACCTCGTCGCCCGCCACGGGAGCGACGAATTCGCGGTCTTCCTCCCCGACGCGGCGCCCACCTCGGCCGACCTCATCGTGGCCCGCGTGCGCGACAAGGTCGCGGCGCTGGCGGCCAAGCGCGGTCTGCCGGTGGACCATATCCGCTGCAACGTCGGCGTTGCCCACAGCCAGTCGCCTCCGGAGACGTTCGACGAGCTGCTGCGCGAGGCGGACGCGGACATGCATCGGACGAAGGCGTAGCGGCGCCCGGCGGCGGCGCGCTCGCCTCAACGGCGCGTCTTCCGCTCGACGAAAGCGCGGATCCGCGCGCGCGCGTCCGGGCTCGTGCGGAGCGCGGCGCCGTACGCCTCGGGGCCGCGCCCCCGCTCGCCCCTCCGGATCGCCGCCACGATCTCCTTCGTCGCCGCGAGGCCGGCGCGCGGCGCGCGCGCGATGTCGGCCGCGAGCGCGGCCACGCTCGCCTCGAGCGTGGCCGAGGCGACGACGCGGTTGACCAGCCCCATGTGGAGCGCCTCGCTCGCACGGATCGTCCGGCCGGTCAGCAGGAGCTCGCGCGCCCAGCCGCCCGCGACGACGTCGAGCAACCGCGCGATGCCGTAGGCGGGGTTGAAGCCAAGCGTGACCTCGGGGAGGCCAAAGCGCGCCCGGTCGGAGGCCACACGGAGGTCCTGCGCGACCGCGAGCATGAGGCCGCCGCCGAGCGCCCACCCGTCGATCGCGGCGATCGAAACTTGTGGCAGCCCGGCGAAGCGGTCGAGGAGCGCCGCCTGCCGGGTCGCCAGGGCCTCGGCCTCGTCCCCGCTGAGCGTCACCATCTCGGCGATGTCGTTGCCGGCGCAGAAGGCCCGGCCGCGGCCAGCGACGACCAGGACGGCGACGTCGTCCATGGCGGCCACTCGTGTCAGCGCCTCCTCGAGCGCGCCCGTCAGGGCGCGGTCGAGCGCGTTGAGCGCCGCGGGGCGGTTGAGGCGGAGCCAGGCGACGCGGTCGGTCGTGTCGAGCTCGATCAAAAGGAGCTCCCCTTCGTGTCGGCCAGGTACTCGGCCTTGGCGCGCTCGAGCTCGGCGATGATCGCCTGCCGCTCGGTCGTGAGGCGTCGGGCGGCGTGCTCGCGCGTGAGCGCGAGGACGGTGAAACGGAGGCGGCTCGTGAAGCGGCCCGCCCCGACCCAGTACCGGTAGGCGACGACGCCCGAGAGCGGGAGCGACACCGCGAAGGCCAGCGCCCACGCCGCGCCGAGAAGCCGGGCGACCAGCCAGATCTCGATCCCCCAGAAGAGCGGATACGCGACCACCGAGGCGAGGAACCGCCACGTCGCGTAATCCGTCTCTTTCCGCGCCATCCGGCGCGCCGTCCAGCGCGGGATCCAGTAGGGGAGGAGATTCACGCAGGCGCCGTAGGCGAAGAGGGGAAAGCCGACGAGCGCCTCCCAGCCGCGCCGGAGGCGCTGGCGGGGACGCGGCGGCTCGGGTCGTGCGCGCACCGCCTCGTCCTTGATGCGGTAGAGCGCGAGCAGGGCGCGGTAGCCCTGGATCCCGTGCCAGAGCCGCTCGACACGCTCCGGATCGCGCGCCCTGAAGTGGTTGACGGCGTCCACGATGGCCCGCGAGAGGCGGATCGGGTCGATCTGCTCGGAGCCGAGCCCGCGCTCTTCCGCGAGCTCACGCGCGAGATCCCCGCGGTAGAGCTCCTCGACGGCCCGCACGAGCTCGGTCGTGTCGATCCGCTCGACGTGCACCACTTCGGCCTCCATCGCCCACTGGATCGCGGTCGTGAGCGCCTCGACGGCCTTCGCCGGGTCCCGGCGGTACGCGTCGAGGTACGGCGTGACCGGCACGGGTGGGCCGAACGACACGAGCACGCGTCCCCGGAACGACTTGCGCGCCTCGAAGCTGAGCCCCACGGGGACCACGCCGAGCTCGCCGGGTCGCTCGGTTTCGTGGGCGAGCGCGATGCGTGCCGCGCCCGTCTTGATGCGCTGGACGCGCGTTTCTGCGTGCGTCGTCCCCTCGGGGTAGATCGCGACCAGGCGCCCCTCGGCGAGCGCCGCGGCGCACGCCGCGAACGTGTCGACGTGCGTGTCCAGCGTTCGTGGGTCGTCCCCTTTGCGATAGACGGGGATCGCCCCGCAGGCCCCGAGGAACCGCGCGACGAGCGGGTGACGGAAGAGCGCGGCGGTGGCGAGGTAGTGGACCTTCCGCCGCACGGTGGCGCCGACCAGCAGCGAGTCGATCAAGTTGTTCGGGTGGTTGATGCAGAGGAGCACCGGGCCGGCGTCGGGCACCCGCTCGGGATGGCGTGGGTCCACCGACTTGAAGAAGAACCAGAGCCAGAAGCGAGCGGTCGCGCGGACGAGCCGGTAGAACCGATCCATCCGGTCCTGCGTGGGCCGGGTGTGGAGCGCCGTGGTCAAGGAGTCTGATCCCGCAGCGCGTGGCGCTTCACGAGGTCTTCGAAGCTCTCGACGGCCAGGGCCCTCGCCCACGTGGCGCCCTCCGACTCCCGGCCGTAGGCCTCGGCCATGTACACGGTCGCCTCCTCCTTCGTCCGGAACAGACGCCAGAGATGGCCTTTGCCGCCGCCGACCCGCCGGAGGTTGAAGACCGGGTCGGCATGTGATGCTGGCTCGAAGACGTTCGCCTGGCCGAAGCGGTCGAGCGTGATCCACGCCGCGGCAACCCCGCGCGCGGAGACGACCCGCGCGCGGAGCGACTCCTCGCGCGGGAGCGACTCGATGTCGCGGAGATGCGGACCGTAGTACACGGCCACGGAGTCGGCGGGCAGCGAGAGCCTGACGGGTAGCGGCGTCCCGGCGCCGTCGAGAAGCGCCTTCGACTCCTCGCCGAGCCAGACCGCGCCAGGCTCGACGAGGTCGGCCCACGCCTCGACGACCAGTCCCTTGGGGATCAGCCCCCGCCGCCGCGCGATCTCGTCCTTGTCCGTCGTGAGGTACAACCGGCTCACGGGATGCGGAGGAAGCCCTCCATGAGGCGGCGCGCCGTCCGGTAGACGGTGACGCGCTCGGCCCAGGGCGCCCCGTCGCGGACGCGCACCGCGGCATCGATGGGCAGGACCCCCGACGGATGGCCGAGCCTGAGTGGACCCGCGGGTGACCTGCCGGAGGCACGCGTGGCTCCGGTCGCGCACTCATGAACGAGAGTCCCATCCAGGCGCGCGGCGACGGCGAGACACATCGCCGCGGTGAGCGCGAACGCGCGGTGGCAGTTGCCCATCGAGATCACGCGCGCGACGAGGTCGACCTGGTCGAGGGGGTAGCGCGCCCCGTCGAGCGCGGTGAAATCGGTCGGCGGCGCGACGATGGCGATCTTCGGCACGGCAGAGCTCCCCGGGATCCCCATCCGCCGCGCCGCCTCCGCGCGGATCGCCTCGAGGCGGGCCGACAACGAGCGATCGGCGTCGACGGCCTGCGGAGTCTCCGTGCCTGCGAGGCCGAGATCCTTGGCGCGCACGAAGACGACCGGGTTGGTCGCGTCCACGAGCGAAGCCTCGACGCCGTCCACCAGATCGCGCGGCCTCCCCGTCGGCAGCAGGCGCCCGGTCCCCGCGCCGCCCGGGTCGAGGAAGTCGAGCGCGATCCGGGCGCCACGCCCCGGGACGCCCGCGAGCTCGAAATCGCCCTCCACCGCGGCCTCGCCGTCCTTCACGGGGACGTGCGCGACGATGAGCTTCCGCGTGTTGGTGTTGTGGATGCGCACGCGCGTCTCGCCCGCGACCCCGGGCACCAGGCGCTCGTCGATGGCGAAGGGCCCGACGGCCGAGGAGCAGTTGCCGCAGTTACCCTGGTAATCCACGACCGGGTTCTTCACGTCGACCTGGGCGAAGGTGTAGTCCACGTCGGCGCCCGGGTGCGACGGCGGGCCGATGATGCACGCCTTGGAGAGCGAGGAGATGCCGCCGCCGAGCCCGTCGAGCTGGCGGCCGTACGGGTCGGGACTCCCGAGCGCCGTGAGAAGAATCCGGTCGCGGTCGGGACCGGCGCCCGGCAGGTCGGTCGCGTGGAAGAAGAGCGCGCGGCTGGTCCCGCCGCGCATGAACACGGCGCGGATCCGTTTCTGGGTCACGCGCGTGCTCGCGTGTGCGCCAGGAGGCCGCCCGCGAGGAGAATGTCGCGCTCTCGCGCCGTCAGCACGCATGAGGCCGAGAAGCGCCGGCCCGTGCGCGTGTCGAGGACGGGCACGCGCTCGCCCGCAGCGAGCGCGGCGCGCAGGCCGTCGAGGCGCAACCGGCCGCCCGCCTCGATCGCCTCGTACGACGCGGGGTCGTCGAGCGTCAGCGGCACGATGCCCCAGTTGATCAGGTTCGCCCGGTGGATCCGCGCGAACGACCTGGCGAGCACCACCCGCACGCCGAGATACATCGGGCCGATCGCCGCGACCTCGCGCGAGGAGCCCTGACCGTAGTGCTCGCCCGCGACGAGGATCCCGCGCCCGGCCGCCTTCGCGCGCGGGACGAACTCCGGGTCGAGGTATTTGAAGCAGAACTCCGCGATCGCCGGGATGTTGGAGCGGAAGACGAGGATCGCGGCGCCGGCAGGGGAAATGTCGTCGGTCGAGACCTTGTCGCCGAGCTTCAGCAGCACGGGAGCTTCGAGCGTCTCGGCAACGGCTTCACCCAGCGGAACTGACTTGATGTTCGGCCCGCGGATGACCTCGCCCTGGCCGTCCGGCATGACGAGCCCTGCACCCGAGGCGGCGAAGCTCTCGGGCAGGTAGGCGGCGGCCGGCGCGCCCACCGTCCGCGGGTCGGTGATCGCGCCCGTCAGCGCGGAGGCGGCCGCGGTGACCGACGAGCACAGATAGACCTCGTCGCCCTTCACGCCGCTCCGTCCCGGGAAGTTGCGGTTGAAGGCGCGGAGACTCTTCGTGCCGGCCGCCGGGACGTGGCCGATGCCCGCGCACGAGCCGCACGTCGGCTCGGAGAGGAGCGCGCCGGAGGCGAGGAGGTCGGCGAGCAGCCCTTCGCGCGCCATCGTCTCGAGGATGCGGTGGCTCCCCGGGAACAGGACGAACGAGACGTCGGGGTGCACGTGCCGGCCCTGGAGCACCTGGGTCACCGCCCACATGTCCTCCCACGAGCCGTTGGTGCACGAGCCCACCATCACCTGCTCGACCTTCGTTCCTTCGACCTCCTCGACGGGCACGACGCGATCGGGCGAGCCCGGCAGAGCCACGAGGGGGGTGATCGCGGAAAGGTCGAGCTCGAGGCGAGCGTCGTACTCGGCGTCCTCGTCGGCCGCCTGTGGCGTCCACGCGTGCTTCCGGTGGAGGCGACGGAAGTAGTCGCGGGTCACCGCGTCCGACGGGAAGAGGCTCGTCGTCAGGCCGAGCTCGGCGCCCATGTTGGCGATGGTCATCCGCTGCGGGAGCGAGAGCGAGGCGACGCCCGGCCCGGCGTACTCGAAGACCTTCCCCGCGCCGCCCCGCACGCTCAGACGGCGGAGCAGCTCGAGGATCACGTCCTTCGCCGTCACCCACGGCTGGAGCTCGCCCGTGAGCCACACGCGGACGACCTCGGGCATCGCGAAGGCGTACGGGCCGCCGCCCATCGCCACGGCGACGTCGAGGCCGCCCGCGCCGATCGCCAGCATGCCGGCGGCGCCGCAGAGCGGGGTGTGGCTGTCGGTGCCGAGCAGCGTCTGCCCGGGCGCCGCGAAGCTCTCGAGGTGCACCTGGTGGCAGATCCCGTTGCCTGGCTTGGAGAAAATCGCGCCGTACCGGCGCGCGGCGGTCTGGAGGTAGCGGTGGTCGTCGGAGTTACGCGAGTCCACCTGGTAGACGTTGTGGTCGACGTACGCGACGACGCACGACGGCGTGACGCGCGGAAAGCCCATCGCCTCGAACTGGAGCAAGGCCATCGTGCCGTTCGTGTCGGTGAGGAGCACCTGGTCCACGGCGAGGCCGATCTCCTCGCCCGCGACGGGCTTGCCCGCGG
>MNCR01000121.1 GCA_001914535.1 Candidatus Rokubacteria bacterium 13_2_20CM_69_15_1
TCATCGATCAACGCGGAAAGCGCCATCTGATCTTCCTCCGCAAGGCGGAGACCTTCCATTCCGACCGCGGCTGGATCGCGCACGAGGCGATCATCGGCCAGCCCGAGGGCACGTGGGTGCGTTCGTCGCTGGGCCTCCGCTACGTGGCCCTCCGGCCCACGCTCGCGGAGTACGTGCTCGACATGCCGCGCGGCGCGCAGGTGATCTATCCCAAAGACCTCGCGATGATCCTCTTCTGGGCCGATATCTACCCGGGCGCTCGCGTCCTCGAGGCGGGCACGGGCTCGGGCGCGCTCACGCTCGCGCTCCTGCGCGCGGTCGGGCCCGAAGGGCGGGTCATCACCTTCGAGCAGCGGGAGGAATTCGCCCGCCGAGCCCTGGCCAATATCCACATGCGGCTCGGCGAGGTGACGAACCTCACCGTGCGCCTCCGACCGGTGGAAGACGGCCTCCCGGAGGAGCCCGTGGTGGACCGCGTGGTGCTCGACCTGCCGGAGCCGTGGAAGCTCTCGGCGCTCGTCGCCGACCGGCTGCGACCGGGCGGGATCTTCCTCTGCTACGTGCCGACGATCATCCAGTCGCAGCAGTTCGTGGACGCGCTCCAGCGCGAGCGGCACTGGGCGCTGATCGAGACCTTCGAGACGCTCTACCGGCCGTGGAACATCGAGGGGCCGTCGGTCCGCCCCTTCCATCGGATGGTCGCGCACACCGGCTTCATCACCGTGGCCCGCCGGGTGGTGCCCGAGGACGAGGGCAGGCCAGGGTCCCGCGTGCAGCGGCTCGATCCGGAGGAGTAGGGCGCGGCGATGATCACGTTCATGCGACGGTACCGGCGGGTCCTCCAGGTGGGTCTCCTGCTGGTGGTCGCCGCGTTCATCGCGTCGCTCTTCGTCTTCGGTCAGCGCGGGTTCGGTGACGGCGCGGGCCGCGACTCCGTCGCCACGGTCAACGGGGAGTCGATCCCCTACGCGCGCTACCAGCGGCGCTACCAGGCGTACACGGAGGCGTACGCGCAGATGTATCGCGATCGGTTCTCGGCGGAGCTCGCGGAGCGGCTCGGCCTGCCCCAGCAGGCGGTGAACGACCTGGTGCAGGAGGCGCTGATCGTCCAGCGCGCCCACGCCGAGGGGCTGGAGGTCACCGACGAGGAGCTCAACGCGCAGATCCAGGCCGTGCCCGCCTTCCAGGAAGGCGGCCGGTTCGTGCTCGGGCGCTACCAGGAGTTCGTCCGCCGGCGCGGGCTCACCGCCGCCGCGTTCGAGGACGAGGTGCGCCGCGAGGTCACGCGCCAGAAGATCGAGCGCGCCGTGCGCGGCGGGGTGAAGGTCACCCCCGCGGAAGTCGAGCACGCCTTCGCCCTGCGGCGTGAGGAGGCCCGCGCGGCGTGGGCGCTGGTCGAGCTCGGGCCGCTCATCGCCACGGCGACGGCGAGCGACGACGAGCTGCAGAAATACCTGAGCGCGCACGGGGAGGAGTTCCGGCAGCCCGCTCGGCGCAAGATCCTCTCCGTGACGCTCGCCCAGCGGGACTTTCTCAAGCCCGTGGCGGACGCCGAGGTCGAGCGCTACTACCGCGACCACGCGCCGGAGTTCGAGGAGCCGCGCCGGGCGCACGCTGCGCACGTGCTGGTGCGCGTGCCCGAGACCGGCGGCAGCGAGGGGGAGGACAAGGCGAGGGCCAAGATCACCGACGTCATCCGACGCGCGAAGGCCGGCGAGGACTTCGCCAAGCTCGCCCGGGAAACCTCCGAGGACCCGGGCTCCGCGCCGAAGGGCGGCGACCTCGGCTGGGTCCGTCCCGGTGAGATGGTTCCGCAGTTCGAGCAGGGCCTCTTCGCGTTGAAGAAGGGCGAGATCTCGCCCGAGCCCGTGCGCACGCCCTTCGGCTTCCACGCGGTCAAAGTGCTCGACGTGCGCGCGGGCGGCAAGAAGCCGCTGAAGGATGTCGCGGCGCCGATCCGCGACAAGCTCCAGGCCGAGGCGGCCGAAAAGGCGATGACGACGCGCGCCGGCGAGCTCCGGCCGAAGCTCCTGGCCGCGAAGGACTTCGCGGCGGAGGCGAAGGCGCTCGGCCTCACCGCCGCCGAGTCCACGGTGGCGCGCACGGACGGCTTCGCCAGCTTCGGCGCGCCCAACCCGCTCGAGGAGGCGGCCTTCAACCTGACGGTGGGCGGCGTGTCGCCACCGGTGAAGACGCCCGTGGGGTTCGTGCTCCTGAAGGCGATGGCGACGATCCCGGCGGGGGTGCCGCCGCTCGCCGAGATCAAGGAGCGGGTGGCCCTCGCGGTGAGGCGCGAGAAGGCGGAGGCCCAGGCCAGTGCGCGAGCGACGCGGCTGGCCGAGGAGGCGACGCGCGGCGACTTCCTCGCGGCGGCGAAGACGGTGGGCGCCGTCACCGGCGAGACGCCGCGGTTCTCGCGGGCGAAGCCCGCGGAGAAGCTGCCCGGCGACGCCATGCTGGCGGCGCTCCGGGCGCCGCTCGGCTCCGTCACCCCGCCGGTGAAAGCCCAGCAGGGCTACTACGTGCTCAAGGTGCTCGAGCGCGTGCCGCCCTCCCCCGGCGCGCTGGCGGGTGAGCGCGACGCGCTCACGAAGGAGGTGCTGGCGCAGAAGCAGGGCCAGGCGTGGGAGTCCTGGATCAATGCGGCGCGGGCGAACGCGAAGGTCGAGGTGCACTACAAGCCCACGGCGCGGCGGGGCTGAGGTAAGGTAGAGGCCATGTCGGTCCCGCGGACGCCGATGACCCGTGGCGGCTACGAAAAGCTCAAGGAGGAGCTCGAGCGCCTCAAGCGCGTCGAGCGCCACGCCATCACGCGGGCGATCGCCGAGGCGCGCGCCCACGGCGACCTCTCGGAGAACGCCGAGTACCACGCCGCGCGCGAGAGGCAGAGCTTCATCGAGGGTCGGATCGCCGAGCTCGAGACGAAGGTCGGCGCGGCCGAGGTCATCGACCCGCCCACCTCCGGCGACCGTGTCACGTTCGGCTCCGCCGTGGTCCTCGAGGACGAGAGCGGCAAGGAATACCGGTACCAGATCGTCGGCTCCGACGAAGCCGACCCGCCCCGGGGCCGGATCTCGATCCTCGCGCCGCTGGCCCGCACGCTGATCGGGAAAAAGGTCGGCGACACGGTGACGGCCCAGCTGCCCGCCGGGACAAAGACGTTCGAGATTCTCAAGGCCAACTTCGCCTGGTCGGACTGATGGCGACGGCGCGCGTCAACTCCATCAATCTCTTCTACGAGGATGAGGGCGCGGGCGTGCCGCTCGTCTTCGTCCACGAGTTCGCCGGCGACTCCCGGAGCTGGCATCTTCAGACTCGCTTCTTCGCGCGCCGCTATCGCACGATCGCGTTCAACGCGCGCGGCTACCCGCCGTCGGACGTGCCGGAGGAGCCGAAGGCGTACTCGCAGGATCAGGCCGTGGACGACATTCGCGGGCTGCTGGACGCCCTGAAGATCCCGAAGGCCCACGTCTGCGGGCTCTCGATGGGCGGCTACGCCACGCTGCACTTCGGCCTGCGCTACCCGGAGCGCGCGCGCTCGCTCGTCGTCGCGGGCGCGGGCTACGGCAGCGTGCCCGGCGACCGCGCGAAGTTCCACGCGGACGCGGAGCTGACGGCGCGACGCTTCGAGGAGGACGGCATGGTGGCGACGGCCGACCTCTACGCCAAGGGGCCGACGCGCGTCCAGTTCATGGACAAGGATCCGACCGGCTGGCGTGAGTTCCACGCCCAGCTCGTGAAAGGGTCGGCCCGGGGCCACGCGCTCACCCTGCGCGGCGTGCAGAAGACGCGGCCCGCGATCTTCGACCTCGGCCCGCGGCTCGAGAAGCTCGAGGTGCCGACGCTGATCATGACCGGGGACGAGGACGACCCGTGTCTCGAGCCGGCGATCTTCATGAAGCGCACGATCCCGACCGCGGGGCTGGTCGTCATCCCGAAATCGGGCCACACGATCAACCTGGAGGAGCCCGAGGCCTTCAACCACGCCGTGCTCGACTTCCTCACGGCCGTCGACGCCGGGAAGTGGGCGCGGCGGAATCCCGCGTCGCAGACGGGTTCCGCCATTCTTCCTGCCGGGACGCGCTGATGCCACTGCCACTCGAGCACATCACGGTCGTCGACCTCACGCGCGCGCGCTCGGGGCCGACCGCGGTGCGCCAGCTCGCCGACATGGGGGCCAACGTCATCAAGGTGGAAGCGCGCGAGGAGATCGAGGGCGACTCCACGTCGCTCGGCTTCGACTTCCTGAATCTGCAGCGGAACAAGCGCGCGATGACGCTCGACCTCAAGCACCCGCGCGGGATCGAGGTCCTCAAGCGCCTCGTCGCGCGCGCCGACGTGCTCGTGGAGAACTTCCGACCCGACGTCAAGACGCGGCTCCAGATCGACTACGAAGCGGTCTCGCGCATCAATCCGCGCCTGGTCTACGGGTCGATCTCCGGCTTCGGCCAGACGGGCCCGTATCGAGACCGGCCCGGCTACGATCAGATCGCCCAGGGGATGGGTGGCTTGATGTCCATCACCGGCTTGCCCGGCCAGGGGCCGGTCCGCGTCGGAATCCCCGTGGCGGACCTCACTGCCGGCCTCTACCTGGCCCAGGGCATCCTGGTGGCGCTGCTCGAGCGCGAGCGCTCGGGTCGAGGCCAGTGGGTGCACACCTCGCTCCTGCAGGCGATGGTGACGATGCTCGATTTCCAGGCGGCGCGCTGGCTGATCGACGGCGAGATCCCGCCCCAGGCGGGCAACGATCATCCGACCGGCATCCCCACCGGCGTCTTCACGACTGCCGACGGTCACATCAACATCGCCGCCTCCGGACAGACCATGTACCGGCGACTCTGCACGGCGATCGGCGCGCCCGAGCTGATCGACGACCCACGGTTCAAGACGCTGGCCGACCGCTCGAAGAACCGCAAGGAGATGAACGCCGAGCTCGACGGTGTGCTCGTGAAGAAATCGAGCGCCCAGTGGATCGAGATCCTCAACAAGGCAGGCGTGCCGTCGGGGCCGATCCTGAACGTGCGGCAGGTGTTCGAAAACGAGCAGGTCCGTCACCTGGGCCTCGCCCAGCCCGTGCGCCACGCCACGCGCGGCGAGATCCGGGTCCAGGGGCTCCCGGCGGCGCTCTCCCGCACGCCAGGCGCGGTCCGCCGCCCCGCGCCCCAGCACGGGGAGCACACCGACGAGATCCTGCGCGAGCTGGGCTACACGGCCGAGGAGATCGCGGGGCTCCGGAAAGACGGCGCCGTCTAGCCGGGAGCGCGTCTCCTTAGACGCCGACGCCTTCGGGGATGATGCCATCCCACACCGTGGTGCGCCTGGCGAACGGCGGATCCGCCGTCGGGCCCTCGCCGGCCACGGTCGTGCGCCGCATGACGCGCCTGTGGAGCGCGGCGTCCCACAGCCGGCCGCGGTGCAGCACGCAGCGGTTGTCCCACATCACGAGATCCCACTGGCGCCACCGGTGCGCATAGACGCGCTCGGAGCGCGTCGTGTGGGCGAGGAGCTCGTCGAGCAAGCGGCGGGATTCGTCGTAATCCATGCCCTCGACGTACCACGCGTGCGAGCCGATGTAGATCGACTTCTGGCCGTTCACAGGGTTGGCGCGCACGAGCGCCTGACGCACGGGCGGTTGCTCGCGTTCCTGCTCGGGGTCGAAGAGCCCTGGAGCGATGGTGGACCGCGAGTAGAGGATGCTGTGGACGGTCACCTTGCCCTCGAGCGTCCGCGTCGTCGCCTCGGGCAGCGTCGCGTAGGCGTCGCGCATGCTCGTGAACTCGGTCTCGCCGCCAACGGGCGGAACCTCGCGGCCCGAGAGCAACGACGCGAGCGCCGGCACCGGCTTGAACGAGCTGTCGGTGTGCCAGAGCTGATTGCCGGACTGGTAGAGCATGCGGCGGTCGTCCCAGCCCATCAGCCCGCGCTCCCGCCGGGGGTCGACGTTCGAGAGGTCGACCAGGTTCGGGTGGAGCCGCCGCTCCTGGCCGATCGAGTTGATCGTCGTCTCGAGCGGGCCGAAACGCCGGCTGAACGTCATCTGCTGCTCGTCGGTGAGCCGCGCATCGGGGAAGACGAGCACGGAGTACTCCTGGAACGCGTCGAAGATCCGCGCGAACGTCGCCGCGTCGAGCGGCGACGCGAGATCGACGCCCTCGACGCGGGCGCCCAGGCAGGGATGGATCGGAGTGATCGTGACCTGGCTCACCGTATTCGCCATGCCCTCGCTCCCCCCTCCCAGGAGCTTACCGGAGCGCGTCGCGCAGCTCGCGCGTGAGGATCTCGACCGTCCCGCGCGTGCCGCCGGCGAGCTTCAGCTTCCACTCGCCCTCGGTCTCGAACCGCCGGTCGCGGAGCCGCTCGCCCCAGGGCTTGATCGCCTCGCGGATCGCGTTGAGGTCGAACGGGTCCCGCCGGAGCTCGCGTGCGCGGGCCATGACGTCGGGCGCGGCGCGGATGAACGCCCGGAGCGCCGCGCCCGTCTTGATCGAGTACTTCCGGCCGGCCCACGCGGCCGGGAACGTGGTCGAGAGCGCCTTGACGTAGTTCAGGAAGAATCGCTTCGCGCCCTTGCGGATCTCCTGGATCTTGCCGCCGCCGCCGAGCTTCTCGACGGCGTCGAGAAAATCCACGATCTCCTCGGCGAGGGGCGCCTGGCTCACGCGCCCGCGCCCGGTGCCGAGCATCTTGATCTCGCCGTGGAGCGGCGAAGTGTCGTCCTCGTTGAGCGAGCGGATCACGTCGTGCGCGAGGGCCTGGTTCGGGTCCGGGTAGAGCTTGCGGCCCGCGAGGCTGACGATGTGCGACGGGTTCAGGCGCGTGTGCTTGGCGTTGATCGTCACGAACAGCTCGACGATCTGGCGCGCGTCGAGCGAGTCGAAGAGGACGGCCGGCACCTCGATGGAGATGGTCTCGCCCGCCTGGCTGAGCGCGTGGAGTGCCAAGAGACGGTGCTGACCGTCGAGCACGCGCAGCACGCCGTGCTCCTCGGGGATCTGCAGGAGCCCGAGATCGTGGTGACCCGCGACCGGGGTGAAGGTGAACCGCTTCTCGGAGGTGATGATGACGGCGCCGGGGATCGCGGGCAGCGTCCCGGCGTCCTTGCACTCCCGGTAGTACATGACGAGCTCGTCGATCTTCCGCCGAATGACCGGCCGCTGGTAGGCGGTCTCGCTCTCGCCGATCCGCTTCTCCAGCATGTCCCAGTTCACCCGAGAGCGCGCGCTCGAGCGGCTCTTCTTCGGCGCTTCTTCCTGCGGGCCGCCCGAGTAGCCGAGCACCTCGAACTTCACGAGCCGGTCGATGTCCTTGGCCGAAAGGCCGGCCTGATAGAACTCCACCCCGAACTGCTTTACACGTCGTGCCGGAACAGTAATCATTGGGCCGTTACTCTAACTGATATGCAAACCCCTGTCAATAGAGGGATTTTTGACTACACGCGGCGAAACGTCTCCGTCGCCAGCGCGGCGATGTGGCGGCCGATCGCGAGCGAGGCCGTCGCCCCCGGCGAGGGCGCGTTGAGGACGTGGATCGCGTCGGGCCCGGTGACGATGCGGAAGTCGTCCACCAGCGAGCCGTCGGGGCTCACGGCCTGCGCGCGGACGCCCGCGCCGCCCCGTGTCAGGTCGGCGGAGGTGAGCTCGGGGACGAGCCGCTGGAGCGCCCGGGCGAACGCCGCGCGGCTCAGCGAGCGGTACATCTCGTACGTTCCGGTGCGCCAGTAGCGGCGCGCCATGCGCCAGAACCCCCGATACGCGAGCGTCCCGGCGAGCTCGCGCGGGCTCACGCGGCCGAGCCGGTAGCCCTCGCGGGCGAAGGCCAGCACGGCGTTCGGCCCCGCCTCGACGTCGCCGTGCACCGTCCGCGTGAGATGGACGCCGAGGAACGGGAACTCGGGATCGGGGACCGGATAGATCAAGCCGCGCACGAGCGCCCGGCGGTCGGGCCGGAGCATGTAGTACTCGCCCCGGAAGGGGACGATCCTCACGTCGGGGCGGGCACCCGCGAGGCGCGCGACGTGGTCGGAGTAGAGTCCCGCGCAGTTGACGAGCCGCCGCGCCCGCACGGCGAGGCGGCGGCCGGCGAGCTCCAGACCGTCGCCGGTCCGCGTGATCGCCGTGACGCGGGCGTCCGTCTCGATCGCGACGCCCGCGGCCCGGAGCTCACGCGCCATGGCGTCCACGACCTCGCCGTAGTCGACGATCCCCGTGGACGGCGAGTGAATCGCGCGGAGCGCCTTGGCGTGCGGCTCGAAGTCTCGCAGGCGCGCGGGCTCCAGCAGCTCGACGGGCACGCCGTTGGCGATCCCGCGCTCGTAGAGCGTGATGAGGCGCGGGAGCTCCGCCTCCGAGGTCGCGACGATGACCTTGCCGCAGCGCTCCACGCGGATCCCGTGCTTTTCGACGAACTGGTACAAGAGATTCTTGCCCTCGACGCAGAGCTTGGCCTTGTGCGAGCCGGGCTTGTAGTAGATGCCCGAGTGGATGACGCCCGAGTTGTGGCCGGTCTGGTGCGAGCCCAGACGCGGCTCCTTCTCGAGGATCACGAGGCGCGCCCCGGGGAGGCGCTCGCGGAGCGCCAGCGCCGTGGCGAGGCCGACGATGCCGCCACCGACGATCGCAATGTCGTGGGTCATGGAACTCCTACTGGAGCGGCGAAAAGGCGGTCGGCCTCCAGATCTTGTTGACGACCCGCTCCACGAGCGGCCCGTTCGCCTCCGTCGCCTTCCTCGCCGCCTGCCATTCCGGGTCCGCCATGAAGGCCGACCACGCCCGCGCGCGGTGCGCCAGATCGTCGTAGGCGCAGATGTAGACGAGCTCGTTCGACTCCCCGATCACGGTCTCCCAGAAGCCGACGACCCTGATCCCGTGCTTCTTGAACAGGTTCAGCGTGATCTCGGCGAAGCGCTTCTGGATGTCGGCCATCCGTCCGGGCATCACGTAGTAGGCGCGGTACTCGTAGATCATCGGGCTCCTCCTGGGTGGGCGGATTCCATCGTCGTGGCGGATGTTATACCATCGCGCCGGGAGGTCCGCTATGCGGCGCATCGTCTGAGATGGCGGGCAAGGTCTTCGAGGAGCTCGAGGTCGGGCAGACGTTCCGTCACCAGCCGGGGCGGACGATCACCGAGGCCGACAACGTCTTCTTCACCTGCCTCACGATGAATCCGCAGCCGCTTCACCTCGACTTCCATGCCGCGTCGAAGGCGGAGTTCGGCAAGCCGCTCGTCAACAGTCTGCTCACGCTCGGGATCACGGTGGGGCTCTCGGTCGGCGAGACGACGCTCGGGACGACGGTCGGGAACCTCGGCTTCGACAAGGTCGAATTCCCGAAGCCCGTCTTCCACGGCGACACGATCTACGCGGAGACCGAGGTCGTGGACAAGCGTGAGTCGCGGTCGCGCCCGCAGTGGGGCATCGTCACCTTCGAGCACCGGGCGAAGAACCAGCACGGCGACGTCGTCATGGTGGCGCGCCGGAACGCGATGATGCGCAAGCGGGGTACCTGATGGGCCGGCGGCGGCGGTCGCTCCACTTCGTGCCGGGCGGCAACGAGAAGATGCTCGTGAAGGCGCTCGCGCTGCCCGCCGATGGGCTGATCCTCGATCTCGAGGATGCGGTGCCGCCCGACCGGAAGGCCGCGACGCGCCCCCTGGTGCGGGACTGGCTCCACCATCGCGAGTTCGGCGGGCGCGAACGGTGGGTGCGGATGAACCCGATCTGGGGCCCGCTCGGGCGGGCGGATCTCGAGGAGACGATCGCCGCGCGCCCCGACGGCTACGTCGTGCCGAAGCCGCGACACGCCGGCGACGTGCGCGAGGTCGCGGGGGCGCTCGATCGGCTCGAGCAGCGCCACGGGATCGCCAACGGGACGACCCGCCTCACGCTGATCGCGACGGAGACTCCGGAGGGGCTCCTGAACATCCGCGAGGTCGCGTCGGCCTCCCCGCGCGTCGTCGCGATCTCCTGGGGCGTCGAGGACCTGAGCGCGGCGATGGGCCTCCCGCGCGTGCGCGACGCCGAGGGGCGCTATCTCGACATCCCGCGCTACGCGCGCGTCATGTGCGCCGTCGCCGCGGCCGCCGCGGGCGTCGACGCGATCGACACGGTCTACACCGACGTCGCCGACCTCGTGGGGCTCCGCCACGAGTGCGCGGACGCGGTCGCCATGGGGTTCACCGGGAAGATCTCGATCCACCCGAACCAGATCCCGGTCATCAACGACGTCTTCACACCGGCGAAGGAGGCGCTCGAGGAGGCGCGGACGCTGGTCGCCGCCTTCGAGGAGCACGCCCGGCGCGGCGTGTACGCGTTCACCTTCAGGGGCCGCATGGTGGACGCCCCGCACCTCGCGCGCGCCCAGAAGCTGCTCGCCCGCGCTGGCGAGTGACCGCGTCGTGCGCGCGCTGGCGCTCGCGGCCCAGCTCCCGATCGAGGGCGCGCCCCTCCGCCTCGAGCACCGCCCGACCCCGGAGCCGGGCCCCGGCGAGATCCTCGTCCGGGTCACCGCGTGCGGCGTCTGCCGCACCGATCTTCACATCGTCGAAGGCGAGCTGCCGTTCGTGCGGGTGCCGATCGTCCCCGGCCATCAGGTCGTGGGTCTCGTCGAGCGGCGAGGGGCCGGGACGGCGCGCTTCGAGACGGGCGCGCGCGTCGGGATCGCGTGGCTGCGCCGCGCGTGCGGCGCCTGCGCGTACTGCGCGTCGGGCCGCGAGAACCTCTGCGAGCGGGCCGAGTTCACCGGCTACCACGCGGACGGCGGCTTCGCCGACTACGCGGTCGTGCCCGAGGCGTTTGCCTACCGGATCCCGGCGATTTTCACCGACGCGGAGGCGGCGCCGCTCCTCTGCGCGGGCATCATCGGCTACCGCGCGCTCACGCGAAGCGAGGTGCCTCCCGGCGGCAAGCTCGGCATCTACGGCTTCGGCGCCTCGGCCCACGTCACCCTGCAGGTGGCTCGCGCGCGGGCGTGCGAGGTATTCGTCTGTACACGCGAGGCGTCCCATCGCGAGCTCGCCCGCCGGCTCGGCGCGACCTGGGTCGGCGACACGCGCGAGCCGATGCCGGTGAAGACGGACGGGACCATCATCTTCGCCCCGAACGGCGATCTCGTGCCGCACGCGCTCCGGAACCTCGCGCGGGGCGGAACGCTGGCGCTCGCGGGAATCTACATGACGCCGCTGCCGGCCCTCGAGTACGCGCGCGATCTCTTCTACGAGCGGTCGATCCGGAGCGTCACCGCAAACACGCGCGCCGACGGCGAGGGGTTACTCGCCGAGGCGGCGCGGATTCCGATTCGCCCCGAGACGACGACGTTCCCGCTGGAGGAGGCCAACCGGGCCCTCCAGCTTCTCAAGCGCGGCGCGTTCGCGGGCGCCGGAGTTCTCTTGACCGGCGGGGGTTCTCCGGTATCATCGCCGCACGATGACTGACCAAAACGAGCTGTTGAAACGCGCCGCGCGCGTGCTCCCGGGCGGCGTGCTCGGCAATCACCGGAGCGGCCCGGGCCTCGAGTTCGTCGTCAAGGAGGGCCGCGGCGCGTACCTCTGGGACACGAACGGCCGGCGCTATCTCGACTACCTCCTGGGCTCTGGCCCGATGGTCCTGGGCCACGCTCATCCCGCCGTCGTCGAGGCGGTCCTTCGCCAGGTCGGGCGCGGTACCTCGTACATGCTCCTCAACGAGCCCGCGATCGAGCTGGCTGAGGAGCTGGTGCGAGCGGTCCCGTGCGCGGAGCAGGTGCGGTACACCTCCAGCGGGACGGAGGCGACGTTCTTCGCGCTCCGCGTGGCACGGGCCTTCCGAGCGCGCGACAAGATCCTGAAATTCGAGGGCGGCTTCCACGGCACCCACGACTACGGGATGATGAGCGTCGCGCCGCGGTCGCCGAAGGCGTTCCCGGCGCCGATGGCCGACTCGGCCGGCATCCCCCACGCGATCCAGGGCGAGGTGCTCGTCGCGCCGTACAACGACCTGGCGACGGCCGAGGCGCTGATCGCCGCGCATCACGCCGAGCTCGCCGCGGTCATCGTCGAGCCCTATCAGCGGACGATCGTCCCGGCGGCCGGCTTCCTTCCGGGCCTGCGCGCCGCGACGCGGCGCTACGACGTCCCGCTGGTCTTCGACGAGATCGTCACCGGATTCCGTTTCGCGTACGGCGGCGCGCAGGAGTATTACGGCGTGGTGCCCGACCTCGCGGCCTACGGCAAGGTGATGGCGGGCGGCTTCCCGCTCGCGTGCGTGGCGGGGCCCAAGGCGCTCATGCGTCACTTCGACGCCGCCCTCGAGGGGACGCCGGAGTACGTCTGGCAGGCCGGGACGTTCAACGGCAACGCGATCGCGGCCGCCGCGGGGCTCGCGACGCTGGCCGAGCTCCGCAAGCCCGGCGCGTACGAGCGGCTGTTCCGAACGGGTACGCGACTCCGCGACGGGCTCGCCGCCGCCGTGCGGAAGCACGGGCTCGCCGCGCAGGTGAGCGGGGAGCCGCCCGTCTTCGACATCTTCTTCACCGATCGCCCGATCGTGGACTACCGCGCGACGCTCACGGCCGACCGCGAACGGATCAAACGGTTCAACGCGGAGCTCCTGCGCCGGGGCGTGGTGAAAGCGGTCAACAAGATCTACGTCTCGCTCGCCCACACGGACGAGGACGTCAACGCGACGCTCGAGGTATTCGATCAGGCGCTGGGGGCGCTCGCGGCCGGCGCCTGACACGGGCGCTCTCATCCACGGCGCATGGCCAACCGCTGGGTGGCGCTGACGATCGTGTTCGTCACGCGCCTGTCGATGGGCTATCAGTTCCAGTCCGTCGCCTCCGTGGGGCCGCTCCTCGTCCCCGAGCTCGGGCTCACCTGGACGCAGCTCGGCTCGCTCATCGGCCTCTACATGCTTCCGGGCGCCTTCTTCGCGCTGCCAGGCGGGATGCTCGGCCAGCGCGTGGGTGAGCGCCGAACGGTGGTGGGAAGCCTCGCGCTCATGGTCGTGGGCGGCCTCGTCACGGCCGCCAGCCACGGCTTCGCCGTCGCCGCCGCCGGGCGGCTCGTGAGCGGCGTCGGCGCCGTGCTCATGAACATCCTGCTCGCCAAGATGGTCGCGGATTGGTTCGCCGGGCGCGAGATGTCGACCGCGATGGCCGTCATGCTCACGAGCTGGCCCGTTGGCCTCGGCCTCGCGGCCGCGACGCTCGGAGGCCTCGCCACCGCCTCGTCCTGGCGGATGGCGATCGCAGCGACAGCGCTCGCCGCCGCCCTCGGGCTCGTGCTGATCGCCTTCGCCTACCGCGATCCGCCGCCGGCCCCGGACGGAGGGCACCCGCCCTCGGCGCGGCGCGCGCGCCTCCCGTCGCGGGAGGTCGCGCTCGCGGTGAGCGCGGGCTTCGCCTGGGGCTGCTTCAACGCGAGCCTCGTCGCCGTGATCGCGTTCGGCCCGGGGATGCTCATGGCCCGTGGCCTCTCACTCGGGGACGCCGGCTTCGTCGTGAGCCTGGCCATCTGGGTGACGATCCTCTCGGTGCCTCTCGGCGGGCTCCTCACCGATCGGCTCGGTCGGCCGAACCTGCTCATCGTCGTCGGTAGCCTCGGAGCCGCGCTCGTCACGATGCTGCTGCCCGTCCTCACGCAGCCGGTGCTGGCGTGGGCATTGCTTGGCCTCGCGATCGGCGCGCCGCCGGGCGCGGTGATGGCGCTTCTGCCCAAGGCGGTGGCGCCCGAGCGTCTGGCGACCGCGCTCGGCGTGTACTACACGGTGTTCTATGCCGCGATGGCGGTCACGCAGCCCGTCGCCGGCGCCGCTCGCGACCTCTGCAGCAGCCCGGCTGCGCCCATCCTTTTCGCCGCGCTCGTGATGGCCTTGACGGCGCCCGGGCTCGCCCTCTTCCGCCTCGTCGAGCGAGCCACGCCGCGCGTCGACGGGCCCCTCCGATGAGCTAGGCGCGTAGAACGCTGCCGGCCCCGCGCAGGCGCGGGTCGAGGACGTCGCGGAGCGCGTCGCCCAGCATGTTGAAGCCGAAGACGGCGAGCGAGATGGCGACGCCGGGGAAGAGCGCCATCCACGGCGCGTAGTACATGAACGTGCGCCCGGAGCCCGACAGCATCCCGCCCCAGGACGGGTATGGCGGCGGGATCCCGAAACCGAGGAACGACAGCCCCGCCTCGGCGAGGATCACCGTACCGAGCCCGATGGTCGCGAGGATGAGGATCGTCGCCATGACGTTCGGCAGCACGTAGCAGAGGATCACGCGCGCGTGGCCGGCGCCGATCGCGCGCGCGGCCTCGATGTAGGGGTTCTGCATCAGCGAGAGCGTCGAGCCCCGGATGACGCGCGAGGCGCCCGCGGCGCCGAGGACCGAGAGCGCGAGGATCAGGTTGAGCAACCCGGGGCCGAGCGCCGCCATCAGCGACAGGACGATCACCAGCCCCGGGAACGACATCCAGGCGTCGACGACGCGCTGGACGACGATGTCGTAGGCGCCGCCGACGTAGGCGCTCGAGATGCCGATCGCGGTGGCGATGAGCGTCGCCAGCGCGACCGTGGCGAAGCCGACCGTCACCGAGATCCGCGCGCCATAGACCACGCGACTCCAGATGTCCCGTCCGAGGTTGTCCGTCCCCATCCAGAATCGAGCGCTCGGCGGCTTCATCCGGGCGATCGACTCGTCATACGCGTACGGCGCGATTCGGTCGGCGAAGACCGCCATCACCAGCAACCCCAGGATGATCACCCCCCCGATCGTCCCGAGCGGCTTCTCTCGAGCAAAGCGTAGCGTGAGCGCGGCGGCGCGCGGGAGACGCCGGGCCATTTACTGGTAGCGGATCCGTGGGTCGAGCACCGCGTACAGGAGGTCCACGCTCAGATTCGTGAGCACGATGATCACGACGATGAGGAGATTGATGCCCTGGATCACCGGGTAGTCGCGCTGGACGATCGCGTCGACGAGGAACTGGCCCATACCGGGGAGACCGAAAATCCACTCGATGATCACGGCGCCGCCGGCGATGGACGCGACCTGGAGGCCGAGAACGGTCACGACGGGGATGACGGCGTTCTTCAGGGCGTGCTTGAGCACGACCCCGCGCTCGCGGAGGCCCTTCGCCCACGCCGTGCGCACGTAGTCCTGCCGCAGGACTTCGAGGAGCATCGCCCGCGTGAGGCGCATGATGGACGCGGCCGAGCCGATGCCGAGGATGATGGCGGGCACGACGAACTGGATCGCGTACCCGGCGGGGTCCTTTGAGAACTCGACGAATCGGGCGAGCGGGGTCCAGCCCCACCAGATCGCCGGGAGCAGGATCACGACGATGGCCTTGACGAAGCCCGGGATGGACAGGCCCAGGATGGCCGCGCTCCGGGCGACGAAGTCGAGCACGCTGTCCTGGCGCACGGCAGACAGGACGCCCACGGGGACGCCGATCAGGACGGCCACGGCGATCGCCATCACTCCGAGGGTGACGGTCACCGGCAGGCGGTGGCCGAGCTCCGAAAGGACCAGCCGGCGGGTCCAGAGCGACTCGCCCAGGTTGCCGCGGACGATCGCCCCCAGCCACTCGACGTACTGCGCAACGACCGGGCGGTTGAGCCCGAGCTTCGTCCTCAAATCTTCGAGGTCGTTGCCGTAGGCCTTCTCCTCGAGCATGAGCTGGACCACATCGCCGGGGATCAGGCGGGGCAGCGTGAAGACGATGAGCGACGCGATGAGGAGCGACGGGATGGCGACCAGCAGGCGGCGGAGGACGTAGGTGTGCGTGGGTGCTTACTTGTCGATCCAGACGGCCAGGAGCCGCCCGCCGAAGTCGTAGCCGTTGTTGGGCATGTAGTTCCGGATGTGGGCGTCCCAGGCCGAGACGATCTTGGTCGAGCCGTTCAACCCGAACAAGGCGTGCTCGGCGAGGTAGACCTGGATGTCGTACACGATCTGCTTGCGCTTGGCGACGTCGAAGGTGCGCCGCTGGCGCTTGATCATCTCCGTGAGCTTCGGGTCGTTCACGTTCATGACGTTCTGCGGCTGCCCCGGCATGTAGGAGCGGTAGAAGTACGCCTCCGGGTCGGCCCAGGTGCCGCGCAGCCCCAGGAACATGTGGTCGAACTTCCCGTAGATGGTGCTG
>MNCR01000060.1 GCA_001914535.1 Candidatus Rokubacteria bacterium 13_2_20CM_69_15_1
AGGCTCTGGATGATTTCGATCGCCGGCGAGTCGCGCGTGTCGGCGACGTTCGCCTTGTAGGCCACGCCGAGGACGAGGATGCGGGCACCCCGAACGGCGCGGCCGCGGTCGTTAAGCGCATCGGCGACGAGCTGCACGACGTACGTCGGCATCCGGCGGTTGATCTCGTCGGCGAACGCGATGAAGCGCGGCTCGTAGCCCTCGAGGCGCAGCCGCCACGAGAGGTAGTGCGGATCGGACGGCAGACAATGCCCACCCAGCCCCGGCCCAGGGTAGAACGGCATGAAGCCGAACGGCTTCGTGGCGGCGGCGCCGATCACCTCCCACACCGAGATGCCGAGGCGGCGGCACATGATCGCGAACTCGTTCACCAGGGCGATGTTGACAGAGCGGAACGTGTTCTCGAAGAGCTTGACCATCTCAGCCGTTTGCGGCCCGGACACCGGAACGACCTGACGTGTGATGCGCGCGTAGAGCGTCGTCGCGAGCTCGCGGCACGCGGGCGTGAGACCGCCGACTACCTTGGGGATGTCCTTCAGCGTGTAGCGCTGGTTGCCCGGGTCGATGCGCTCGGGCGAGAACGCGAGGAAGAAATCCTCGCCGGCCTTGAGCCCCCGCGCCTCGAAGCGCGGCTGAAGAATTTCCTGGGTCGTGCCGGGGTAGGTCGTCGACTCGAGGACGATGAGCTGGCCGCGGCGGAGGACACCGGCGACCGCGTCCGCGGCGCTCACGATGTACGAGATATCGGGCTCCTTCGACTTGCCGAGCGGCGTGGGCACGCAGATGACGATCGCGTCCGCGTCCTTGAGGGCGGCGACGTCGTCGGTGGCGACGAGACGCTCCGCCCGCACCAGGCGGCCGAGCGCCTCCGTCGACACGTCTTCGACGAAGCTCTGGCCGGCGCGGACACTCGCCACACGCCGGGGATCCACATCCAGGCCGATCACGGCCGCGCCGGACTCGGCGAACGCCACGGCCAGTGGCAGGCCCACGTAGCCGAGCCCGATGATCCCCACGGTGGGCGTCGCCGCGAGCCGTTGCGTGAGGGCGGCCGCGGTGGAGTTCATATCAGCTCGCACGCTTTCCGCGCGGCGGCCGCGACCGCGTCGGCTTCGTCGTCGGTGAGCTCCGCGAAGCACGGCAGCGACAGCACCTCGCGGGCGGCTCGCCACGCCTCGGGGAACCGGCGCTCGTCCCCGCCGAACATGGGCTGGCTCGGCACGGGGAGCGGGTAATGCACCGAGCTTCCCACGCCGAGATCGGCGAGCGCCTTGGCGAACGCGTCGCGCTGCGCGTGGCGAACGGTGAAGAGGTGATAGACGTGCCGCGCCTCTCGCCGCTCCAGCGGCAGCGAAAGCGGCAGGCCGGCGAGGCGATCGCGGTACCGGGCCACGAGGCGCCGCCGGCGCTCCGTCCACTCGCCGAGCCGCCTCCACTTGACGCGGAGGACCGCCGCCTGGAGCTCGTCGAGCCGGCTCGCGTAACCGAGCTCGACGTGCCGGTACCGGCCGCCGTCGCCGTGATGCCTGAGGCGACGCACGCGCTCCGCGATGTCGTCGCGGTCGGTCAGCACCATCCCCCCGTCGCCGCACGCGCCGAGGTTCTTGGTCGGGTAGAACGAGACGCACGCCACGTCGCCCCAGGCCCCGACGGGCCGTCCGGCCCACGTCGCCCCGATGGCTTGCGCGGCGTCCTCCACGACGGCGAGCCCGTGCCGCCGCGCGAGAGCCGCGACCGCGTCCATCGGCGCCGGGTGGCCGTAGAGGTGCACGGCGATGATCGCGCGCGTCCGCGGCGTGACCGCGCGCTCGGCCGCCGCGACGTCGAGCGTGTAGGTCTCGGGATCGATGTCGACGAAGACGGGCGTGGCGCCCGCCATCACGACGGTCGAGGCCGAGGCGACGAAGGAGAACGCGGGCGTCAGGACCTCGGCGCCCGGCCCGACGCCGAGCGCCGTCAGCGCCAGGCGCAGCGCGTCGGTGCCGGACGCGACGCCCACCGCGTGGCGGACGCCGCACGCGACCGCGAGCTCGTCTTCGAGCGCGCGGCCCTCGGCGCCCAGGACGAACTGGCCGGAGTCGAGCACGCGCCCCATCGCGGCGACCAGCTCCGCGCGGAGCGCCGCGTGCTGCCGGGCCAGGTCGATGAACGGGATCATTTCAGGCGCGGCCCCGAGTCGCTCGCGCCGACCCGCGTGGTCAGCACGCCGCCCACGCCGAGCAGGTTGAGCGAGAAGCGGAACTCGTTGTCGGCGGTCTTGCCGGCGAACTCGGGGCTCCGATTGATGTACTCGACCACCAGCGCCCAGCACTGGAACTTGATGTCCGCGCCGAAGCGCGTCTCGACGAAGGTGCCCGTCCGCGCGTCGAAGTTCGTGGACGCGCGAAGGACGAGGTTCCTCACGACCTCCGAGGAGATGGCCCCCTGGAGGAAGTTCACGTTGGACTGCTCGGGGATGGGCAGGCCCGAGTTGTAGGTGCCCGGGATCTCGACCCAGTCCGGGACGAACGGCGTCCGCCGATCGAAGCGGGTCCCGACGCTGGCCGTCACGAAGGGCAGGGTCACCTCCACGTCCGTCGTCCCCGCCTGGAAAGCCCCATGCTCGACGTTGTAGCTCATGTCGCCCCGGAAGCGAAGCATCTTCGTGGGCTGGACGGTGAGGTCACCCGCGAGGTTGCCCCACCGCGCGCGCCCGATGTCGTACGCGTGCGCCACGGTGAAGCGCGCGAGATCCTGGCGGACGGCCTCGGTCCCCTCCCCGCTGACCGTCCGCCCGCGCAGCCGGTTCGTGATCGAGTACTCGAGCCAGTCCGCCTCGGGGACGTGGTCGATGCGCTCGTCCCAGATCGGCAGGCTGAAGAGGTTCGAGCCGAGCACGCGGATGTAGCGCACGCGCGGCTCGATCGAGTGCTGGAGCGCGTCGAGGCCCCCCGCGCCGCCGAGCTCCCAGACGCGTGTCGCGCGTGTCTCGAGGTCGGATCCGAACTCGGCGAGCTGCCGCACGCGCTCGCGGTCGTCGGTGTGCTCGATGAAGACGCCGTGCGAGAACCCGGTGCTCGTGACCGTCCGATCGTAGGCGGTCACGCGCGCCCCGGCGAACGGCGTCACGGTGGCGTAGCCCGCGAGCGGGATCGGCCGCGAGAGCCGCGGCCGCAGATCGGCCCGCGTGCCGTCGGAGCCGAGCTCGCGGTAGAAGTGCGCGGCGCTCGCGTCGATCTGGTAGAGAACACCGGGAAGTCCCGGGAGCGGCTGCTGCACGCCCTGGATCGACACCTCGGGCAGCCGCTGGAGCTCGACCGGGGACGACGTGGTCAAGTCCTGGTAGGCGAAGACCCGGCCCACGAGGTTCCAGTTCTGCAGGGTCCGCGTGAGCGACACGTTCGACTCGGCCCGCTGCGCCGCCCGTTGCTGGAGCGAGTCCTGGTAGAGCCGGAACACGCCGTCGTCGGACACGCCGTTCAGGTCCGCGCGGAACTGCAGCCCGGGGGCGATCTGCCAGTCGTGGCGGAGCTGCCCCCAGCCCCGGTCGGCGCCGTCCTGCATGCCCTCGTGCACCCAGAACCCGCCGACGGAACCGCGCGCCCGCTCCGACAGGATGTATCGGTAGTCCGCCGAGCCGCCGGCCCCGCGGCGCTCGAAGTAGTCGAGCCCGAGGGTGGCGTCCTGACTGTCCGAGATCGCCCAGAAGAACGGGACCTCGATGAAGAACCCGCGCCGGCCCGACGTGCCGAACACCGGCGGCAGGAAACCGGTCTGGCGCTCGCGCCGGATCGCCGCGGCGAAGAACGGGAAGAACGGGATCAGCGGGACGTCCTTGGCCCAGAAGGAAGCGTTCGTCCCGTAGATCAGGTCGTCGAGGTCCGCGGTGGCCTCGCCGAAGCGGAAGGACCACGCGGGCGACTCGTCATCGTCGCACGTCGTGAAGATTCCACGGCGTACGCGGTAGACGCTCCCTCCCATCCGCTCCAGGCGCTCACCGGCGATCCGGTACGAGGGCGCCACGCGGATCCGGCCGCGGTAGACGACGCCGGTGCCGGTCCTCACGTTGTACTCGACGCGCTCGCCCGTCAGCTGGTCGTCGCCGTCGTAGAAGATGACCCGCCCCTGCGCGACCACGTCGCCCGTCTCGCGGTTCATCTCGACGCGGTCCGCCAAGAGGCGCGTCGTCCCGCGCGTGACCTCGACGTTGCCGGTGGCGACCAGGAGGTTGTCCGCGCCGACCTGCTCGATCCGGTCCGCCAGGATCGTGACGTCGCCGTTGGTCCGCACGGCCATCGCGCCGGGCGCCTCCCCGGCGGCGAGGGGGGGACCGGCGAGGAGGGCGCCGGCGAGGAGGAGCAGGACCGCGGTGGGGCATCGCATCGGTGTCCGGAAGTCCTCGTCAGGAAAAGGACCCCATGCTATCAGCCCCCTCTTCGACGGAGCAAGGAGTATCGCTCCCCGCGAGGTGTCGCACGACGTCGCCGATGAGAGAGAGCGAGCCGGCGACACAGATGACCGGGGTCGACGGCGGGCGAGCCGCCATCGCCAGGGCCTCGACCGGCGACGGCGCGAGCTCGACCTCCGGGATGGATGCGGGAGCGGCCGCGCGCAGCGCCGCGGGCTCGGCCGCGCGCGGGCTCGACGATGCGGTCAGGATGAGCCGGCGGGCGAGCGGCGCCAGCGCGTCGAGCATCGCGCCGGCGTCCTTGTCACGCAGGATTCCCACCACGAACGTGACGGCGGCGGCGCCGAAAAAGTCACGCAGCGAGGTCGCGAGCGCCCGGGCGCCGGCGGGGTTGTGGGCGCCGTCGAGCACGAGCCATCCGCCGTCCCGTCCGAGGACCTGGAAGCGCCCCGGCCACCGCGCGCGCTCGAGCCCGTCGCCGATCGCCGCATCGCCGACGCCGAGCGCGCGGGCCGCCGCGACGGCGAGGAGCGCGTTTTCGGGCTGGAAGCTTCCGAGCATGCCGAGCCGCAGGTGGGCGATGGACCAGCCGCGGGCGGCGCACGTGATCCGCTGCCCCTTGAGGTCGCGGTGCTCGACCGTGACGGACAGGTCGCGTCCCGCGAGCAGCAGTGGGACGCCGACCGCGGTCGCGCGCCGCTCGAGCACCGCGGTCGCCTCCGGCGCCTGCGACGCCGCGATGGCGACGCCCGCCCGGATGATCGCCGCCTTCTCGGCGGCGATGTCACGGAGCGTGGCGCCGAGCACCGCCTGGTGGTCGAGGTCGATGCGCGTGACGACGGTGACGGCAGGGACGCCGACGGTCGTGGCGTCGAGCCTGCCGCCGAGCCCGACTTCGAGAACCGCGACGTCCACCGCCTCGTGGGCGAAGTGGTCGAGCGCGAGCGCGGTCGCCGCCTCGAACATCGTGGCGTCGAGACGCGCCACCAACGTGCCGAGCGCCTCCACGCCGTCGACCACGGCGTCCTCGGTGATCGGCTCGCCGTTCACGCGGATGCGCTCACGGAACGAGACGAGGTGGGGCGAGGTGTAGAGCCCGACGCGGTGGCCGGCGGCCTTGAGGATCGCCGCCAGCATCGCGGCCACCGAACCCTTGCCGTTCGTGCCGCCGACCTGGACGAGCCGGTAGCGCCGCTCGGGATGGCCCAGCGCCGCGAGCAGCCCCTCGATCCGCTCGAGGCCAGGGCGCATCCCCGCGTGCTCGCCACCGCGCAAGGCGAGCAGGCGGGCGACGGCCTCGGCGTACGTCACCCGCAGCGAGTGGTCACTAGCCGGACTGGGGCGGCTCTCCGACGAAGAACCCAAGGATGCGGCGCAGGGTTTCCTTGAGCTCACGCCGGTCGACGATGAGGTCGAGCTGTCCGTGCTCGAGCAGGAACTCCGAGCGCTGGAACCCTTCGGGCAGGGACTGGCGAATCGTCTCGGCGATCACGCGCGGTCCGGCGAACCCGATCAGGGCGCGCGGCTCGGCGAGGATGACGTCGCCGAGCATCGCGAAGCTCGCCGTGACGCCGCCGGTCGTCGGGTCGGTCAGGACGGAGACGTACGGGAGCCGGCGCGCGCCCAGGCGCTCCAGGGCGGCGGAGGTCTTCGCCATCTGCATGAGCGAGAGGATCCCCTCCTGCATCCGGGCGCCGCCCGACGCGGACACGATGACGACCGGCAGGTGCTTGTCGATGGCGAGCTCGATCGCGCGAGTGAGCTTCTCGCCGACGACCGATCCCATGCTGCCGCCCAGGAACCCGAACTCGAACACACACAGCACGGCGGGCAGGCCGCCGATGCGCGCGACGCCCGTGATGACCGCTTCGTCGGTCTTCGCCTTCTGGACGGCGGCGCGGATGCGGTCACGGTACTTCTTCGTGTCCTTGAACCCGAGCGGATCCGTGGACTCGAGATGGCTGTCGCGCTCCTCGAAGGTGCCGGGGTCGGCCAGGAGCGCCACGCGCTCGCGCGCGGAGACGCGGAACGGATAGTGGCACTTCGGACACACGCGCCCCGCGCGCTCCACCTCGGCGCGGTACACGATCTCCTTGCAGGAGTCGCACTTGATCCACAGCCCCTCGGCGATGTGGACGCGGCTCGCCGTGCCCTCGGACCCGTCGGTCTTGCGTCGGAACCAGGCCATAGACCTCGGAGGGGGGCTACGCCCCCCGTCCCCCTTCGTTCGAACGGTCGATCATACCCGTACCCGGAGCGGCGCCTTGAGGGCCGCGATGAACTCGCCCACATCCTTGACCAGGCTCGGTGAGCCGGCGCGCTCCTCGATCAGGCGGACGATGGCCGAGCCGACGATCACGCCGTCCGCGAGCCGCCCCACCGCCGCCACCTGGTCGGGATGGCCGATACCGAACCCGACGCAGACGGGTTTCGTCGTGACGCGCCTGAGCGCACGGATCTGCGCCTCGAGGTCGGGCGGTAGCTCCCATCGCTCGCCCGTGATGCCCGTACGCGAGACGACGTAGACGAAGCCGCGGCTCCGGTGGGCGATGACGCGCACCCGCGGCGGCGTCGAGGTCGGCGCCACGAGGTGGACGAGGTCGAGCCCCGCCGCCTCGGCCTCCGCGGCGAACGGGCCCGCTTCCTCGGGGGGCAAGTCGACGACGATCACGCCGTCCACGCCCGCGTCGGCCGCCGTCCGCGCGAACGCCTTGAGGCCGAACGCCAGGACCGGGTTGTAGTACGTGAAGAGCACGAGGGGGACGGCCGTCTCCGCCCGCAGCGTGGCGACCGTCTCGAGCACGCGCGCCACGGAGGTCCCCCGCTCGAGAGCGCGCATGGCCGCGCGCTGGATGACGGGGCCGTCGGCGATGGGATCCGAGAAGGGCACGCCGAGCTCGATGACGTCGGCGCCGCGCGCCACCGCCTCCAGCACGAGCCGCTGTGTCGCCGCAAGCGAGGGATCGCCGGCCGTGAGGTAGGCCACGAGGGCGCGCTCGCCACGCGCGCGGAGCTCGGCAAACGTCGCCGCGAGCCGAGACTTTGTCACGGGCGCCGTCATCTGACCTCCTGCCCGAGCGCCTTCGCCACGACGTAGACGTCCTTGTCCCCGCGACCCGAGAGCCCGACGACGATCGCCTTCGACCTCGGGAGCGTCTTCGCCAAGCGCATCGCGTGGGCCACGGCGTGCGCCGACTCGAGGGCCGGCATGATGCCCTCCACACGGGTCAGCGCCTGGAACCCCTCGAGCGCCTCCTCGTCGGTGATCGAGACGAACTCGAACCGGCCGGCGTCGCGGTAGTACGCGTGCTCGGGCCCGACGCCCGGGTAGTCGAGCCCCGCCGAGATCGAGTGCGCGGCGGTGATCTGGCCGTCATCGTTCTGGAGCAGGTAGCTCATGCAGCCGTGGAGGACGCCGATGCGGCCCGCCGTCATCGACGCGCCGTGACGGCCCGTCGCGATCCCCTCGCCGCCCGGCTCGACGCCGATCAGCCGGACGCGCCGATCGCGGATGAACGCGTGGAAGAGCCCGATCGCGTTCGAGCCGCCGCCCACGCACGCGACGAGCACGTCCGGCAGGCGCCCCAGTGTCCTCTGCGCTTGGCGCCATGTCTCCCGGCCGATCACGGCGTGGAAGTCGCGGACCATCACGGGGTACGGGTGCGGACCGAGCGCCGAGCCGAGGAGATAGTGCGTCGTCCGCACGTTCGTGACCCAGTCGCGCAGCGCCTCGTTGATCGCGTCCTTCAGCGTGCGGCTTCCCGTCTCGACGGGGATGACGCGCGCGCCGAGCAGCCGCATGCGGAAGACGTTGAGCGCCTGGCGCTCGACGTCTTCGGCGCCCATGTACACCTCGCACTCGAGCCCGAGGAGCGCGGCGGCGGTCGCCGTTGCGACCCCGTGCTGTCCCGCGCCGGTCTCCGCGATCACGCGGCGCTTCTTCATGCGCGAGGCCAGGAGCGCCTGGCCGAGCACGTTGTTGATCTTGTGGGCGCCCGTGTGACAGAGGTCTTCGCGCTTGAGATAGATGCGCGCGCCGCCGCAGTGCTCCGTGAGCCGCCGCGCGAAGTAGAGCGGCGTGGGGCGGCCGGCGTAGTCGGCGAGGAGCCCGGCGAGCCGGCGCTCCCACGTCGGGTCGCGCCGGGCCGCCCGGTAGGCGCGCTCCAGCTCGTGGAGCGGCGCCATGAGCGTCTCGGGGACGAACCGTCCACCAAAGCGGCCGAAGCGGCCGTGGGCGTCGGGGAGCGTGGTCATCGCGCGCCCTTCGCCTCGTTGACGTCCACGGCGTACGGGCGTGCCGTCGCGACGGCGCGGCCGACGTTCTCCGGCGTGAGGCCGGCGGAGAGGATGATCCGCCACCGCTGGCTGGCCAGCTCGCGCGCGACGGTCCACTCGATCGGCTGGCGCGCCTCGCCCTCGCTCCAGCGCGCGGCGCTGTCGAGCAGGAGCGCGGCCGCGCACTTGCGGTAGCGCTCGGTCACGATCAGATTCAACACCGGCCGCCCGCCCAGCTCGCCCGACGGCGCGAGCTTGATCGTCTTGATGACCGGCAGCGGGTAACCGTCGAGGTCCTCGGGCCGCTCGTCGCCGTGGAACTGGAGCGCCCGGAGCCCGCACGCCTCGGTGATCGCCTTGACGTGGCCGACGGGATGGTCCCAGAAGACGCCGACCGGCGTGACGAACGGCGGCAGCGCCCGCACGATCGGGGCGACCCGCTCCGGCGTCACGAAGCGCGGTGTGCCCTCGACGAAGATGAACCCGAGCGCGTCGGCGCCCGCCTCGACGGCCGTCGTCGCGTCCTCGAGACTCGTGATCCCACAGATCTTCACCCGCACCATGGCCCCCAATCAGGGTGCGACCGCCCGGAGCGTCAGCGCCCGGATCCTCGCGGCGACGTCGCCGGCCGTGACGAGCGCCTCGCCGACGAGAATCGCGTGGGCACCCGCCTCGACGACCCGCCGGACCTGGGCCGGGTCGACGAAGCCGCTCTCGCTCACGACGATCGGCCCCGGCGGGACGAGCGGCAGGAGCTCGAGCGTCGTCTCGATCCGCGTCTCGAACGTGCGGAGGTCGCGGTTGTTGATGCCGACGATCCGCGCGCCCGCGCCCAGCGCCGCGTCGAGCTCACCGGCCGTGTGGCACTCGACCAGCGCCGCGAGTCCGAGGCCCTTCGCCGCGGCGGCCAGGTCGGAGAGCTGTGAGGGCTCGAGGATCGCGACGATCAGCAGCACCGCGTCGGCGCCCGCGGCGCGCGACTCCCAGAGCTGGTACTCGTCGATCATGAAGTCCTTGCGGAGCAGCGGCACCTCCACCGTGTCCCGAATGCGGCCGAGCAGGTCGAGGCTTCCCTGGAAGTACTTCTCGTCGGTAAGGACCGAGATCGCGTGGGCGCCCGCCGCCGCGTACGCCCGGGCGAGCGATTGCGGATCGAGGTCGCGCGCGAGCACGCCGCGCGACGGCGACGCCTTCTTCACCTCGGCGATGAGCCGGACGGCGCCGCGGGCCGGACGCAGCGCAGCCTCGAAGTCCCGCGGGGCCGTGCGACCCGCCACGCGGCGCTCGAGCGCGGCGCGCGGCGTCTCGGCCTTGCGGCGGGTCACCTCCGCGCGCTTGTCGCGCACGATGTCGTCGAGAATACTCAACGAGCTCAGAAGTCCTTCCGCAGCCCCGCGCGCCGCAGGGTGTCGAGCGGCACGCGCGTGAGCTGATCCAGCACGTGCTCGCGGAGGGTGCGCGGCGGTGGGAGGTCGCGGACGATGCGCCCCGCGGTGACGAGCGGCTTGAGGAGCGGCTCCCACGCGCCGTCCGGCCCGGGCGGCCGCTGGCCCGCCGGGAGGACGACGGTCTCGAGCGCGCCGCGGCGGCGGAAGACGTCCTTGGCCCCCGACCACTTGCCACGCTTCGCCATCGGTCGGCCTTCGATCTCCATGATGTCGAGCGCGAAGTTCAGCACGGGCGCGTTGGCGATCGAGGTGCCGACGCCGTAGCCGTCGACGACCGGGTTGAGGGCCAGGATCTCGTACTCGTCGATGCCGCCGGAGGCGAGGATCTTCACGTGACCAAAACCGCGGAGGCCGAGCTCCCAACGGACCTCCTCGATGATCCGGTAAAAGTCGCCCCGGCGCGACGAGGGCGTGTCGAGCCGCACCGCGTAGAGGTCCTTGCCGAGCGCCTGCGCCACGCGGATCGCCTCGAACTTCTCGTCCTGCAGGGTGTCGATCAGGGCGACGCGGCGGACTTTGGGATCGATGACGTCGTGAAAGGCCTTGAGCGCTTCCACCGTGTCACCGATCATCAGGACGAGCGCGTGTGGGATCGTGCCGGTCGGATCCGCGTCGATCAGCTCCGCGGACTTCGTGACGGCGACGCCGTCGCAGCCACCGACGAACGCATTCCGCTCGATCATCGGCGCGAGCGCCGGGTGCATCCGGCGGGCGCCGAACGAGATCACCTGGCGGTCGCCCGCGGCCTTCTTGCAGCGCGCCGCCTTGGTCGCGATCCCGGACGCCTGACAGAGGAGGCCGAGCAGGGCCGTCTCGTACTGCGCCCACTCGACGTAGGTGCCCCCGATGCGGAGCACCGGCTGGTAGGGCTCGAACACCGTGCCCTCCTCCATCGCCCACACGTCGACGGCCACGCCCTCGAGCAGCGCGGCGGCCTCCTCGACGCCGGCCAGGATGCCCCACCGCCAGTCCTCGGGCAGGCTCTTGAGATAGATCTCCGCCTTCACGCGCTTCTTGTCACCGCGGTGGGTCAGGATCTGAACCGTGCGCGCGAAATAGACGTCCGAAACCTCGCCGCGCTTGATGTCGGCGTCGGGGGCGGTGTGGAACGGACGCTTCGGGGCGTTCGCCATGGCGTTTCGCGCCTTCGGATCGACGCCGAAGGGTTGGAAAAGTGTGTCAGAAGCGCCGCGTCAAGTCAACGTAACGGCCGGCGCACGTTACAGCCCGAGGGACTTCAGGTAGGCGCGAAAGTCGTCGGCCAGGTCGGGCCGGGCCAGCGCGAACTCGACCGTCGCCTTGAGGAAGCCGAGCTTGTCACCCGTGTCGAAGCGCTTGCCCTCGAACGCGAGCGCGTACATCGGGCGCCGGGAGCGCAGCGTCCGGAGCGCGTCGGTGAGCTGGACCTCGCCCCGCGCGTCCGGCTGCGTGTCGGCGAGGATCGTGAAGACGTCGGGCGTCAGCACGTAGCGGCCGATGATGGCGAGATCCGACGGCGCCTCGTGCGGCCGGGGCTTCTCGACCAGGTCGAGGATCTCGTACACGTTGCCGGCGACCTGGCGCGCCTGGATCACGCCGTACTGCGACAAACGCTCCCGCGGGACGCGCTCGACGGCGAGCACCGGGCCCGCGTAGCGCTCGAACACCTGGAGGAGCTGCCGCATGCACGGCTGCGCGGCCCGGATGATGTCATCGCCCAGGAACACGGCGAATGGCTCGTCGCCCACGAGCGAGCGCGCGCAGAGGATCGCGTGGCCAAGGCCGAGCGGCTCCTTCTGCCTCACGTAGGACAGCGAGGCCAGCTCCGAGATCGTCTTGATCTGGGCGAGCTCCTCCACCTTGCCGCGGTCGTTCAGGTAGTACTCGAGCTCGAAGGCGGCGTCAAAGTGGTCCTCGATCGCGCGCTTGCCGCGACCGGTCACGATGATGATCTCCGCGAGACCCGACGCGGCCGCTTCCTCGACGACGTACTGGATCATCGGCTTGTCGACGAGCGGGAGCATCTCCTTCGGCTGCGCCTTCGTCGCCGGCAGGAACCGCGTGCCGAGGCCGGCGGCGGGGAACACGGCCTTACGGACGATCATGGCCTCATCATACCTCGGCCCCTCATCCGCGCGAGTGTCCCCGCCCGACGCCCTCGAGCACGGCGACGAGGGCGAGGATGCACGCGGCCTGGAGGAGGACGAGCACCGCCTCGTGGGGCGTGGCGTCCTTCAACAGGATCGCGGAGAGGCCCAGCGTCGAGGCGATGAAGAAGATGAGCAGAACGCTCTGCGTCTTCGTCAGGCCGAGCTCCGCGAAGCGGTGGTGCATGTGGTCTCGACCCGTGTACGCGAGCCAGCCGCGGAGCGAGTGCACCTTACCCGTCACGATCCGCACGATCCCCACGAACGCGATGTCGAAGAGGGGCACGCCCACGATGAGCAGCGGCGTGAGCAGGGACACCACGGGGTTCTGGTTGGCCCAGACGCCCATCGCCGCGAGGCCGGCGAGGGTGAAGCCGATGAAGCTGGCGCCGCTGTCGCCGAGGAAGATCGTGGCACCGCCCGGGCGGAAGTTGTAGGGCAGGAACCCGAGGCACGCGCCGACGAGCGCCGCCGACAGAAACATGAGGTATCGCTGGCCGGTCTGGAGCGACACGAGGCTGAAGAAGATTCCGGCGATGACGCCGAGGCCCGCCGCGAGGCCGTCCATGCCGTCGAGGAACTGGAGCGCGTTCGTGACCGTCAGGAACCAGAGCACGGTCAGGATCACGTTGAGCCAGAGGACGCCGGGAACCCAGGACGGTACCGTGTTGAGGATCACGCCGTAGGCGATCGCCGCCGACGCGGCGGCGGTCTGTCCGCAGAGCTTCAGCCACGCCGGGAGATCGGTCAGGTCGTCCAGGAGACCGGTCGCCACCACGATCGTGCCGCCGACGGCGACGCCCTTGAGCCCTCGCGAGAAGTCGAAGTTCGCGAGCACGGTCACGGCGAATGCGCCGTAGACCGCGGCACCGCCGAGGAGCGGCGTCGGCGTCGCATGCACCTTGCGCTCGCCCGGCAGGTCCAGGACGCCCCACCAGCGCGCGAACCCGCGCACCAGCGGTGTGGTGAAGAACGCCAGGGCGCACGCGAGCACGACCAGATAGAGCCAGGACAACCGTGCGGCGGAGAACCAGCGCCAGACCGGCGTCAGGAGCAGCACGATCACGACCAGAAGCCGCAGCGGCGCGAAGCGGTCGATCACGCCTGGAGCGCCTCGGCGAGCGCCGCGCCGACCGCGTCCACCTCGGCGTCGGCGAGTGACGGGTAGCATGGCAGCGAGAGGCACTGCGTCCACAATCGGTCGGCCTCCGGGTAGCCGGCCAGGCCGAGGGCCCGGTGGATAGGTCGAAAGACGGGGCGCCGCGCCATGACGCCCCGCTCCCGAAGGTCGTCGATGAGGGGACCGAGCGGCCGCTCGATCGTGACGACGAACCGGTGGAACACGTGCCGCTCACCCCGATCGCGGGGCGGATGACAGCCGGCGACGGACCCCAGGCGCGCGCGGTAGCGGGTGGCGATCGCCCGCCGCCGCGCGACGAAGGTGTCGAGCCGGCCGAGCTGGCTCCGACCAAGCGCGGCCTGGATGTCGGTGAGCTTGAAATTGAACCGTGGGATCAGCTCCTCCCGCTCGTCGTAGTCCCGCGCGTCCCGCACGCGCGCGACACGCTCCGCCGGTCCGGCCACCGCGCCACCCTCTCCGCTCGTTATGAGCTTGGTCGCGTAGAAGGAGCCGATGGCCAGGGCGCCGCGCGATCCGACCGCGCGGCCCGCAACTCGGGCCCCGATCGCCTGGGCGCAGTCCTCCACGACGGGGACACCGAGCGCCAGGAACGCGTCCAGGTCCAGCGCGAGGCCGAAGGGATGGACGACCACCACGGCGCGCGCGCGCCGCGTGAGTCGGTGCGCGACGTCCTTGGCGGACGGTCCGAACGTTTCGGGGTCGGCATCGGCGAGGACGGGCGCCGCGCCGCACCGGGTGACCGCGTGATGGAGCGCGTCGCAGGCGTAGGTGGGGACGACGACCTCGTCGCCGGGGCCGACGTCGAGCGCGCGGAGCGCCAGCTCGAGCGCCGCGCTGCCCGAGCTCACGGCCGCGACGGCCGCGACGCCGAGCCGTGTTGCGAGCTCCCGCTCGAACGCCTCGACCTCGGCGCCCTGGGCCAG
>MNCR01000034.1 GCA_001914535.1 Candidatus Rokubacteria bacterium 13_2_20CM_69_15_1
CTGCCAGAGGTTCAGCAGCCGGCCGGAGCCCGTCGGGCACGGGACCTTCATGCCGTCGCCGTAGAAGTGATGGAACTTCTGGAGCGACTCGATCAGAAGGTAGTTCACGGGGAACCAGACCGGCCCGCGCCAGTTCGAGTTGCCGCCGAAGAGCCCGCTCGTGGACTCGGCCGGCTCGTACTCCACCCGGTGCTCCACGCCGTTCAGGGTGAGCACGTACGGCTCCGCCCGGTGGCGGCGCGACACGGCGCGGATCCCGTGGGGTGAGAGGAACTCGGCCTCGTCCAGCATGGAGCCGAGCACGCGCGGGAGCTGCTCGCGCGACACGATGGCCAGAAGGCGCCGGAGCCCCACGCCGGGCTTCGCGGCCATTGCGACGTGCTCGCGAAACTCGGGATGGTTGTCGACGAACCACTGCATCCGGCGCGTGAATCCCTTGAGCTTGTCGACGACCTCGGGCTCGAGCGTCTCCACCGCGAAGAGCGGAATCAGCCCCACCATGGAGCGCGCTTTCAGCCGGCAGGCCGCGCCGTCGGTGTGGAGGACGTCGTAGTAGAAGCCGTCGCCGTCGTCCCAGAGGTCGAGCGTGTGCATCGCGTGGGCGATGTAGACGAAGTGCTCGAAGAACTTGGACGCGACGTCCTCGTACGCCGCGTCCTGCTTGGCGAGCTCGAGCGCGATGGCCAGCATGTTGAGGCAGTACATCCCCATCCATGCGGTGCCGTCCGATTGCTCGATGTGGCCCCCCGTCGGCAGGGGCGCCGAACGGTCGAACACGCCGATGTTGTCCAGGCCGAGGAAGCCGCCCTGGAAGACGTTCTTCCCCTCGGCGTCCTCCCGGTTCACCCACCACGTGAAGTTCAGCAGCAGCTTGTGGAACACGCGCTCGAGGAACGCGCGATCGCCTTGGCCGCGGAGCCGCCGCTCGATGCGGTAGACTCGCAGCGCCGCCCACGCGTGCACCGGCGGGTTGACGTCGCCGAGCGCCCACTCGTACGCCGGGAGCTGCCCGTTCGGGTGCATGTACCACTCGCGCAGGAGCAGGATGAGCTGCGCCTTCGCGAAGTCGGGGTCGACGAGCGCGAGCGGGATCGTGTGGAACGCCAGGTCCCAGGCCGCGTACCACGGATACTCCCACTTGTCCGGCATCGAGATGACGTCCTCGTTGTACAGGTGCTGCCACGCATGGTTCCGCCCCTGCCACCGCTCGGGCGGAGGCGGCGCGTACACCGGGTCACCCTCGAGCCAGCGCCGGACGTCGTAGTGATAGAACTGCTTGGACCAGAGGAGCCCCGCGAACGCCTGTCGCATGACGTTCTTCGCGTCGTCGGAGAGCTGCTTGGGGATGACAGTCGCGTAGAACTCGTCCGCCTCGCCGAGGCGCTGTGCGAATGCGACGTCGAAGTCCGGCCCGAACGGGCTGCCGGGGATCGGCGTGTTGCTGAGCCGGAGGCGCGTCGTCCGGCTCTCGCCGGGCTCGAGCGTGAAGCGATGGAACGCGGCCGCCTTGGTGCCGATCTCGGCGCGGTTGACCGCGTCCGTCCTGCCCTCGACGACGTAGCGGTTGATTGCGTCCTTCACATAGGGCGTCACGTTCGGCGCGCCCCAGAGGCGCGCGCCGTTGGTGTCGTTTTCCGTGAACAGGAGCACGGGGGCTCCCTCGCCGTAGAGCCACCGCGCCCCGAGCGACGGGTGCTCGCCCTCGATGACGACGTGGCCTCGCCCGGGCGGTCCCGCGCGGAGCGCCGGGCGCTCCGGGCCCCCGGTGTCCCACGACCACGTGTTGCGGTACCAGAGGGTCGGCAGCAGGTGGAGCTCGGCGGGTTCGGGGCCACGGTTCACGGCGGTGATCCGGATGAGGATGTCGTCGGGCGCCGCCTTCGCGTACTCGACGAGCACGTCGAAGTAGCGGTCATCGTCGAAGACGCCCGTGTCCAAGAGCTCGAACTCGGGCGCTCGGCGGTCCCGCCGCCGGTTCTCCTCCACGAGCGCCTCGTAAGGGAACGCCGCCTGCGGGTACTTGTAGAGGTACTTCATGTACGAGTGCGTGGGCGTCGAGTCGAGGTAGAAGTACGACTCCTTGACGTCCTCGCCGTGGTTGCCTTGAGTCCCGGTGAGCCCGAACAGGCGCTCCTTCAGGATGGGATCGTTGCCGTTCCACAGGGTCACCGCGAAGCAGAGGCGGCCGTGGTTATCGGTGATCCCGCCGATGCCATCCTCGCCCCAGCGGTAGGCGCGTGACCGGGCGTGGTCGTGAGGAAAGGACTCCCAGGCGGTGCCGTGGAGGCTGTAGTCCTCGCGCACGGTGCCCCACTGCCGCTCGGCGAGGTATGGTCCCCAGCGCTTCCAGTGGGCGGTCCGCTCTCGAGCTTCCTCGAGCCTCCGCTCCTCCTTGGTCACGCCCTCACGCCTCGTCAACGTTCGCCACACCTCCCCGGGCTGACGGCGCGCCCGCCCGCACTAGTCGGGCGCGCAGACCTCATGGTAATCGTGCGCGAAGGTCCTGATCAGCCGCTCCCCGTGACTCGGGTGGATCGAGAGCTGGCTCGACAGCAACTGGGCGTCGGCGCCGGTGCGAATGGCGAGGGCGGCGAGCTGGACCAGCTCCGCCGCCGCCCAGGAGACCATCTGGACTCCCAGGACCTTCTCGGTCGTCCCGTCGAAGACGAGCTTCAGGTACCCCCCGTCCTCGCCCGTCGCCCGCCCGTTCGACGCGCCCACCATGTCGTGGCTGGCGACGTGGCACCTGACGCCACGGCGCAGCGCCTCGGCATGCGTGAGCCCGACGCGCGCGACCTCGGGCGTCGTGAAGATCGTCTGCGGGACGACCGTGTAATCCACGGTCTGGACGTCGCCGCGCAGCGCGTTGAGCGCCGCGACCTTGCCCTCGTAGGCGGCCACGGGCGTGAGCTGCGCGTTGCCCGCCGCGTCCCCGGCCGCGTAGACGTGGGAGAGCGCCGTCCGGAGATACGCGTCCACCCTGAGCCCGAGCCGACCGGTTTCGAGCCCGATCGCGTCGGTCCCGACGCGCCGTGGATTGTAGCGCCGTCCGAGCGCGAGGCAGACTTGCTGCGCGGTGACCGCCAGCGGCGCGCCGTCTTTGGTCACGTGGACCGTGACCGCGCCGCGCCGGCCCGACAGCCGCTCGAGGGTCGCGCCGAGATGGAAGGTGACGCCACGGCCCTCCAGCACCTTTCGGATGTACGCCGCGACGTCGGTGTCGAGCGTCGGCAGGATCTCGGTCTCGCGCGCGATCACGGTCACGCGGGCGCCGAGGTCGCCGAACGCCCCCGCCATCTCGAGGCCGATCACGCCGCCGCCGACGAGCACGAGGCTCTCGGGGAAGTGAGGCAGGAACAGCACGTCGTCGGAGGTGATCGCGAGCTCGCGACCCGGGAGGGGGGGCACGACGGGCTCAGAGCCCGCGGCGACAACGATCTTGGTGCCCTCGATGCCGTGGCCGTCGGCCTGGACCGCGTGGGCGTCGACGAAGCGCGCCTCGCCGCGGTAGATCTTCGCGCCCAGCTTCTCGAAGGCCGCGGCGGGCGGCTGGAGCTCGCGGACGATCGCGTGCTGGCGGCGGACGATCGTGTCCCAGTCGAGCGTGACCGGACCCGTCCGCGTCCCGAAGGCCCCCGCGCCCTGGACCAGCCGGTGAATCCGCCCAGACCTTACCAAGGTCTTCTTCGGGATTCACCCCCGATTGATGCAGGTCCCCCCGAGCGGCCCCGAGTCGACGAGCGCGACGCGCGCGCCGAGCTTCACCCCTTGCTTGAGCGCGTTGATGCCCGCCGCCCCGCCGCCGATCACCAGCAGATCATAGCGGTCCATTCTATCCGTCGCCTCCCGTTCCGCGTGTGCCGTGAATGGCCTGGGAGCCAAGCGTCCTGGCGACCTCCGCTGCACCGAGGAGCGCGGCTCGAGGCTCGAGCACGAGCGACACCGGAATCGACGCCATGAGCCCCGCGAGCCGACCCTTGTCGCCGAACGCCGTTGCGAACGTCCCGTCGGCGAGCTTCGCCCGGATCTTGGGCGCGATCCCGCCGCCGACGAAGACGCCCCCGACCGCCAAGGCCTTGAGGGCGAGGTTGCCCGCCTCGGCGCCGTAGATCGAGGCGAAGAGGTCGAGCGCCTGGACGCAGAGCGGATGGCGCCCGGCCAGCCCGACATCGGCCACCACGGCGCTCGGGTCGCCGCGCTCGATCTGCTCGCTGAGCCACGGGGGCTCAGGCGAGCCCCCGGTGTCGCGGAGAAACCGGTAGATGCTGAAGAGGCCAGGCCCCGAGACGACGCGCTCGTAGCTCACCCGGCCGACCTCTTTCCGCAGAAAGCCCAGCAGCTCCACCTCGAGGTCGGTGCGCGGCGCGAAGTCGGCATGACCGCCCTCGGAGGCGACGACGAGATGGCGGTGGCCGTCCCAGATCAGGAGCGCCTCGCCGAGCCCCGTGCCCGCCGCGATCAGGGCCATGTTCCCCTGGCGCGCGGCGCCGGTCTGGAGAGGCTCGAGCGCGGCCCGTGGGAGCGTGAGCACGCCGTAGCCCGTCGCCTCGACGTCGTTGAGCAACCGGACCCGCGGCGCGGGGATGCTCGCTCCGAGCGCCGCCTCGTCGAGGATCCAGGGGAGATTGATCGTGACACACCGTCCGTTCACGACGGGCCCGGGGACGCCGAAGCAGGCGGCCTCGATCGCCGGCCTCCGAGGGTCGGCGAGGAAGCGCGCCACCACGTCCTCGAACGTGGGAAACTCGCGGCTCGGCAGCACGGCCTCGCGCGCGACCACGAGCGCCGGGTCGCGACGCTCGAAGAGGGCGAGCGCCGTCTTGGTCCCGCCGACGTCGCCCGCGAGGATCACTACGCCTTGGCCCCCGCGTAGATGTCCATGACCGTCTTGAGGAACCGGAGGGCGTCGGGCTTCTTTCGTTGGAACGAGTTGCGCCCGATGATCGACCCGAAGCCGCCACCGTCGCGGATCGCCCGGACCTGCTCGAAGACGGTCTCGTCGGTGTCGGCGGCGCCGCCCGAGAAGATCACGACCCGCCGCCCCTCGAACGCGGCCTGGACGACGTGCCGCACGCGCTCGGCGAGGGTGGCCAGGGGAACGCGCTGCGTCTCGTAGACCTTCTTCGCCGCCGCCTGCTCGAGGTGCGCCGCGGGCAGCTTCACCTTGATGACGTGGGCGCCGAGCTGGGCCGCGATGTGCGCGGCGTACGCCGTGACGTCGATCGCGGTCTCGCCCTCCTTGGAGAGCCCCGAGCCGCGCGGGTACGACCACACGATCACGGCGAGCCCATTCGCCTTTGCCTCCTCGGCGAGGCCGCGCAGCTGACCGTACATCGCGAGCCTGTGCTCGGACCCCGGATAGATCGTGAAGCCGATCCCCACGCAGCCCAGGCGCACGGCGTCCGCGACGCTGCCCGTGAGCGCCTGCGCCGGGTCGCGCTCCTCGAGCAGGACGTCGTGATTGTTGAGCTTCAGGATCAGCGGCACCTGGCCCGCGAACTCCCGCGCCCCCGCCTCGAGGAAGCCGAGCGGCGCCGCGTAGGCGCTGCACCCGGCCTCGATCGCCAGCTCGAAGTGGTAACGCGGGTCGTAGGCCGCCGGGTTCATCGCGAAGGACCGCCCCGGCCCATGCTCGAACCCCTGGTCCACCGGCAGAATGACGAGGCGTCCCACGCCGGCGAGCGCGCCGTGGTTGAGGAGACGCGCCAGGTTCGTCAGCGTTCCGGGGTTGTCGCTGCCGTACCAGCTCAGGATTTCCCGCACCCGTTCCGTCATCATGTCCTCCTTCGAGTAGTGTACGCGTGACGCCCCCGGCGGAACACTAGCCGCCGGTGGGCGGCTCGACGTGGCCGCCAAACTTGTGGCGCATCGCCGAGAGCACGCGCTCCGCAAAGGTGTGCGCCTGGCGCGAGCGGAAGCGCGCATAGAGAGAGGCGGAGAGCACATCGCAGGGGACGGCCTCCTCGATCGCCGCCATGATCGTCCACCGCCCCTCACCGGAATCCGCGACGACGCCCGTGTAGTTCGAGAGCGCCGGGTTCTCGACGAGCGCCTGCGCCGTGAGGTCGAGGAGCCAGGAGCTGACGACGGAGCCGCGGCGCCACAGCTCGGTGATGTCCGCGATGTGGAAGTCGTAGCGCAGCTCTTCCGGCAGCTCCTTCACGTTCGCGTTCTTGAGGATGTCGAGCCCCTCTGCGTACGCCTGCATCAGGCCGTACTCGATCCCGTTATGGACCATCTTGACGAAGTGGCCGGCACCCGACGGCCCGCAATAGAGGTAGCCGCGCTCCGCCGTCCCGTCGATCTGCTCGCGCCCGGGCGTGCGCGGGATGGTCCCCATCCCGGGAGCGAGCGTCCGGAAGATCGGATCGAGGCGCTCGACGACCGCCCGGTCGCCGCCGATCATCAGGCAGTAGCCGCGCTCGAGCCCCCAGACGCCGCCGCTCGTGCCGACGTCCAGGTAATTGATCTTCTTGTCGCGAAGCGCCCGGCTCCGGCGCACGTCGTCCTTGAAGTACGAGTTGCCGCCGTCGATGAGCGTGTCGCCAGGGCTCATGCGCCGGGCGAGGTCGAGCACGACTTGCTCGGTCGCCGCACCCGCCGGCACCATCACCCACGCGACGCGCGGCGCCTTGAGCTTGGCCACGAAGTCGTCGAGCGTCACCGTGCCGACCGCGCCCGTGCCCGCGACCTCCTGGACGGTCTTCGCGGTTCGGGCGTAGGCGACGACCTCATGACCGCCCCGCATGAGCCGCCGCGCCATGTTCCCGCCCATTCGCCCCAGACCCACCATCCCGATCTGCATGATGTCGAGCCTCCTAGCTCGGGCGCAGTCACATCGCCAGAGGCTTAGCTTATCGCCTGATCGACGGCCGCCCGCAGCATCTGGAGCCCGCGTGGCGCGTCGGTGTCCAGGTGGACCCGCAGCGCCCGGCGACCGCGCTCGGCGAGCACCGCGAGGTCGCCACGCGCCTGCGCGGCCTTCACGACGCCGAACGTGTAGGCCTGTCCGGGCACCGCGAGGTCCGCCACGTCCTCGCACGTGATCTGGAGGAACACCCCCGTGTTCGGGCCACCCTTGTACGCCTGCCCGGTCGAGTGCAGGAAGCGCGGTCCGAAGCCCAGGCACGTCGCGACGCGGTACCGGTCCCGGACGGCCCGGCGGATCCCTTGCAGCGTGGCCTCGTGCGCCGCGTTCATCTCGAGGTAGGCGAGGATCGCAAAGTAGTCCCCCGGCGTGAGCGTCCGGAGGTGAGCCCGGAGCGTCGCGGTCAGGTTCGCCTCACTCACGCGCGTCGGCGACTCCGGCGGCAGCGTCCCCGTTCGCTCGTACTCCTCCGTCAGCCGGCGCGTGGCGACCTTGCTGGCCTCGACGTCGGGCTGGTCGAACGCGTTGACGCCGAGGACGGAGCCCGCAACGGCCGTCGCAAACTCCCACCGGAAGAGCTCGGCCCCGAGGTCGTAGGGACCGTCCACCGTGATCCTGACGAGCGGCTGTCCCGCACGCTCGAGCGCAATCACCGCGAGGTCCTGACGGGCGTCCGGAGCGGACGCGAGCCTGAGGTACACGAAGAGGCGGTCGGCGCCGTAGACCTCGGGCGGCCCGAGCGGCTCCCGGTCGACCGGGATCAGCCCCTTGCCCTCCTTGCCCGTCGACTCGGCGAGGAGCTGCTCGAGCCATGCGCCGAGGTCGTAGATCGCCGGCGAGACGACCAGCGTGACCTTGTCGCGTCCCAGCGTCGCGAGGACGCCCAGGACGACGCCCAGGACGGCGCCGGGATTCTTCTCGGCGGGCACGTTCCCGCCGCAGGCGTCCGCCATTTCCTTCGCGCGCCCGAGGAGCCGCGCCACGTCGAGGCCCATCACCGCGGCCGGGACCATGCCGAAGTCCGAGAGCGCCGAGTATCGACCCCCGATGGACGGCACGCCGAAGAAGACCTGGCGGAACCGGTCGGCCTCGGCGACCTGCTGGAGCCTCGAGCCCGGGTCGGTGATCGCGACGAACCGGCTGCCCGCGCGCTCGGCTCCGACGATCTGCCTGACGCGCTCGAAGAAATACTGCTTGAAGATGTTCGGCTCGAGCGTGCTCCCCGACTTCGACGCGACGATGAAGAGCGTCTTCGCGAGGTCCACCTTCCGCTCGAGCGCCCGGATCTGGGCGGGGTCGGTCGAGTCGAGCACGAACAGCTCGGGGAATCCGTCGACCCGGCCGAACGTCTCCTTCAAGAGCTCGGGGCAGAGGCTCGAGCCTCCCATGCCGAGCAGGAGTGCGTGCGTGAACCTCTCGCGCTTGACGTCCTCGGCCACACGGCGGAGCTGGTCGATCCGGCCCGGCTGGTCCTCCACGATCCCGAGCCAGCCGAGCCAGTCCGCCTCGTCGGCGCCGGTCCAGAGCGTCGCGTCACGCGCCCACAGGCGGCGCACCTTTCCCCCCGCCGTCCACTCCTCGAGCGTGCGCCTCACCTGCTTCTCGAGATCGGGGGGCAGCGTCAGCGTCTGGTGGTCCATCTACCGCTGCCGGCTCCACTCGTTCACGGAGGTTCCATCGGCCACCAGGACGGTGTCCGCGGTCCCGAGGAAGAGCCCCGTGTCCACGACGCCCGGAATCGCGCGGAGCGTGCGCTCGAGCCCGGGCGGGTCGCCGATGGGCTCCACCGCGCAGTCCACGAGGACGTTTCCGTTGTCGGTCACGAACGGGCGCTCGCCGACCATCCGGAGCGTGGGACGGAGGCCGAGCGCAGCGAGGCGGTGGAGACACAGGGGCAGCGCGAAGGGGATGACCTCGACGGGTAGCCGACCCCGGCTTCCGAGTTGCGGAACGAGCTTGTCGCGCTCGACCAGGATGATCTGGCGCCGCGACGCCGCCGCCACGATGCGCTCGCGCACCAAGGCCCCACCGTATCCCTTGATCAGGTCGAGGTCGGGATCGACCTCGTCGGCCCCGTCCACCGTCACGTCGATCTCTGCCTCGAGGCCGACCAGCGGGATGCCGAGCTCCGCCGCCAGCCCGGCCGTCGCCTCTGAGACGGGCACGCCACGCACGCGAAGTCCGGCTCGCACGCGGGCGGCGAGGGCCCTCACGAACGCCGTCGCGGCACGGCCGGCGCCGAGCCCCACAGCGGTGTCGTCCTTGACGAACCCGAGAGCCCGGCGTGCGAGCGCATTGAGCGGTTCCGCTGCCTCGAAGCGCACCCTTCCGCACCCATAACACGATCGTCGAGGCGCCGCCACTGAATCGACCGTCGCGGTTCGTGCGTCTCAACGGAGCGAAGGAACAGCCAAGGAGGCTCGGGATGAAGGCGGGAAGCACGCTCCTGTATCTCGCGGATTCGATCCTCTACCTCTCGTCCATGTTGAGGGACCAGCCGCGTCGGATCGATCGGTATATCGACTACTTCGGCGATTGGCCGGCCGGTGCGGTCCCGGTGGTGGTCCGCTCTCGTCGCACGGCCTGAATCCCGGCTGAACCCCCGCGCGTCGCAAGTGTGGGAGGGCACGACCATGGAAGCCGTCCTTGCGCTTCTGTTCGTCGCCGCGTTGACCGCCGTCCCCCTCGGGGTGTTGGCGGTGCGCGACCGTCGGTACCAGGCGGCCGAGATCATCGCCGCCGACATCCGGGCGGCCGTGAGGCATCGGCTGCGCGGTGAGTCTCTGCTTTCGGTCGAGGTGACGCCGGCGACCCGCACACGGCGCGGGCGCGTGGTGCTCTCGACGCCCAGCGGCTACGAGTGCCTGACCGAGGCGGTCTGGTCAACCGTGGCCAAGCGTGTGCCTCCGGGCTACGAGCTGGTCGTGCCGCGGCCGAGCCCCGCGGCGCCGGATCGGACCGACCACGCGCTGTCACGCGCCGCCTGAGCGCGTCCCCGCCCACAACGCGCCGTAGATCCCTGCGCGCCCCCGCCTAGCCCCACGCTCCCGCCGCACCTTCGGGAGCGAGCACGAGGCGACGAAAAGCTATTATGATGGTCGAGGACCTGGTCGGGGATCTTCCACGCCGACGAACTCTTCGAGGCGATCGACGACGCGCGGCCGTAGGGGCGCAACACGGTGAGCAGTCAACCCAGGGCAAAGGAGGATGCGCCGATGCTGAGCGTGAAGCCAGCTGGCAAGAAAGTCCGGGTTTCGTTCTCGGTCAGACGGCCGAAGACCACGAAGACGATGGCGAAGCTCGTCCGGGCGATGGAAAAGGTCGTCAAGAAGCACGGGGGCAAGGTCAAGTAGACGATGGCGTAGCCACACCCTCTGCGCGCCGGCCATCTCTCGCGGCAAGCGCGGGAGATGGCCGCGACGCTCAGCGTAGCGCGTGAAGCTCGGCCAGGCTCCGCGTCTCCCAGAACGGCATGTCCATCTCCCGAAACAGGCGGGCCGCCGTCTGCAGGCGCGCCTCCGCATTCGTCGCGTCACCCGTGAGCTCACAGGTCCGGCCGAGGTCGAGCTGACAGTGTGCGGCCAGCGGGCGCATGTCGAGCTCGGTTGCCAGGTCCAGCGTGCGGACAAAGTACTCCCGAGCGCGCTCGGCGTCCGCGCGCCCGGACCGCAGCGCGATCTCACCGAGGAGCCGTAGCGCCCATGCCGCGTGCCCCCGTTCGCCATTCTGGTCGGCGGCCGTGAATCCCGCTTGGGCGAGCTCGCGCGCCTGCCGGAGGTCGCCGCCGAGCATCCGCGCTTCGCCGAGCGCCGTGAGGGTCGGCGAATGGGCGCTCAAGAGCCGCATCGACGTCGTCTGTTCCACCGCCTCCTCGAGGAGCGGCAGTGCGTCCGCCAGCCGGCCGGCCAGCGCGTACGCCGCGCCGAGCGCCGAGGCGACACGCGGGAACCAGATCCGGAGGTTCCATGTCCGGCAGAGCTCCAGCCCGAGCTCCAGCACCGCGATGGCCCGCTCGAGGTCGCCCTGGCGGAGGTACAGCACGCCGAGCCCCGAGGACGCGACCGTCAGGTTGAGCGGCTGCGCGATCGACCCGGCGATCCGCACGCTCTCCTCCCCCGCCACGATGCCCTCCGCGAACTCGCCGAGCTCGGCGAGGCACAGCACCAGGCAGAATCGCGAGTGCACCGCAGGGAGCTGGGGCAGGTCGAACCGCTGGTGGATCAGCTCGCCGACGATCGACTCGACGTTGCGCCGGAAGCGCGCCGCGGCGGCGCGGTAGCCGCCGCGGACGAGATCGATCTGGCCGATGTAAGCGTTGGTCGCGACCTCGAGACTGAAGTCCCGCAGCCCCTCGGTGATCGCCTGCGTGCGCCGACCGTACTCGAGGGCGCGGGCGTGATCGCCCGTCAGATAGAGCTGGCCGGTCATGTAGAGGCAGACGCGCCCGAGGCGGTGCTGGTCGCCGAGGCGCTCGGCGAGCGCTTCGGCCTCGCGGAGGTGGGGGAGGATCCGCTCGAGCTCCCCGAGCGGGAGAAGCGCGAGTCGGAGGTCGAGCCGGAGGTCGATCGCCTGCTCGGTCTTGCCGCGGCTCTCGGGCAGGCGCGCGAGAGCGTTCAGCGCCTGCTCGAGGTACGTCACCGCTTCGCGATTCGCCGAGCGTGAGACACTCCGCGCCGCGGCCTGGCGGAGGTACCCGACGGCATTTTCCCATACCCCCCCGAGCACCGCGTGGTGGGCAAGACGCTCGACGTGGTCCGCGAGCCGGTCGGGGTGGCGCCGCTCGATGGCCTCCACGATCCGCGCGTGCAGAGCGGATCGCTGCTCGGGCGGCATGCTCGCGTATGCCGCCTCGTGGGTGAGCGCGTGCTTGAAGGTGTACTCGGTGTCGGGTGAGACGCTCGTCTCGTGGAGGAACTCGGCGGACTTGAGACGGGCGAACGCGGCACGGAGCGCGTCCTCGGGGACGCCGGCCACCGCCTGGACGATCGAGAACGGCACGTCTTTGCCGATCACCGCCGCGATCTCGAGCAGCCGCTTGTCTTCCGACGCGAGCCGGCCGATCCGGCTGAGGAGGACCTCCTGAATGGTGTCCGGCACGGCGAGGCTGGCCGCCGGCTCGCCCTGCTCCCGCACCGCGCGCGCGAGCTCTTCGACGAACAACGGGTTGCCCTCGGCCTTCGCGACGATGCGGGCCGCGAGCGCGTCCGAGATCTGGCTGGCGCCGAGCACCGACCGCAAGACGCGCCGGCTCTCGTCGGGCGCCAGCGGCAGGAGGGCCACCTGCGTCGCGTAGGACTTGTCGATCCATGGGGGACGGTAACCCGCCCGGTAGGTCAAGACCAGGAGGATCGGCGAGCACGCCAGGGTCTCCGCGAACGACGCGAAGAACTCCTCGGAGGCCGAATCGATCCACTGCAGATCCTCGGCGACGATGACGAGCGGGAGGTGGCGGCTCCGGCCGATCCACATCTGCCGCAGCGTCTCGAACGCGCGCGCCTTGATCGCGTCCGGCTCGAGTGTCGCGAGACGCTCCGCGCCGGCCTTGAGGCCGAGCAGGTGGAAGAGGAACGGTCCGGCCTCGGCGGGATCCATCGCGGCCTCCCGCAGCGCGACGCCGAGGCCCTCGACCATGGCCTCGGGCGTGTCGGCGTCCGTGATCCCGCAGCTCGCCTTGAGCGCCTCCAGCAGCGGCACGTACGGAGTGGCGAGGCCGTAAAAGAGGCACTGAGCCTCGACGTAGCCGATAGGCTTGCCGACCACGCTCTGGTGGAACTCGTAGACCACCCGCGACTTGCCGATGCCCGCCTCGCCGCTGATCCCGACGATCTGGCCCTGGCCTCGGATCGCCGAGTCGAGGCGACTCCAGAGGAGCTCGATCTCACGATGGCGGCCGGCGAACGGCGCCGCATGTCGGCCGAGCCGCCTCGACCCCCGCCCCGCGAGGACGAACACGCGGCCGAGCGAGCCGCCCGCGAAGTCCAGCAGCTCGAAGCGGCGCTCGAGGAACGGCGCGGCGGCTCCGGTGACGAGGACCGAGCCGGGCTCACCATACTCGACGAGCGCGGTGAGCACCTCGACCGCCTTCTGCCGGGCCACCACGTCGAGCTCCGTCGCACGCGGGCCGAGCCCCACCAGACACTGCTCGAGGTGGATCCCGATCGTCGCCGTCGGCGCCCGGGGATCCCCCTGGCGGACCCGCACACCCGCCTTCTGGATCGCCATCGCGGCGTGCGCGGCCCGGCTCGGCGCGTCCTCGATCGCGTCGAGCCCGAATGCCGCCAGAACACCCGTGGGGTTTATGCCGTCCACGCGCCCGCCGAAGCTCGTGACTTTCTCGATCAGGACCTCGAGCCCGCGGCTCGCCTCGATCTGCGCATCCGGCTTCGCGCTCGGGGTGATCTTCGCCCACAGCAGCGTCACGCGCCGGCGCTCCCACCTGAGCGCGGCCGACGGCGCCGGAGCGGGCGCGGCGGCCGGCGTGGTCCGCGCGAGCGCGGGTCGCGCGGCGCGACGCGGCGCGAACGCCGCCGGCGCGCGGCTCGTGAGGCTATACCTCTCGATCCGCGCGCGAAGTGTGTTGCGCGAGATCCCGAGCAGCGACGCGGAGCGGGAAATGTTCCAGCTGGTCTGGCGGAGGACCTCGGCCACCCGGTCGCGGACGGCGTCCTCCAGCGAGCGCGCCGTCTCCTCGCGCGCGGGCTCCGGCTCCTTCCCGGGGGCCGTCACGGGAAGCCCGAGCATCTCCGGCGTCACCTCGGCGTCGAGCGACAAGAGCGCGACCCGCTCCATGAGGTTGCCGACCTCACGCACGTTGCCGGGCCACGGGTGAGCCAGGAGCGCGTCGCGCGCGCCGGCGGTGAGCGTCTTGGGCGCGACGCCGTGGTCCGCGCACGCGCGCGCGAGGAAGTGCTCGGCGAGGCTCAGGATGTCCGCGCCGCGCTCCCGCAGCGGCGGCAGCGTGAGCGTGAGGACGGCGAGCCGGTGGTAGAGGTCTTCGCGGAAGCGCCGCTCGCGCACGGCGCCTTGGAGGTCCTCGTTGGTGGCCGTGAGAATCCACACGTCCACGGATTCGTCAATGGTGGACCCGAGCCGCCTCACGGCGCGCTCCTCCAGCACCTTGAGGAGCTTCGCTTGCAGCGGCTTGGGGAGGAGCCCGACCTCGTCGAGGAAGATCGTCCCGCGGTGCGCCGCCTGGAAGAGCCCCGGCTTGGCGCGCCGCGCGTCGGTGAACGCTCCGCGTGCGAACCCGAACATCTCGGCTTCGAGCAGCGTCTCGGGAATCGCCGCGCAGTTCACATCGACGAACGGACCGTCAGGACGCGGGCCCGCCCGGTGGATGACCCGCGCGAGCAACCCCTTGCCCGTGCCGGTCTCGCCCTCGATCAGCACGGGCGGCACCCGCCGGGCGTCCTGCTGCCGCTCGAGCAGCCTCCGGAGCTTGCCGCGTACTGCCTCGATCCCCGGGCTCTCACCGAGCAGCTCGGCCACCGGATCCATGATCGCCCGCATAGTACTCTGACCGGTCAATTCGGTGTTCAACTTTTGACCACCGCCAACCTTCTCAGGCTCGATGGCTCGCTGTAAGTATCCGATCCCCAGGGCATCACACCTTGGTACAGGCGTTGCGTCCTGTCACAGGCATCCAGATGCTGACGACGAGGACGACCGAAAGCTCAGGCCCCTGGACCGAGCACATCCGCGCGATGGACCGGGCGCTCGAGCAGCAGAATGCGACGGCCGCCGTGCGCACCTGGCGCAACGCCTACGCCGCGGCGCTCGCGACGCCGGGGTGGCGCGGGCTCGTCGAGGTCGCGGCCGCGGCCCTTCGAATCGCCGCGATCCCGGGCTTCGCCAAGGCGTCGGAGGCGCGGGCGCACGAGACGTACTGGCTCGCGCTCTTCCGCGCGCGCCAGCAGGGGTCACTCAGCGGCGTGCTCGACGCCGCCGAGGCGTTCGGCGCGCTCGGCGACAGCACGATGGTCGAGCAGTGTATCCGCATCGCGGCGGGGCTCGCGGCAGTCGCCGGCGACCCGAGCGCCACCGATCGCGTTTACGCGCTCGCGGCCAACTTCGTCGAGCGCGATCTGGCCGCGCGGCAGACCCCGCCGCTGGACGTGTCGGAGTGACCGCCGTTCGAGCGCGGGGCTTCGCCCGCGCATCCCCTCCGAGTCACTCAGCGAAGCGCGGGCGCGACCTCGCCGATGAAGCGGTCGAGGAGCGGGCGTGGATCCTTCGGCAGGAACATGGACGGCACGAAGAGCGTCGCGACGCCGGCCTCCCGCAGCCGGGCGAGCTTGTCGCGGACGGCCGCGACGGAGCCGGCGAGGAGCGCATCCGTCGCCGTCTCTTCGGTCATCCCCATGCGGCGCATCACCGCGGTCTTGAGTCGTGCGCTTTCCGCAGCATCGTCCGTGATCGCGAGCGGCATGACGGCGGAGCGGGTGATCGTCTTCGGGTCGCGGCCGGCCGTCGCGCAATAGCCGTCGAGGATGCGGCCCTTGCGCGTGAGGGTCTCCGGGCCGCCCCAGACGTTCCAGTGGTCGGCGTGCCGCGCGACGATACGCAGCGTGACCTTCTCGCCGCCGCCGCCGATCATGAGCTCGGGGTGAGGCTGCTGAACGGGCTTCGGCGCGAGCGGCGCGTCGCCGAGCTGGTAGTACCGGCCCTTGAACGTCGCCTTCGGCTGGGTCCAGAGAGCCTTGAGAACCTGGCACGCTTCGTCGAGGCGCTGGAGGCGCTCGCCGACCGTGAAGAACGGGATGCCGTACGCCTCGTGCTCGTTCTGCTGCCAGGCCGCCCCGATCCCGAGGATCAGGCGTCCCCCGGAGATGATGTCCACCTGCGCCGCCATCTTGGCCAGCACCGCCGGGTGGCGGTACGTGTTGCCGACGACGATCGTGCCGACGCGCATCCGCGGCACGAGCGCGGCCAGCGCGGCGAGCGTGCTCCAGCACTCGAGCGTGTCACCGACCCGGTCGGGGGTGTTCGGCATGAAGTGATCGGTGACGCACGCCGCGTCCCAGCCCGTGGCCTCGACGTGCCGCCAGAGGCCCAGCACCGCGTCCCACGTCGTGCCGGTCATTCCCGTGAAGAGCGCGAATCGCATGGTGGTTAGCCCTCCGCAACGCTGCGCTGGAGCGAGGTGATCTGCTCGGGGTCGGCGCATCCCAAGAGCACATCGCCGGCCTGGAGCACGCGCTCCGGCGATGGGTTGAAGACATGGCGTTGCGTCGTCGCCTCGCGCAGGGCGAACACGATCACGCCGGTCCGTTCCTGGAGCTTGAGCGCGCCCAGCGTCTGGCCCGCCACCGCGGGGCCGACCGTGACCTCCTCGACGCGCGTCGCGCCGGGCTCCCGCAGCATCGCGTCGAGAAAGTCCACGACGTTCGGGCGCACCATCGCGGAGGCCAGGCGCAGGGCGCCGATGGTGTTCGCGGAGACGACCGCATCGGCACCCGCCTTGACCAGCTTCGGGCCCGCGTCGTAGGCGACGGCGCGCGTCACGATCCGCATCGTCGAGTTCAGCTCGTGCGCCGACATGAGCGCGAAGAGGTTGTCCTTGTCCGAGGGCATGCACGCGACGAGCCCCCGCGCGACCTCGACCCGGGCGCGCTGGAGCACGTCGCTCGTGGTCGCGTCGCCGATGATGTAGAGCATCCCGTCGCCGAGCTTCCGGAGCGCCTCCTCCCGAGCCGAATCGATCTCGATGCAGACGAAGGGCCGGCGCGTCCTGAGCAGCTCCCGCGCGACGTGGCGTCCCATCTCGCCGCCCCCGCAGACGACGATGTGATCCCGCAGCGCTGCAATCTGTCGCTCCATCCTTCGCTTCTCCCATAGGTGCGAAAGGTCACCCTCGACGCAGAACGCGGTGAACGCACCGATCCCGTACAGGACGCTCGCGCGGCCCACCACGATCAGCACGATCGTGAGCCAGCGGCCCGCCCGCGACAAGGGATGGATCTCCTCGAAGGCCACCGAGGAGATCGTGCCGACGGTCATGTACAGCGAGTCGAAGAAGGCCCACCGCTCGACGAGCTGGTAGCCCACGGTGCCGAACGCGACGACCCCGACGAGGACGACCAGGATCTTCTTGAGACGGGCGCGCGCGCTCACGACGGAGCGACGCCGGCCGTCGCGAGCAGAGCGCGCAGGTCGTCGCCCCGGTCGACGCGGTAAAGGACCGCGCGGAGTCCGGCGGCCGCGGCCGCGGTGACGTTGGGCGCGTGGTCGTCGACGAACACACACGCGCCTGGTGGCAGCCCGAGGCGGGCGCACGCGAGCGCATAGATCTCCGGCTCCGGCTTGGCGAGCCCGACCTCCGCCGAGCACACGATGTCGTCGAAGAGGTCCGCGATACCGATGACCTTCCCCAGCCGCTCCCGCAGCGTCGCGTCGGCGTTCGACAGGATTCCCGTGCGATGGCGCGGACGGAGCGCTCGCACCAGATCGATATTCTCGCGAATCGGCGCCTGCAGGGCGCGCCACTCGGCGTGGAGCGGCGGGAGCGGCCGGCCGCCGAGCTGCTCGAGCGCGCGGTGGGCGCCGGCGAGCCACGCGTCGCGGTCGCCGCGCCCGCGCTCGACGCGCGACCACGCGTCTCCGCCGTAGAGGGTCGCGTGGAGACTCCCCTCGGGCAGACCGTGCGCGGTCTCGAGCGCGCGGGCCGCGGCCCATCCCATGTTCCAGATCACCCCGCCGAAGTCGAAGATGACGGCACGCGGCGGCGGCGTGGCCACTACGTGGCCACTACCTGATGCGGGGACCCACGTCCCGCCCGTAAGGGTCCCCGTACGGCTTGTCCGCCTGCTTCGGGGCGGTCACCGCGACCCACCCGCGATGCTTCATGCACTCCTCATCGAGCTTGCCGCTCTTCGAGCACGCGGCGTAGTCGCGGCGGAAGTCTTCCGTCGTGTACTTTTCGTTGATCTTCATCCACTCGCGGTCGTCGGCCGCGCAGCCCGCAAGCGCCACCACCAACCCCAAACCGATCAGGTTCGTCGCGGCTCGCATTCGGCCGCATTGTACCGCGTCTTCGGTACAATCCGGCCGGGAGGACCCGTCATGCCCATCGCCCACGTCAACGGCGTCGATCTCTACTACGAGGACACCGGTCAGGGCTTTCCGCTCGTGTGGAGCCACGAGTTCGGCGGCGATCACCGCTCGTGGGAGCCGCAGGTGCGCTACTTCTCCCGTCGGTACCGCGTCATCACCTACAACCACCGGGGCTACCCGCCCTCGAGCGTCCCCAAGGAGCCCGAGGCCTACACGCAGCCGCAACTCGTCGAGGATCTCCACCAGCTCCTTCGCCACCTCGGCATCCGCCAGGCGCACGTCGGCGGCTGCTCGATGGGCGCCAACGTCGCCCTGAACTTCGGCGTCGCCCACCCCGAGACGGCGAAGAGCCTCGTCGTCGTCGGCTGCGGCAGCGGCACCGTGAACCGGGAGCCGTTCGTCAAGGGGCAGCTGGCGCGCGCCGACGAGCTCGAGCGCGAGGGGATCGAGGCGCTCGTCCGGAACTTCGAGACGCTCCCGACACGCCGCGCCTTCCGACATAAAGATCCGCGCGGCTGGAAGGAGTTCGTCGACGGGGTTCGCGAGCACGACCCCGTGGCGTGCGCCCATCTGATCCGAGGCGTCATCGTCAAGCGCAAGACGATCTTCGAGCTGGAGGCCGAGCTCCGCAGCCTCCGTGTCCCGACGCTCGTGATGACGGGCGATCAGGACGAGCCGTGCCTCGAGCCCTCGCTCTTCATGCGCCTCCACCTCCCGCATGCCGGGCTCGTCGTGGTGCCGATGACCGGCCACACGGTCAACATCGAGGAACCGGGGCTCTTCAACGCGGTGACCGGCGAGTTCCTCACGGCCGTGGAGAACGGCCGCTGGGGGACGTGGACGGCCTGACGAGCACGTAGCCGACCCCCGCGCGCTCGAGCCAGACGCGGCAGAGCTGGTCGCGCCGATAGCGCCGCGCGACGCCCGCCGACGTCGTGGCGGCGGGATCGTTCACCAGGACCTCGTCGCCCGCGTAGCCCGTGAGAACCAGCAGGTGCCCGCTCGTCTCCGGGATTGCGGCGCCATCGAGCTCCCCGGCGCCGTATCGGACCGAGGCGATCACGGGCAGGCCCCGCTCGAGACACCACGCCGCCGACGCCCAATCGGGGAATCTCAGGAGGTAGCCGGCCACGCCGTAGCGCCCCGCGGCACGGATCGCCGCGGGCCAGACGCCGTAGCGGTCGAGGGCGGGGTGGAAGATCTCGCGGGCGAGCGACGCGAGCTCGACGCGCTCGCCCCAGTAACCGAGGACCATCGCGACGCTGGCGGGGGAGCAGATCCGCATCCGGATCGCCTCGTCGGCGTCCATCTGGCTCAGCTCGGGCACCGCGAGGCGCGCCCCGCCGTCGGAGCGCGCGCGAGGCGGAGCCGGGAGGCGGCCGTCCCACGCCGAGAGGCTCACGAGCCACGGCGCCGCGAAGAGGGCGCGTCGATCGTCGGCGCGCACCCGCAGGCGCACGCGCACGACGGGTGCGGGCGCGTCCGCAACGAACTCGTCGATCTCCACGGCCAGTCCGTCGGCGCGCGCATCGAGCGGTGTGAATCGCGCGTCACCGATCGTGGCGCCGGCCACCCACGCCGACCACCCGTCCCCGCGTTGCACCGCGACCTCGAACCTGAAGCTCACAGGGGTGGGGTGGAGCGCGTTGAACGCGGGCACGAGATGGCGCGCCGCCGACCGCGGTCGCCACTCGGGGAGCTCGACGACGGCGTCGTCGCCCTCGCGCTGCGGCGCCGGCGCGGCCTGGACATCGCGGCGGCACGAGGGGGGAACGACGTCCGCGAGGGCGCTCGGCGGCCAGCCGGAGGCTGCGAGGAAGAGGTCGGTCGGCATTCGTGAAGGCCGGCTGGATAGTCGGGGGCGTGGGCGAGAGGGCTCCCGCCCACGGCATCCCCTGTTCGTGGTTACGCAGGCTTGGCTGCGCGTCCCGGATCAAACCGGGATCAGGGACCTCCAGGCTTGGGCGCCGCTCGTGCCTCTAGCAGGCCCCGGACGGCGCGGCTGCTGGGTCCGGTGGTAGGGTCTCCATCCAACACCTCCTGGATCGGAGTGGGCCCACAACGGCGCGCGGGTTGTTCCCGCATCACCGTACTCTCTCTCTACTCCCGGCCCCGGCCCGTCGTCAAGCCCGCGGGTTGACATCGATGGCCCCTCGCCTCAGAGTGTCTGCCACTGCAGGGAGGGCTCCATGGCCACCGTCACGCCCAATGACCGCTCCATCACGCGCCGTCAGCTCCTCAAGGCCGGCGGCGGGGCCCTGGCAGCGGCAGCGATGGCGCCCCACCTCGGTCCTGGGCCGGCGGTGGCGCAGACGCCCAGACGGGGCGGCGTCCTGCGCCTGACCTTCCAGGTCGATCCGATCGGCTTCGACCCCCACCAGACGATCTCGTTCGCGACGATGGTCCCCCTGTCGTTCGTCTACAGCCGCCTGGTGAAGGTGAAGGCGGGCCCGTCCGTCAAGCCGATGACCTACCCGCTCGAGCCCGACCTCGCCGAGTCCTGGACCCAGCCGAACGACACGACCTACATCTTCAAGCTGAAGAAGGGCGTCCGCTGGCACCCGAAGCCCCCGGTCAACGGGCGCGAGCTGACCGCCGACGACGTCAAATACACTTACGAGCGGTTCCTCACGCTCAAGGGCAACCCCAACCGGCCAGTGCTGGAGTCCGTCGAGAAGATCGACGTCCTCGACAAGCACACGGTGAAATTCACGCTGGCGGAGCCGAACGCCTGGTTCCTGGACCTGCTCGCCTCGACCTCGACCTGGATCATCGCCAAGGAGTGCGTCGCGACCTTCGGCGACCTCAAGAAAGTCGAGTCGGTCGTCGGCACCGGGCCCTGGATGCTCGATCGCTGGGAGCCGAACGTCAAGCTGGTCTATGTCAGGAACCCCTACTACTTCGTCCCCGGGCTGCCCTACGCCGACGGCGTCGAGGTGATCATCGACAAGGACCCGTCCTCGCGGCTGGCCGCGTG
>MNCR01000141.1 GCA_001914535.1 Candidatus Rokubacteria bacterium 13_2_20CM_69_15_1
TCGGCGGGTTCGCGGAATCCTGGCGGCACACCCTCGGAACGCTCGCGGGCCGGACAACCGTCTACGCGCTCGACCTCCCCGGCTTCGGCGCCTCCGCGAAGCCCCGCGCGTGGTATCGCCTGCCCTACTTCGCGGGCGCGCTCCACGGGTTCATGGAGGCGCTCGGGATCCGCGAGGCCTCGCTCGTCGGCCACTCACTCGGTGCGGCCGTCGCCGTCACGTACGCGCTGACCCATCCGGCGCGTGTCGAGCGGCTCGCGCTCGTGGGCGGCGTCGTGCCTGGCTTCGGCTATCGCCCGTCGTGGATCTACCGGCTCGTCGCCCTGCCGCTGATCGGCGAGATGCTCTCGCTCTGCGGCTCGGCGGGGCTCTACAAGACGGCGCTCGCGCGCTGCTTCCACCGGGCGGTACGCGAGGAGGTCGACTTCTTCGTCGACTTCGGCTTCACGGAGCGCACCTCCCCTGGCGCGCGCGCGGCGTACCTCGCCACGCTCCGCCACGTGCGCGTGGACTTCGAGGCGCACGCGCCGGACTACCGTCGGGCGATCGCGACCCTCGACTTGCCCGTCCTGCTGATCCACGGCCGCCAGGACCGCGTCGTGCCACCCACGCACTGTGCGCAGGTCGCCGAAGGGTTCGCCCGCGCGACGGTGCGCTGGGTGGACGAGTGCGGGCACTTTCCCCAGATCGAGCGGGCCGAGACCGTGAACCGCTGGCTCGTGGACTTTCTGGTCGGGCGAACCGCGCCTCGCTGAGTGGAGACGGCCATGGATTCCATCACGCCTCAAGAGCTCAAGGCACGGCTCTCGCTCCGCGACCGGCCCCTGTTGCTCGACGTGCGTCAGGACTGGGAGACACGGCTCTGCCGCCTCGAGAACTCGGTGCACATCCCGATCGAGGAGATCGAGCTCAGGACGGAGGAGCTGGATCCCGGAACCGAGACCGTCGTCTACTGCCACCAGGGCGTCCGGAGCGCCGCGGTCGCCGATTACCTGCGCCGGCTGGGCTTCAAGAACGTGAAGAACCTGGACGGTGGCCTCGATCACTGGGCGCGCACGGTCGATCCGGCCATGCGCCGCTACTAGTGTCGGAGGCGCCCGTCCGGGTAGAGCGCGCCGATGGCGTGGCCTGGTGCACCCTGGACCGTCCGCCGCTCAACCTCCTCGAGCCCGGCCTGATCCGTGCCGTGCGCGCGACCTTCGACGCCCTCGCGGCCGATCGCGCCACGCGCGTGGCGGTCCTGACCGGCGGCGGGCGCGCGTTCACCGCCGGCATGGACGTGCGGGTCCTGCGCGATCTCGACACGGCGCGGGCGAAGGAGCTGATCACCGCGCTCCACGCCGCGATCGACGCCGTGCACCAGGCGCCGTTTCCCGTGATCGCCGCGGTGAATGGCGCGTGCCTCGGCGCCGGCTTCGAGTTGGCGCTCGCGTGCGACCTGCGCGTGGCCGTCGCCGGAGCGTCGCTCGGCCTGCCCGAGGTCCGCGTGGGCGTGCCGTCGGTGATCCAGGCGGCGCTCCTGCCGCCGCTGGTCGGTCCCGGCCGCGCTGCCGAGCTGCTGCTCACCGGCGAGCCGATCACGGCGGAGCGTGCGCGCGAGTGGGGGCTTGTCAACGACGTCGTGCCCGCCGAGCGTCTGGGCGCGGCGGTCCAGGCGCTCGTGGAGCGGATCCTCGCGTGCGGCCCCGAGGCGATCCGATTGCAGAAGGAGCTGATCGTCCGATGGCGGGCGACCGACCTGGCGACGGCCGTGCGCTACGGAATCAACGCGTTTACGGCGGCGTACGCGACCGACGAGCCGTACCAGGGCATGAGCGCGTTTCTCGAGAAGCGGCCGCCAAAGTTCGGGCGTTGACGTTGAGGGTCACGACGGTGACGCTCGACTTCTGGGGCACGCTGCTCCACGATCCGCCGTCGAGCGACAACCGCTACAAGAAGCGCCGCGTCGCGGACTTCGAGACGATTCTCGCCGCGGCGGGGGTGCGTGCCCGGGCCTCCGCGCTCGATCGCGCCTACGACGAGTCGGGCGCGTTCCTGTCCAGGGTCTGGAGCCAGAACCGTGACGTGCCGGTGACGGAGCACGTCCGCGCGATCCTCGCCGCGGTCGATCCCGGACTTCCGCAGCGGGTGACGGGCGAGACGATGGCGATGCTGATCGAGGCCTACGCGCGCCCCGCGCTCCTCGTGCCGCCGGCGGTGGACGAGTCCGCGCGCGGGGCGCTCGCGGCGCTTGCGGGGCGCGGGTACACGCTGGCCCTCGTGTCGAACATCATGCGGAGCCCCGGCGTCACACTGCGCAGGCTCCTCGAGCGCTACGGGTTGCTCGGCTACTTCCGGCACACGACCTTTTCGGACGAGGTGGGCGTGCGCAAGCCCGATCCCGAGATCTTCGCCCTCACGCTGCGCGCGCTCGGCGCCGAACCCGAAGGCGCGGTGCACGTCGGGGACGACGCGGTGCTCGACGTCCAGGGGGCGCATGCCGCCGGGATGCGGGTGATCCAGGTCACGAGCGACGCGCGGCGACCCCTCGGCCCGTGGGGCCCTGACGGCGTGATCCCGCGGCTCGCGGGCCTGCCGGACGCCATCGCAGGGCTCGACGCGTGACCGGTGGGGGTGGAGCGACCTCCGCGCGCGCTTGCCGGCGGCGCGGCTTACGCGTGCCTCAGGCCTGAACCCTCGGCGGCCTGACGGACCGCGACGGGTGCTCCGACGTCGCGACGCCGATCTCGTCGAAGTAGCGGCGGATCGGATCCGTGATCCGGTCGGCGTACGCCTCGAGGACGCGGTAGGAGATACCGCGGTGGTAGGTCGCGTTGGGCAACTCGCCTTTCCGTGAGCCGAGGACCTTGGTGTGGCCGGTCGCCCGATTACGCAGGACGAGTCCGAACGTGCCGAGGCCGGAAACCCAGTGGTCCGCGTTGTGCAGACTCAGCTCCCGGCAGGGGCCGGCGACCTCCCAGTCGGGCGCGAACTCGACGAGGGCGAGCTGGAACAGCCGCTGCACTTGTTCCGGGAGCAGCATGGGTTTCTCCTGGCGACTCCGTTCCTAGTTGTCACCTGAGCAAGTTGAGTGCCACGCCGAGCTCCGGGCGGCGGCGGCGCCGTGAAATTGGCGGGTTGAGCTGCATTGAGCGACAGTGGCGCGCGTCGGCGACGTGACGGATCGGACTCCTGCGCGTGTCATGGCGGGACATTTTGGCGGCGGCGCTTGCCGTCTTGCGCGCTGCGACATGGGACGCGTAATATAGACGCGCGATGGACGTCGCCGACCTCCGGGCGAAGATCCGCGACATCAAGGACTTCCCGACGGAAGGGATCCTCTTCAAGGACATCACCACCCTCCTGAAGGACGGCCCGGCGTTCCACCACGTGATCGATGTGCTCGGGCGCCGATACGAAAAGGAGCGCGTGGACATCGTGGTGGCGGTCGAGTCGCGCGGCTTCATCTTCGGCGGCGCGCTCGCCCACGAGCTCAGAGCGGGATTCGTCCCGGTGCGGAAGCTCGGCAAGCTACCGGGCAAGACGATCGAGGTCGAGTACGAGCTCGAGTACGGGCGGGACGCGCTCGCCGTCCACGAGGACGCGATCAAGCCGGGGCAACGCGTGCTCGCCGTCGACGATCTGCTCGCCACCGGCGGGACGATGGTGGCAGCGCTCCAGCTGATCGAGCAGCTCGGGGGCCACGTCGTCGGCGTGGCGTTCCTGATCGAGCTCGCGTTCCTCCACGGCCGCGACAAGCTGAGGACCTATCCGATCCATTCCCTGATCGTCTATGACTAAGGAGCCCCGAACGTGACGTCGACATCGGCCGAGCGAGGACTCGTGAGCGTGCGCGGGGGCGCGACCGTCCTGATCTGGACCCTCGTCGCGCTCGGCGCGTGGGTGGAGGTGGCCCTCGCCGAGGAGGCGAAGACGCCGGTCAGCGCATCGATGATCCTCAGCATCTTCGCGCAGCCGGTCGTGCCGCGCGTGTCGGCGTTCGACCAGGCGCTCAAAGAGGACAGCCGGCCGCGCCCGGCCGCCGAGTGCGAGGGGCAACCCGACGGCACCGTTCGCTGCGGAGGCTCCGTCACGGTCACCGTACGGAATCCGTGTCCGCCCGGAACGGCTCACTTCGAGCCGCCGCCCCTGCCGGGCCGCCGCGCGCGCAACTAAGCCTCCGCCTTCCCGGGGAGGGATTCCCATGATCATCAAGAACGTCGGTGTCATCGGCTGCGGCCTCATGGGCTCGGGCATCGTGCAGGTCGCGGCTCAGGCGGGGTTTTCCGTGCTCTTCGTCGAGGCGAACGACGAGCTGGTCAGGCGGGGCCTCGGCCGGCTCCGCGAGACGCTCGAGGGGCTCGTCGCGAAGGGCAAGCTCGACGCGACGGCGAAGGACGCCGCGCTCGCACGCATCGCGGGCACGCCGCGGCTCGAGGACCTCAAGGCGTGCGACCTCGTCGTCGAGGCCATGACGGAGAACCAGCCGCTCAAGAACGAGACGTTCGCGAAGCTCGACCGGATCGCTCCGCCCCATGCGATCCTGGCCACCAACACCTCGTCGTGCAACGTCACGGCCATGGCCGCCGCGACCCGACGCCCCGGCCAGGTGCTCGGGCTCCATTTCTTCAACCCTGTGCCCCTCATGAAGCTCGTCGAGGTGGCGCGCACGATCCTGACCGACGAGGGCGTGGTGACGACGGCGACCGAGTGGGTCCGCGCGCTCGGCAAGACGCCCATCCAGACGAAGGACTCGACGGCGTTCGTCGTGAACCGCCTGCTCGTGCCGTACCTGCTCGACGCGGTCCGGCTCTACGAGAGTGGCCTCGCGTCGCTGGAGGACATCGACACGGCGATGAAGCTCGGCTGTGGCTACCCGATGGGGCCGTTCACGCTGCTCGATCTCGTCGGGCTCGACACGACCACGTACGTCGCCGAGGTGATGTTCGAGGAGTTCCGCGAGCCCCGTTATGCGCCGCCGCCGCTCCTCAAGCGCATGGTGATGGCGGGCCACCTCGGGCGGAAGGCGGGCCGCGGCTTCTACACCTACACGAAGTAGGCGCGCCGGACCCGCAGCAGCACGAGCACGCCGGCGGCGCCGGTGAGGAGCAGCGGGAGGCCGAGCCAGTAGCGCTGACGCTCGCGGGCCTTGCCCCGGAGCGTGTGGAGCACCATCCGGTCGCCGGCCGCGATCTCGCTCCGGCCCGCCAGGAACTGTCTGAGCCGCGCCCGCGTCTCCTCGTCTATCTCCCGGGTGCCCCACAGAACCTCCTGCTGCATCGCGCGCAAGCGCGCGAGCTCGGTGGCCGCGCGCGCGGTCGCCTCCCGGCTCTCGCGATAGGTCTCGCGCTCGCGCGGCGCGAGGAACGCGAGCTCGACGGCCGGCAGCGATGTCTCGAGCCGGTCGAGCCACACGTGGTCCATGCGGGGGACGAGGACCAGGAGGAGCCCGGCGAGCGCGGCGACGGCGAACGCGGCGATGCCGAGCGGGCAGAGCGCAGCGACGCCGCGCGTGCGGGCCGCGTGACCGAGCCGCCGCGCGGCGAGCGCCAGCGCGACGGCGGCGAGCGACACCCCGAACGTCACGACCACGGCGGCGCCGGTCGGCAGGTCCCAGGCGTAGGAGGCCACGAGCCCGCCCGCGCTCACCCCGATGCCCACGGTCCAGCCGACCAGGAGGCGGCCGCGCACGGAGCCTGTGAGCAGCGCCGCGGCCGTCGCGGGCACCACAAGGTAGGCGAAGACGAGGAGCACGCCCGCCACCCTCACCGAACTGGTCACGACGAGCCCGAACGAGGCGTAGAAGACGAAGTCCCACCACCGGACGGCCCGCCGCCCCGCGGCGGCCTCGGGGTCGAACGAGATCTCTCCGAGCGGCCGCCGGACGAGCCAGTGAAGGGCGCCGACCGCGCCGTAGAGGACCGCGAGCGTGCCGACCTCGGCCGGCGTGACCGTCACGATGCTTCCGACCAGAAGCTGCTTGATGTGCTCGCCTCCCTGCGCCGTGCGGTCGACGACGAGCACGGCCGCCGCGGCCGACACCGCGTAGACGATGCCGATGATCGCCTCCTGGGGGACGGGCCCGCGTCGCGTCCGGCTCACGGCAAAGAGCCCGGCGCCCGAGAGCGTGAAGGCGAGCGCGTACCAGTACGCCGCCTCGCTCTGGATCGCGTGGCCCGCGAGGAAGGCGATGGTGATCCCGAGGGCCGCCGTCTGGGCCAGCGCCAGATCGACGAAGATCACCCCCCGCGCGAGCACGTGGAGTCCCAGGTAGACGTGGATCCCGGTGAGAACGAGACAGGCGAGGAAGGGGACGGCGAGGAACTCGATCACGGGCGCAGTGCCGTGCGGAGCCGCCGGACGTTCGCCTCGAACAGGGCGAGATAGTCGCCGGCCTCGGGATCGGCGCCGACGGACGGGACGAGCACCGCCGCCCGCGCTCCGGCGCGCGCCGCCACCTGCCGCACGAGCGAGGCGTTGGAGGACGGCTCGGCGATCAAGACCCTGACTCGTGTCTCCCGCATCCGCGCGGTGAGCATGGCGAGCGCCGCCGCCGACGGCGGGACGCCCGGCGCGGGCTCCAGCGCGGCCACGATGACGAGGCCGAAGCGCCGGGCGAAGTATTCCCAGCTGTCGTGCACGACGACCACACGCGCGCCTCGGTAGGGTGCCAGCGCCGCCGTCCAGCGCGGGATGGCCTCGTCGAGACGCACGAGGAAGCGCGCACGGTGGGCGGCGAAGACCTCGCGGTCGGCCGGTGCCAGGCGGGCGAGCGCGGCCAGGATCGCGGCCGTGATGGGCCGGGCGTTCGCCGGGTCGAGCCAGTAGTGAGGGTTGCCGAAGCCGTGGACGTGTCCCCCGCGATCGCTCCGCACGCGCGGCGTCTCGGTCTGGAGCAGGTCGATCGACTTCGAGACGTCGAGGTCGTGCGGGCTCCCGGGGACGAAGCGCGGGTCGTCGACGACGTGGAGCACGCGGGCAAGCCACGGCTCGTGGTCGAGCCCGATCCGTACGAGGAGCGCTGCCGCCTTGAGCTTCGCGAACTGCCCGGGCTTCACCTCGACTGCGTGCGGATCGTGCAGAGCGGGCGCCAGGCTCTCCACGCGCACACGGTCGCCGCCGACGGCCTCGACGAGAGCCTGAAGATCCGTGGAGGTCGTGACGATGGGAAGCGCGCCACCGCCCCACGCCGGGACGGCGGCGAGCAGGACGAGGGCGAGCGGACCGCGCAATCTACGGCTTCTTGACGAAGATCGACTTCGGGATCATGCAGTGGACGCCCTTGCGCACGTCCACGACCTGGCTGACACGGCAATCGCCCACCATGGAGACGAGCGAGTAGGCCTCGTGGCGGCTCAAGGGGACCGTCTTTTGGACCGCGAGAAGATCCACCGCCTCGCGGACGGCGTTCACCATCGCCTTGTTCAGGTCCTCGTCGAAGCCGACCGTGATCCAGTGGGTCTTCGTCTCGATCCGCGGCCACTCGAGCTTCAAGTCCTTGCGGACGATGAGCTGCATGACGATCTCGCGGTACGCGCACTCGAGCGCGGTGAGATTGACCTCGCCGTTGCCTTGGCGGCAGTGCGAGTCGCCCGTCCACACGAGCCCGCCCTTCAGGAAAATCGGAATGAAAATCGTCGCACCCTCCTGCAGCTCGTTGATGTCCATGTTCGAGCCGTTCTTCCACGGTCGGAGCGTGGACACGGGGGCCAGAGGGTCCGTGGCGCCACCCTTGCGCGGCGAGGGATCCTTCGGATCGATGCCGACGGCGAGCGTGCCGGGGAACGGCTGGAGATCGATCGCGATGCCGGGTTTGAACTCCGCCTGGCGTTTTTCCCAGTCGAGGTAGAAATACCGCACGAAGCCGTCGGGCATCTCGGGCGCCAGCGCGCCGATCGTCGGGAATTCCCTGCCGGGCAGGTTGAAGTTCACCCCGAACGCCTTGGGGGTGATCTTGAGGATCCGGATCTCCATCACGTCGCCCGGCTCGGCGCCGTTCACGTAGATCGGTCCGGTCAGCGAGTGAGGCCCCCCACCCGGGTTTGCCTTGCGGAGGGCGATGATCTCCTCCATCGTCGTCCCCGGCTGGATCTTGTTGTGCGAGTGCATCATCGTCTCGACCGCCACGGTGTCGCCGGAGGCGACGACGAGCTTCGACGGCTCCCTGGGATCGAGCCACCCCCACTGCGTGGTCTCGAGCGTCGCCGGCAGCACGTGGTACTTGCCGCCGGGCACCGTGACGACGCGGTCGCGCTTGGACTCGTCCATCTGCTGCGCGACCGCGTAGAGGCCGGCCGCGAGGACGAGCCCGAGGACTGCGAGGGACGTGACCAGACGCCTCTTCGCCGTGAGCTTCGCCATGGCGCGGCTCCTTTCGGGTGGGACGACCGACGAGGCCCGATGATCGGCTAGCGGGAGGGGATCGTCAAGAGCGCGCGCCGGCCCGCCGCGAATTGTGCGCGGCCCGGACGTGACCGATAATGATCGCGGATGCGCGACTCCTTCTATCTGACCGACGAGCAGCGCCAGGTGCGCGACCTCGTCCGGACCGTTGCCCGCGAGCGGATCGCGCCGCTCGCCGCGCAGGTGGACGAGACGGACACCTACCCGGCCGACCAGCTCAGGCGGCTCGGCGAGGCGGGTCTCATGGGGCTCCACATCCCCGAGGCGTATGGTGGCACCGGGCTGGGCGTGCTCGCCTTCTGCCTCGCGGTCGAGGAGATCGCGTGGGCGTGCGCGTCCACCGCCGTCGTCTATCTCGTCCAGTACACAGGCGGGTTCCCCATCGTGATCGCGGGAAGCGAGGCGCAGAAGCGGCGCTACCTGCCGCGGCTCGCCGCCGGCGAGATCACCGCGGCGTTCTCCCTTTCGGAGCCTGGCGCGGGCTCCGACGCCGCGTCGCTCACGACGACGGCCGTGCGGCGGGGCGACCGCTACCTGCTCAACGGGACGAAGGCGTGGGTGACGAACGGCAGCCACGCAAGGGTCCTCACGCTCTTCGCCACCATGGATCAGGGGCGAGGCAGGCACGGCGTCACCGGATTCCTGGTCGAGCCGACATTCCCTGGGTTCGCCCTCGGCAAGCTCGAGCGGAAGATGGGGGTTCGCGGGTCTCCGACGGTCGCGATCCACTTGAGCGACTGCGAGGTGCCAGTCGAGAACCGCCTGGGCGGGGAGGGCGACGGATTCAAGATCGCGCTCCGCGTTCTCGACGGGTCGCGCCCGGCGGTGGGCGCCCAGGCGGTGGGGATCGGTCAGGCCGCCCTCGACGCCGCGGTCGCGTACGCGAAGGAGCGAGCGCAGTTCGGCCAGCCGATCGCGGCCTTCCAGGGGATTCAGTTCATGCTCGCGGATATGGCGATGCAGCTACACGCCTCGCGTCTCATGGTCCACCACGCCGCGGCACTTGCGGACCGTGGCGCTCCCTCGACGGCGTTCGAGTCATCGATGGCGAAATGCTTCGCGAGCGATGCCGCCATGCGGATCACGACGGACGCCGTCCAGATCTTCGGCGGCTATGGCTACACGCGCGAGTATCCGGTCGAGCGCTTCATGCGCGACGCGAAGGCCACGCAGATCTACGAGGGCACGAACCAGATCCAGCGGATAGTCGTCGCGCGCGAGCTGGCGCGCGGCTAGCCGGCCGCGACGGGCGACGATGCCGTCACGCCGATGAGCCATGACGTTCCGTGACCGCACCGAGGCTGGGCGGGCGCTCGGCGACGCGCTGGCCCCGGTGCTGGCGCCGCCCTTCGTCGTCGGCGCGATCCCGCGGGGCGGTGTGACGGTGGCGCTGCCGCTCGTCGAGCGGTTCCGCGCGCCGCTCGCGCTCGTCTACGCGAGCAAGCTGACCGCGCCCGCGGCCCCGGAGTTCGCCTTCGGCGCGCTCGACGAGGACGGTCGGGCGCACGTCGACACCGGGTCGGTCGCGCTGCTCGGGCTCTCGCCGGAGGACGTCGAACGGGTGAAGGAGCAGGTGAGCGGCGAGATCGGGCGCCGAATGGCCGTGTACGGCGCGCCGCCCCTGCGCGCTCACCTCCCGGGGCCCGGCGTGGTGCTGGTGGACGACGGCCTCGCCACGGGCCTCACGATGCGTGTCGCACTCGCGTACGCACGTCGCCACGGGGCGCGCGACGTCACGGTGGCGGTCCCCTGCGCCTCCGCGCCGGCCGCGCAGGAGTGCGAGCGCGTCGCGGATCGCTTCGTGAGCCTCGTCGTCGACCCGGCATTCCAGGCCGTCGGCCAGTATTACCTCGACTTCGCGTCGGTGCGAGACGACGAGGTGCTGGTGATGCTCGCCCGCGCGGCGACTCTGTCCACGGCGTAGGTCAGCGCGGTGCCGGCAGGACTCGCCGGACGGCGGCTCGGGGGTCCCTTCCCGAGGAGATCCGAAGGGAGAGCGCGCCAGGATTTCCAGAAAAGGGCGATTTGACGATGTCAGGCCGTGATGCTAGACGTCTAGACATCCTGACAGCGGGAGGCTCCGTCGGGTGAACTACCGTCCTGGGATTCCTCGGTATCTCCAGATCGTCGACGCGATCCGCCAGGATCTGCGCGGCGATGGTGAGCGGATCGCCTCCGAGCACGCGCTCTGCGAGCGCTTCAAGGTGAGCCGCCCGACCATCCGGCAGGCGCTCGACGTCCTCGTGGAGGAGGGGCTCCTCTACCGCCATGCGGGGCGCGGCACCTTCTCGACGCCGTCGGCCGGGGCCGACCCGAAGCTCCGCGTGATCGGCTCCGTCGGCGACATGATGGCGCTCGGCGACGAGTCGTGGTTCAAGCTGGTCACGCGCGAGATCGTCCCGGTCCCGGCTAATATCGCGCAGGCCCTCCGTCTCCCGCCGCGCTCCTCGGTCTACCGGATCAGCGGCGTCCGCCACGCGGACAACGGACCCTTCCAGCACGTGACCGCGTACATGCCGCTCACGATCGGAACGGCCCTCTCCGACGAGGACCTCTCCAAGACCTCACTGATCGGCGCGATCGAGCGTGTGGTCGGCGTGCCGATCAAGCTCATGGAGCAGGTCGTCGACGCGGCGCTGGCGCCGCGGCAGATCGCCGAACTGCTCCAGGTGCGTCCGCGCTCGCCGCTGCTCCTCTTCGAGCGTACGTACTTCGCCGTGAGCGGCGAGCCCGTCGAGTACGCGATCACCTATCAGACGCCCCGGCGCTACCCGTATCGCCTCGTGCTCTCCAGGGCCGAACGCCGGAGCTGAGGGGAACGATGCCGGCACGCGCCTGTCTCAGGCCACCCTCGGTGGTCCCGGGCTGGTGGACGCCTCGTGGAACGAGACGCGACGGGCCGCCCGGAGCCGGGACGCGCCTCGTCGCGGGCCATCCACTGATCGCACCGGGCGCGCGGCCCCAAGAGTAATGGCGTACCGCATCGGCTTCGACGTGGGGGGGACATTCACCGATTTCGTGCTCCAGTCGCCATCGGGGGAGCTCAGCACCGCGAAGCGCCTGACGACCTACCCCGACCCGTCCGAGGCGTGCCGCGCGGGGCTCGACGAGCTGATCGCGCGGAGCGGCGTCACGTGGAGCGACGTGGCCCACACGGTCCACGGAACGACGCTCGGCTCCAACATCGTCATCGAGCGCAAGGCACGCGGGGTCGGGCTTCTCGCCACGCGCGGCTTCCGCGACGTGCTGATCATCGGGCGCGAGAAGCGGTATCAGGTCTACGACCTCCAGATCGAGAAACCCGCGCCGCTGATCCCGCGCCGGTGCATCGGCGAGGTGAGCGAGCGCATCCTCGCCGACGGCTCCGTCGAGAGCCCGCTCGACGAGGCGGACGCCCGCCGGGCCGTCCGCGAGCTCGTCGCGCGTGGCGTGACGACGCTCGCGATCTGCCTCCTGCACGCCTACGCGAACCCGGCCCACGAGAGGCGTCTGGCGGAGATCGTCGGGCAGGAGGCACCCCAGGTGACCGTGACGATGTCGCACGAGGTCTCGCCGACCTTCCGCGAGTACGAGCGGACCTCGACGACCGTGGTGAACGCCTACGTGATGACGGCCCTGCGCGAGTACTTGCGCGGGCTCGCCGCCGCCATGGCGGAGCGCGGCTACCGTGGCCGCCTCTTCGTCATGCAGTCCTCGGGCGGCATTGCGACGGCGGAGGCGATGCAGCGCTACCCGGTGCGGATGATCGAGTCGGGGCCCGCCGCCGGCGCCCTGATGGCGGCCGTGTACGGCGAGCTCACGGGCTACCGTGATCTCATCGCGTTCGACATGGGCGGCACGACCGCCAAGCTCGCGCTGATCGAGCGCGGGCGGCCCGACACGACCCCAGCGTTCGAGCTCCACCGCGTCAACAACGCCCCGGGCAGCGGGTTGCCCGTGAACATCCAGGCGATCGACCTCGTCGAGATCGGCGCGGGAGGCGGCTCGATCGCCCGCGCGCGGCTTGGCGTGATCGCCGTGGGCCCGGAGAGCGCCGCGTCGACGCCGGGGCCCGTCTGCTACGGGCGCGGCGGTGCCGAGCCCACCGTCACCGACGCGAACGTGGTGCTCGGCTACATCAATCCCGACTACTTCGCGGGCGGCTCGATCAGGCTCCAGCCGGCGGCGGCGGCGCGCGCGGTCGAAACGAAAGTCGCGCGGCCGCTCGGCCTGGCGCTCGAGGACGCGGCGTGGGGGATCCACGCGATCGTCAACACCAACATGGAGCTGGCGACGCGCGTGGTCTCGATCGAGCGCGGCCGCGACCCGCGCGATCTCACGCTGGTCGCCTTCGGCGGGTCGGGCCCTGTGCACGGCTGCCGCCTCGCCCAGGCGCTCGGTATCCCGCGCGTGATTCTCCCCGCGGCCGCGGGGGTCACGGCCGCGATCGGCCTGCTGGCCGCGGAGGTCCGGTTCGACGTGGCGCGCACCTACGTCCGCCGGCTCGACGCCGTGGAGCCCGCACGGCTCCGCCGGATGTACGCGGAGATGACGCGGCAGGCGACGGAGGTCGTCCGCGAGTCCGCCGTCGTGGGTGAGATCGCCGTGGCGCGTTCGGCCGACGCGCGCTACGTGGGCCAGGGGTACGAGCTGACCGTTCCCGTGCCGTCGGGCGAGCTCGACGCCGCGGCGCTCGGACGGGTGCGCGCGGCGTTCGACGAGATCTACGCCGCCCGCTACGGCTACGCGAACCCGGGCGAGCCCGTCGAGGTTGTCACCTGGAAGCTCTCGGCCGTCGGCGGCTCGCCCCGCATCGCGCTCGCGAAGGTCGAGACGCAAGACGGCGCGCGCGCGGTCAAGGGGAGTCGCCGCGCCTACTTCCCCGAGGCGCGCGGCTACGTGGACGCGCCGGTCTACGACCGCTACGCGCTCGCGGCGGGGGCGCGCCTCGCGGGGCCGGCGATCGTGGAGGAGCGCGAGTCCACGACGGTCCTGCCGCCGGGCGCCACGGCCTCCGTGGACGAGTACGCGAATCTCCTGGTGGACCTGGGATGACGGAGCCACACCGCGCCTGCGGCAGGCCACCTACGGTCGAAGGCGGCCGCGCGGACCCCGCGACAATCGACCCGATCACCCTCGGCGTCATCTGGGGCGCGCTCCAGTCGATCGCCGTCGAGATCGGCACCACGGTCCACAAGACCGCCTATTCCGAGCAGGCGCGCGAGGGCCAGGACTTCTCCGTGGCGGTCTTCGACCCCCGGGGGCGGATGGTCGCTCAGGGGCCCTACTCGCCGGGCCACATGGGGGCGATGTCCTTTGCCGTGAAGAACGCCCTCGCGGCGCACCCCGTGGAGACGCTTCGGCCGGGCGACGCGATTCTCTTGAACGATCCGCTGCTCGGCTCGGGGCACCTGCCCGACTTTTTCGTCACCCAGCCGGCGTTCCACGCGGGCGACCTGGTCGGCTTCGCGGTGAACATCCTCCATCACACCGACGTCGGCGGCCAGCGGCCCGGCAGCCAGGGCGTCGAGGGCATCTTCGACTATTTCCAGGAGGGGCTGCGGATCCCGCCGACGAAGGTGTGGACGGAGTATCAGGAGGACGCGGGCATCGTCGGGATCATCGCGGCGAACACCCGCACGCCCGACAAGGTCCTCGGCGACCTGCGCGCCCAGCGGAGCGCGCTGCGGGTCGGCGAGCTCCGCCTTCGGGAGCTGGCGGCGCGCTACGGCCGGGACGTGCTGGCGCAGGCGATGGACGAGATCATCGCGCGCACGGAAGCGAGCATGCGCGCGGCGATCGGCGAGTTCCCCGACGGCGTCTACGCGTTCGAGGATTTCATGGACGACTACGGGCCCGGGACCGAGCCGCTGCGGGTCGCGGTCACGGTCACCGTCGCGCGCGACTCGATGGTGATCGACTACGCGGGCTCGAGTCCGCAGACGCCGTCCGGCATGAACTCCTACATCAACTACACCCGCTCCTACTCCTACGCGGCCGTGAAGTGCCTCACCGATCCGTTCGGGCCGATGAACGAGGGCGCGCTCAGGCCGATCACGGTGACAGCGCCCGAGGGGTCGTTCCTCAACCCGCGGCCACCCGCGGGCGGCGGACCGCGCGCGATCATCTGCTACCGCACCTTCGAGTCGGTCGTCGGCGCGCTCGCCCGGGCGGTGCCCGACCGCGTGGCGGCGGCCGCCTCGCACATGGCGAACCCGACCTTCGGCGGCTGGGACCGCGCGGACGGGTGTGAGGCGATGTCGTGGGCGTTCAACGCCTCGAACATCCCCGTCGAGGCGCAGGAGGCCAACCAGCCCATCGTCGTCGAGCGGTTCGAGCTGATCCGCGACTCCGCGGGGGCGGGCAAGTTCCGCGGCGGCTGCGGGGTCCGTCGCGACCTGCGCTTCCTGGCCGACGAGGGCAAGCTCACGAATCTGTCCGACCGGCAGAAGGTCGCCCCGTACGGGTTATTCGGCGGCCGGCCGGGGACGCTCGGCCGGACGGTGATCAACCCGGGACCGGGTGAACGGGTCGTGCATGGCAAGGCGTCGCGGGAGTTTGCCTACGGCGATGTCGTGTCGTTTCAGCAGCCCGGCGCGGGCGGGTACGGCGATCCGCTCGAGCGCGACCCTCGGCGGGTGCTCGAGGACGTCCTGGACGACTACGTGTCGGTCGAGGCGGCGCGCGTGGACTATGGGGTGGTGATCAAGGACGACGGGTTCGACCTCGAGGTGGACGAGCGCGCCACGACCAAGCTGCGCCGCGCAATGAGTGCGGAGCGGAGCCGCGCCGCTCCGCCAGCAGGCCACCCACCGAAGGTGCCGGCCCCGCGGCTCTCGATACCATGATCCAGTTCACCGCGGAGCAAGATGAATTCCGCCGCGCCGTCGCACGGTTCGTCGACGCCGAAGTGGCGCCCGTGGCGGAGGCGATCGACGAGCGCGCGGAGTTCCCGTGGAAGCTCTTCCGACGCATCGGCGAGCTCGGCTACCTCGGGCTCCGTTACCCGGAGGCCTACGGCGGCGCCGACGCCGACATGGTCACCTACTGCCTCTTCGCCGAGGAGCTCGCCCGCGGCTCGCTCTCGGTGGCCGCGGCGGTCGCGATGCAGTCGCTGATGGGCACCTATTTCATCTACAAGTACGGCACCGAACCACTTCGCCAGCGCTACCTCGTGCCGGCGCTCAAGGGCGACCTCGTCGCGACCTTCGCGCTCACCGAGCCCGGCGCCGGCTCCGACGTCGCCAGCATCACCACCCGGGCCGAGCGGCGCGGCGACCGTTGGGTGCTCCGCGGCGGGAAGACCTGGGTCACCAACGCGCCGGTGGCGGACGTGCTGACGGTCGCGGCGAAGACCTCGGCCGAGCGCGGCATGAAGAACATCGCGCTCTTCCTCCTGGACCGCTCGACGATGCGCGGGGTCACCCTCGGGAAGTCGATCGACAAGATGGCGGTGCGCGCCTCCGTGACCGGGGAGATCCTGCTCGAAGACGTCGAAGTCCCGGCCGACCATCTTCTGGGTGGCGAGACGGGTGGCGTCGAGAAGATCGGATCCATCCTCTCCGAGATCCGGGTGATGACGGCGGCGATCTCGGTCGGCCTCGCGCGCGCCGCGTACGCGGCGGCGCTCGCCTACGCGCGGGAGCGCGTGGCGTTCGAGAAGCCGATCGTCGAGCACCAGGCGATCGGGTTCAAGCTCGCCGACATGCTCACCCAGCTCCACGCCGCGACGCTCATGACCTACCAGGCCGCGGCCCGGCTCGACGCCGGACACGCGGTCACCCGTGAGGCGGCGATGGCGAAGCTCTTCGCGTCGGAGATGGCGGTGCGCGTCACCGACGAGGCGGCGCGCATCTTCGCCTCGTACGGGCTCGCGATGGAGTATCCGGTCCAGCGCTACTTCCGCGACGCTCGCTTCCTGCTGCCCGGCGGCGGGACCTCGGAGATCCTGCGCGTCGTGATCGGCCGCGACCTCGACTGGGACCGGAGTCAGGCCTTCGCATGAGGCACGGCGCGACCGGTGAGGCGGTGTAATGGGCGGCACGCCCAAGGGACGCTACTGGGAGGAGTTCACGGTGGGCGAGGTGCTCGTGACCGGGCGGCGCACCGTGGACGGCGGTGACGTCTCGCGCTTCGCCGGGCTCACGGGCGACTTCAACCCGCTCCACACGGACGCGGAGTTTGCGAAGACGACACCCTTCGGCGCGCGCGTCGCCCACGGCATCCTCACGCTCGCCGTCTCCAACGGCTCGCAGAAGCTCGCGGGGTGGTTCGAGGGCACAACGCTCGCGCTCCTCGGACTCGACCGCGTACGGTTCACGGCGCCGGTGAAGTTCGGCGACACCGTCCACACCGAGATGACCCTGAAGGAGCGCCGCGAGTCGTCCAAGCCCGGCCGCGGGGTCGTGATCTTCGAGGCGAGCGTGAAGAACCAGCGGGGCGAGACGGTCTGCAGCTACGAGGAGAGCGTCCTCGTGCGGAGGCGTCCGTGAGCCGGAACCACGAGGGGCACACGCCGGCGGATGCGGCGCGGCGAGCCGGACACGCGGCGATCGTCGAGACGCTCGACGCCGGTGCGCACGGGCGGGCGACATGAGACGGGCGGCGCTCGTCGGCGCGGGGGTCTCGAAGTTCGGCGTGCGCAAGGCGAGCTACCGCGACCTCATCTGGGAGGCGGGCAAGGCGTGCTTCGATTCGATGCCCGGGGTGAAGCCGAGAGACGTCGAGGGGCTCGTCGTCGGATCGGTGATGCCGGAACGCACGGCGTTCCAGTCCCACATCTCCTCGCTCGCCGCCGAGGCGCTCGGGATCAGGCCGAGCGCGCTCAGCGCACGGACCGAGCACATGTGCGCCTCGGGCACCGTCGGGATCCGCTACGCGTACGCCTTCATCGCCGCGGGGCTCGCCGACCTCGTCATGGTGCTCGGCGTCGAGAAGCTCACCGCGCCGACCGGCGAGGAGGCGATCCTCAACATGGGGACCGGCGTGGACCGCGAGTGGGAAGCGCCATTCGGCCTCACCGCCCCGCCCTGCTTCGCGCTCGCCGCCCAGCGCCACATGGCCGAGTACGGCACGACCGAGGAGCAGCTCGCCATGGTCGGCGTGAAGAACCACAATCACGCCGCGAAGAATCCGAACGCGCATTTCAACAAGGGGGCGACGCTCGACCAGGTGCTCTGCTCGCGGATGATCGCGACCCCATTGCGCCTGTTCATGTGCTCGCCGATCACCGACGGCGCCGCGGCGGTGCTGATCGCGAGCGAGGAGCGGGCGCGGACGCTCACCGACAAGCCCGTCTGGATCCGCGGGACCGGTCAGGCGCTCGACGGCTTCCAGCTCACCTCGCTCCACGCGGACTACGCGCGGTGGCCGGCGCTCGACCGCGCCGCGCGGGCGGCGTACACGATGGCGGGCGTCGGGCCGCGCGAGGTGGACGTGGCCGAGGTCCACGATTGCTTCGCGATCGCCGAGCTGATCGCGTGCGAGGAGCTCGGCTTTTGCGGGAAGGGCGAGGCAGGCCCCTTCGTCGCCGCGGGCCGCAGCGACTACGGCGGCGAGGTCGTGGTGAATCCGCGGGGTGGGCTGATCGGCTGCGGCCACCCGCTCGGCGCCACGGGCGTCGCCCAGGCGGCCGAGATCTTCGTCCAGCTCCGCGACGAGGCGGGCGCCCGGCAGGTGCCCGCCGCCGCGATCGGGCTGACCCACAACAACAGCGGGATGGGAGAGCACGTCGTGATGATCTACGGGCGCGACCGGGCGTGAGCGCGACGGTCGCGGACACGGATCCCGCGGCGGTCGCGGTGGTGGGGCCCGGGCGGATCGGGCGCCAGATCGCGCTGGCCTTTGCCCTCGGCGGGCGGCGCGTCCTCCTCGTCGACGCCAAGACGCGCGCGCCCGAGGAGCACCGCGCCGTCTTCGCCGACGCGCGGCGCGAGATCGCGCGCGACCTCGCGCTCATGACCGAGGAGGGCGTGATCGAGGACGGCGACGCCGCGCCGGCGCTCGACCGGGTCGAGAGCCGCGTGGGCCTCGACGGCCTCGGCGCGTGCGGCTTCGTCCAGGAGGCGCTGCCGGAGCTGCTCGACCTCAAGCGCGACGTCCTCGGCCGGCTCTCGGCGCGTGTCGGCGCCGGGGCGATCATCGCCTCGACGAGCTCGACGATCTCGCCGAAGCACCTCGCCGACGCCGTGGAGGGTCCGGAGCGCTTCCTCGTGGCGCACTGGCTCAACCCGGCCCACATCATTCCGCTCGTCGAGGTCGTCCCCGGCCGGGCGACCAACAGTGCGATCGTCGCCCGCACCGTCGAGCTCCTCGAGGGGCTGGGCAAGGTGGTGGTGCGCTGCGCCGACTCGCCCGGCTTCATCGGGCCGCGGATGCAGGCGCTCCTCATGAACGAGGCCGTGCGCCTCGTCGAGGAGGGCGTCGCGACGCCCGAGGACGTGGACCGCGCGTTCAAGGCGGGCATGGGCTTCCGATACGCCCAGGTCGGGATCTTCGAGTTCATCGACTGGGGCGGCGTGGACATCCTCCACCGTGCGAGTCGGTTCCTCGCCAAGGCCCTCGGTGACGACCGCTTCAGGCCGGCGCGCCTGGTCGAGGAGAAGGTCGCGCGGAACGAGCTGGGCCCCAAGACCGGGCGCGGGTTCTTCGATTACGCGGGGGACAAGCGCGACGCATTCGAGATCGCGAAGGTGCGCGCGCTGCTGCGGCAGCTCGGCAGACGGCTCGACGCATGAGCCGCGTCGCGCCCGCGACCGGGGTATGACCTACTTGCGCGCGGTCGACCCGTTCCCGCTCGAGTCGGCGGATGACACGAAGCTCCACGAGTTCTACCGGTCCCTGGCGTCGGGACGGCTGGTCACCACCCGCTGCCTCCAGTGCCGGACCACCGCGTGGCCCCCACGCGGCTTCTGCGGCGAGTGCGCGTCCGATCGGTTCGAGTGGGTGGACCTGCCTGGCGAGGGGACGATCCACGCCTTCACCGTGCAGGAGGCGGGGCTCCCCGCGGGCTTCGACGGGCCGCGCGTCTTCGCGATCCTGAAGGTCGGAGGGCATCGAGTGTTTGCGGCTCTCGTCAACGCCGACATGGCGGCGCTCGGGATCGGCCAGCGCGTCCGGTTGGCGCCGCTCCGCGTCGCCGACGACCCGAAGGGCAACGCGCGATGGCTCCCCGCGTTCACCACGGCATGACGGGCTCCCGCGCGCGGGTGGTTGGCGTCATCGCCGACACGCACGGGCTCCTGAGACCGGAAGCCGTGGTGGCGCTCCGGGGCGTCGGGGCGATCGTCCACGCGGGAGACATCGGTACGTCGGACGTGCTGGACCGGCTCGGCGAGATCGCGCCGGTGACGGCCGTCCGCGGCAACAACGATCGCGGCGCGTGGGCGGAGAAGCTGCCGTCCACCGAGGTTCTCGAGATCGGGGGCGTGCTCCTGTACGTGCTGCACAACGTCAATGAGCTCGACCTCGACCCCCGCGCGGCGGGGTTCGGCGCGGTCATCTCCGGTCACAGTCATCAGCCGCGGCAGGAGGAGCGCGACGGCGTGCTCTTTTTCAATCCGGGAAGCGCCGGTCCCCGCCGCTTCAAGCTCCCGGCGGCAGTCGGACGACTCCATGAGGCCTTTCGCTGGAATGAGAAGTGACATGCGGAACGCAGCCGGGGCGCACCTCGTCGCGGGCTACCCACCGAAGGCGCCGGCCCAGCGGAGCTCGGTGGAATGAGAAGTGACATGCGGTACGGAGCCGGGGCGCACCTCGTTTCGGGCCACCCACCGAAGGCGCCGGCCCAGCGGAGCTCGGTGGAATGAGAAGTGACATGCGGAACGCAGCCGGGGCGCACCTCGTCGCGGGCCGCCCACCGGTGGTGCCGGCCCAGCGGAGCTCGGTGGAATGAGAAGTGACATGCGGAACGCAGCCGGGGCGCACCTCGTCGCGGGCCGCCCACCGGTGGTGCCGGCCCAGCGGCTCTCGATAGAAAGAAATGCATCCTGAGTCAGGCGGCCCGCACCTCCACGGTGAGGCCCAGATCGTGAAGGCGCGCGATCAGGCGTCTCGCGAGCTTCGCCTTATCCCGTTGGCTGAAGTAATCACCGCCGAGGTCTTCGTAGCTGACCTCGCGCTGCAGCACGTGATAGACGGCTGTGAGGATCGACGCCGCGACGGCGACGATGGCCTTCTTGGGCCCGCGGCGCGCCTTGAGGCGCAGAAACTGGGCTCGGAAGTAGGTGCCGTCTTTGCGGACGGCGGACCACGCGGCCTGGACGAGCGTGGTTTTGAGCCAGGGGTTTCCGGCGAGGGTTCTGGTGGAGCGCCGTTTGCCTGCGCTCTCGTCCTGCCGGGGCGAGAGGCCGGCCCACGAGCGGAGGTGCCCCGCGGTCGGGAAGCGGCTCATATCGACACCGAGTTCGGCGACCAGGACCGAGGCGGCGAGCGGGCCGATGCCGCGGATGGTGGTCAGGCGCTCGACAGCGGCCCGAAAGGGCGCGAGGGCGTCGCCCAAGCGCGCCTCCAGGTCGCGCACCGCCGCCCGCAGGGCGTCGACTTGGGTGAGATGGAGCTGGAGCATGAAGACGTGGTGCGGGGTGACCCGCCCGTGCAGGGCCGCGACCAGCTCGGCGCGCGAGGCCTTGAGGCGGCCCGTTGCCAGATCGGCGAGCCGGTCGGGATCGCGCTCGCCCGCGACCAGGGCGTCGAGGATGGCGCGGCCACTCACGCCGAGGATGTCGGTCAGGAGCCCGGTCAGTTTGAGGTTGGCCTGATCGAGCGTTTTCTGAATGCGGAGGGTGTGGCGGGCGATTTCGCGCGTCAGTTGTTTGCGGGTGCGGGTGAGATCGCGCAGCTCCTGGATGGGCTCCGGGGGGACGAAGCTGCTGCGGACGAGGCCATGAGCCAGAAGATCGGCGATCCACGTGGCGTCGTTGACATCGCTCTTGCGGCCGGGGACGTTGCGGACGTGCATGGGGTTGGCGAGGAGCAACTGAAACTGCCCCTCGAGGGCATACCACACGGGCTTCCAGTAGACGCCGGTGGATTCCATCGCCACGTGAGTGACCTCGTGCCGGGCCAGCCAGTCGCCCAAGGCGAGGAGGTCGTCCGTGGTGGTCCCGAACGTCTGAAGATGGTGCTGCACTGTCTTTCCAGTCATGACGCGGGCGCAGGCGACGATCGTCTTCTGGTGGACGTCGAGGCCGGCACACTTGGCGTGAATCACATCCATGGGGTCCTCCTCCGTGGTGTGGCGCCGGCGTGGAGCCCACGTCATCGAAAGTTAGAAGGCGCGCTCTCCGGTCGTCGACCGGTGGCGGCAGTACGGGGTGCTCGTCGGGCTCCGGGTCACATTACAATTCGGGCTCGTTGCACCAATCGAGGGCCGACCTCGCTGCCGGCACCCGCGCGGGAGTCTACCGCATTTCATGCGTCGCGGGTCCGCACAGCGGGTGAGGCATTACAATGATCGAGACGATTCAAGGGTCGCGCTGCCCCGCGTGCGGGCTGACCGTCGCGCCGGCCGCCGCCTTCTGCCCGCGTGATCCGGTCCAGATGACGCCGGTCGAGCTCGAGGGCGCCGGCGAGATCGTGTCCTTCACCACGCTCTACTCGCCCCCCGCGGGGTTTCGGTCGCCGTTCCACATCGCGCTGGTTCTCCTCGAAGGCGGCGCCGGGTTCATCTGCCACGGCGCGGAGACCCGCGGCCTTCGGATCGGCTCGCGCGTCGTGATCGAGGCAGTGGACGACGTCTACTACTTCTACCATCTCGGCGCGGTCGACCGCGCCCGGCTCTTCTGGCGACGCGCCGGCCGCGCCGGCGACCGGATGCAGGCGATCGCCCGGAGCCTCGCCAAGCGAGTCCGGAAAGGACGAGAGCGTGCCTCGCGCTGACGCGCCCCTCGCCCGCGTCCGTGTCCTGGATCTCACCCGCGTCCTTGCCGGACCCTTCTGCGCGATGATTCTGGGCGACATGGGGGCCGAGGTCGTCAAGGTCGAAGAGCCGGGGAAGGGCGACGACACGCGGAGCTGGCCGCCCTTCACGGGCGGCGAGTCGACGTACTTCATGTCCGTGAACCGCAACAAGAAGAGCGTCACCCTGAACCTCAAGGCTCCGGCGGGCCAGGCGATACTCCGGACGCTCGTCAGGAAGAGCGACGTCCTGCTCGAGAACTTTCGGCCCGGGACGATGGAGAAGCTCGGGTTCGGCTACCGGGCGCTCGCCCGGCTCAACCCGCGGCTCGTCTACTGCTCGATCTCGGGCTTCGGCGAGTCGGGGCCGGAGGCACACCGCGCCGGCTACGACCTCGTCGTCCAGGCTGAGTCGGGGATCATGGACATCACCGGGTTTCCCGACGGCCCGCCCGTCAAGGTCGGCACCTCGATCGCCGATCTCGTCGCGGGCATGTCGGCGGCCCACGGCGTGACGCTCGCGCTGCTCGCGCGCGCCCGGACGCGTCGCGGCCAGAAGGTCGAGATCTCGATGCTCGACGCCATGGCCGCGCTCCTCACGTACCAGGCGGGGATCTACTTCGGCACCGGCGCGCGGCCGGCGCGCCGGGGGAACGCCCACCCCTCGATCGTGCCGTACGAGGTCTTCAAGGCGGCCGACGCGTACCTGACGCTCGGCGTGGCCAACAACGCGCTCTGGACGAAGTGCTGCGCCGCGCTCGAGCGCCCCGAGCTCGCGAAGGATCCGCGCTTCGACACCGAAGCCCGGCGCGTGCAGAACCGCGACGCGCTCATCCCGCTGCTCAACGAGATCCTCGGTGCCCGCACCGCGGCGAAGTGGCTCGAGCGCTTCGAAGGCGCGGGCGTTCCAGCCGGCCGGATCACGAGCGTCCCCGAGGTGTGCGAGAGTGAGCACCTGAAGGCGCGCTCCATGATCGTGACGCTCCCGCATCCGCGGGCGGGCCGCGTGACGGTCCTGGGCGTGCCGATCCGCCTGCACACGACGCCGGGCAGGGCGCGGCTGGCGCCGCCCGTGCTCGGCCAGCACACCGACGCGGTGCTCGGGTCGCTGGCGGGTCTCACGCGCGCCGAGATCGCGGGGCTCCGGCGCGATGGCGTAATCTGATGGACCTCACGCCCGTCGTGCTCTGCGGCCGCTGGCTCACGCTCGAGCCGATCGACGCGCGCCACGCGCCCGACCTCTTCCAGGTCATGCAAGACGACGAGGTCTGCCGCTACCTCTTCTGGTCGCCGCCGAGGAACCTCGACGAAACGCAGACGCTCGTGCGCGAAGCCCGGGATCTGATGACGCGCGGCGAGTCCATCGTGTTCGCGCAGATTTGGAACGAGACCGGGCGCTGCGTCGGCTCCACGCGGCTCCTCGACGTGCGGCCGGCCGACCGTCAGGTAGAGATCGGCTCGACCTTCCTCGCGCGCTCGCTCTGGCGGACGCCGGCGAACACGGAGTCGAAATTCCTCTTCCTCACCCACTGCTTCGAGAAGCTCGGCTGCGTCCGCGTTGCGTTGAAGACTGACGGCCGGAACGTGCGCTCCCAGGAGGCAATCGCCCGGCTCGGCGCCTCGCGGGAAGGTGTGCTCCGGAAGCACATGAGCATCAAAGGCTTCCAGCGGGACACGGTCTACTACTCCATCCTCGACAGCGAGTGGCCGGCCGTGAAGCGCCGCCTCGCCCAGCGCCTCCACGGACCCGCCCGCGAATCTTGACACTTCGCGGCGCGGGAGGGCATGATGACGACTACACATGCGGCGCGTGATCAAGATCTACGACACGACGCTGCGAGACGGCACCCAGGGCGAAGGCGTGTCCTTCTCGATGGAGGACAAGGTCCGTCTGGCGGCTCGGCTCGACGCGCTCGGCATCCACTACATCGAGGGCGGCTGGCCCGGCTCCAACCCGAAAGACCTGCGCTTCTTCCGCCGCATGCAGGACGTGACGCTCAAGCACGCCAAGCTCGCCGCGTTCAGCATGACCCGGCGCGCGGGCGGCACGGCCGAGTCGGACGCCAACATGCAGGCGCTCCTCGACGCGGGCGCGCCCGTCGCGACGATCGTGGGCAAATCGTGGGACTTCCACGTCACCCACGCGCTCTCCACCACGCTCGACGAAAATTTGAAGATGATCGCCGACACGATCGCCTTCCTCCGGCCGCGGATGGATGAGGTGATGTTCGACGCCGAGCACTTCTTTGACGGCTTCCGCCGGAACCGCGAGTACGCGCTCGCGACGCTCCGGGCCGCAGAAACGGCGGGCGCGCACTGGGTCGTGCTCTGCGACACGAATGGCGGCACGCTCCCGCACGACCTCGTCGAGGTCCTCCGGGTCGTGAAGACGCACGTGAAGACGCCGCTCGGCATCCACGTCCACAACGACGCCGAGTGCGCCGTCGCCAACTCGCTGGCCGCCGTGGCCGAAGGGGTCGGCCAGGTGCAGGGCACGTTCAACGGCTACGGCGAGCGATGCGGCAACGCGAACCTCGTCTCGATCATCCCGAACCTCGTCCTCAAGATGGGGCTCGAGTGCATCCCCGAGCCGAACCTGCACGAGCTGCGGGACGCCTCGCGCTTCGTTTCCGAGCTGGCCAACCGCAAGCCCTGGGCCTCGCAGCCCTACGTGGGCGACTCCGCCTTCGCCCACAAGGGCGGTATGCACGTCTCCGCCGTGCTCAAGCACCCGGAGACGTACGAGCACGTCGACCCCGAGGCGGTGGGCAACCACCGGCGCGTGCTCGTCTCCGAGCTCGCGGGCAAGTCGAACATCCTCTGGAAGGCGCGCGAGTACGGCATCGACATCGACCGGGACACGCCGGACTCGCGGCGGATCCTCGCCGAACTCAAGGGGCTCGAGGATCAGGGGTTCCAGTTCGAGGGTGCGGAGGCGTCGTTCGAGCTCTTGATGGAGCGCGCGCTCGGCCGGCACAAGCCGTGCTTCGAGCTCGACGCGTACCGCGTGATCGTCGAGGAGCAGAACCACGCCGCGGAGCCGGTCGCCGAGGCGACGGTGCGCGTACGCGTCAAGGGCATCCTCGAGCATACCGCGGCGACGGGCAACGGGCCCGTCAACGCGCTCGACCACGCGCTCCGCAAGGCGCTCGAGGAGTTTTACCCGAACCTCCGGGCGATGCGGCTCCTCGACTACAAGGTGCGCATCCTCGACGAGTCCAAGGGCACCGCGGCGAAGACGCGGGTGCTCATCACCTCGGGCGACGGCGAGGAGACGTGGGGCACGGTGGGGGTCGCGGACAACATCATCGAGGCCTCCTGGCAGGCGCTCGTGGACTCGATCGAGTACAAGCTGCGCCGCGACGAGCGGGCACGTTCATGACGATCGTGGTCGTCGACGACGAGCCCGCGATCGTCAAGACGTGCGAGAGCGTCCTCGGCGCGCAGGGCCACCGGGTCTACGGTTTCACGACCACGCGCGAGGCGCTCGCGCATCTCGCTCATGGCGCCGCCGACCTGCTCGTCGTGGACTACATGATGCCCGAGCAAAACGGCTTCGAGTTCATCCAGGAGGCGTGGTCGCTCCGGCCCGCGCTCCGCGTCGTCATGATCACCGCCCACGGCTCACGCGAGCTCCTCGGCGAGGCCACCCAGGCCGGGATCCATGGCGTGGTGCTCAAGCCGTTCAGCGCCACCGACCTCACCCGCGGCGTCGAGATGGCGATGCGGGGAGCGCCACCCGCCTGAGCGACCTGGAGGGGGCTTCGCCCTTTCCAAAGCCCCCGTACCCCTGGTCCGGAAATTAACAGGCCGGCCAGGAACTTACCAGCACTTCGGGCGTCCAAGATCCGGAAGTTCCTGAAATTTAAGACTATGGAAATCGGTATCGAATTTGCCATACCCATGTCCCCAGGAGGAATCAGTCATGGGGATCGGGGAAGTGGCAGCCTTCAACAGTCTGACGCAGGGCAACGGTCTGACGCAGAGCAACGGCCAAGCGCACGCCTCGACGCGGGGTGTGGGTCGGCCGTCGACGGTGGCCCATTACACGCCGCTGATCTCGCAGTGGCTCAGAGAGAACCCGATCATGTCGGGCGCCGAGGTTCTCCGGCGTGTCCGTCTGACGGGCTATCGCGGTGGCAAGAGCGCGCTCTATGAGCTCGTGCGGCGCCTCCGGCTCGGCACCCCAGGAAACTAGCCCCCGCAGCGACTCGCTCCCGCGTCGACGCGCGACCGAGTCGCCGCACGCCGGACGCCGCTCGGCGCCGGTCTTTCGACCCGTTTAGCAAGCACCGTTCGAAACCCACGCGGTTTTCCTCGTTCCCAGCGGTGAGTTCGTGGCCGTCGGCATGGCCACGGATCAGCCATCGGGGCTTCTCCCGGGTTCAGCAAGGCGTCACAGCGCGCACTTGTGAAGCGACGACGCCTGGCATACGGGTTGCTGGCTATTGGGACGACCTCGCTCCGACAAAGGCAAACCAGTCGTGAGGCTGGGACGCAAAGCCATGGACCCCAGTGGTGTTGGGGCCGCCAGGCTACCGAAACGCGAGGACCCGATCAAAGCGGAGGGTCCTCATGCCGTCGAGTGGAAGCGATCGCAGCCGGCGACGCCGAGTGCTCATCGTCGATGATGAGCCCATCATCGCTGAGTTAATTTCCGACTGTCTGGCGAGCTCTCCCGAGCCGCTCGACGTAGTGAAAGCGGGCAACGGTCGGGCCGCCCTGGAGGCCGTGGAGCGCACGCGCCCAGACCTCGTCTTGCTCGACATCAACATGCCCGTGATGGACGGGCTGGAGACGCTCAAGCGCCTCCGCGTCCTCCATCCGCGACTGCCCGTTTTGATGATCACGGGGAGTGACGGCGCATCGGTGGCGGCGGCGCTCGCGGCGGGCGCCTTCGGCTACCTCCCGAAACCGATGGACCTGCGCTACATCGTCCACCTCGTCGGTCTCGCGCTGGGCACGCAACCCGCGCACGTGGTTGCCGCGGACGGAAGGCCATGAGCGCGCTCGGGTCCCTCCTCGTCGTGGGTGACGACGCGGAAGCCGCCGGAACGCTGCGGGAGTTCTTTACCCGGAAGGGCTACCTCGTCGACGTGGCGTCGAACGGTGGCGACGCCCTCATGCTCGTCTCGCTGAGTCGACCCGACGCGGTGATCCTCGACATCCACCTGCCAGACACGGACGGCGCCCGGCTCCTCAGTGAGCTTCGGGCGCTCGATGAGTCGATCACCGTGGTCATGCTGAACGGCTCTGACAACGAGGACGCGGCGCGTGCTTTCCTTAAGGCGGGAGCCTTCGACTCCGTCCGGAGGCCGTTGCACTGGGACCGCCTCGAGCAGACCGTCGGTCGCGCGATCGTCGTCGGGAGAGAGAAGCCCCGCCGCGGTGTCGTGCTGCCCTTCAACCCGGATCGCCGCAAGGGATCCGAGAGCGCCCCCGGCGAGGGCGATACCGCGGAGTGCCGCGTTTGCCACGAGCGCGTGGTCGACGACACGCGGGCGGTCATCGAGAAGGGCTCGGTGTCGCACGCCGCGTGCTGGCTCGGGCAACGGGCGCGGCGCCGGTAGGCACCGAGCGTCACCCGAGACACCACTCGACCGCTCACCAAAGCGTTGTTCCTCCTCTCTCCGGAATTGCGACACAGGGAGTTGCGTATTGCAATTAGCCGACGCTCGACGGGCGCAGGCGCTTGTAGAAGAGGAGCTCGCGGTAGCCTTGCGGGAGGTTGTCGATGTACCCGGAGGGAACGAAGCCCAGCGCCGTGTGCATCTTGATCGAGACCGCGTTGGTCTCCTCCGTCGACGAGAAGACCCGGGGGCTGGGCGAGATCTCCTCGACCATCCGGTAGAGCGCCCGCGCGACGCCGTGCCGGCGGAGCTTCTCGCGCACGGCGACGAGCCCGACAAACGTGCACTGGAACCAGTCGGTCCGATACGCGAGGAAGCCGGCGACCTCGCCCGCCTCCTCGGCGACGAGCAGGTGGTGGCGCTCCGCGTGGGAGCGAACGAACGCACCCGCGCGCTCGGCCCCGATGACCTCCGCCGCCAGCGCCATGACGGGAGCCAGGTCGGCCGGCTCTGCGTGCCGGACCCTCACGCCGCCAGGAAGGCCGCGAGCTCGCGTGTCACCGCGGGATGTTCGCCGAGCACGACGGTGTAGTGGTTGGTGTTCGGGACAACGACCAGCCGGCAACTCGGGATCGCGTGAGCCATCGCCTCCGCCTCCTCCTGGGTCATCAGGCAGTCGTCCGCCCGCAGCAGGCCGTCGGGCGCGCGGAACAGCAACGTGGGCGCCGTGATCTGGTGGTGCCAGACCCAGAGGCGCGCGCGCTGGAGGTTCGCCACCTCTTCCTCGACCGCGTGCCTGGCGACCTTCGACCGGACGCCCCCGCCCGGCGCCGGCTCCACGTCGTACGTGTAGTGCCGGGCAAGGGAGTCGTTCCACCGCCCTTCGAACATCGGGAGGCCCTTGAGGAGCTCGAGGAACTTGTCGAGCGACGGGAACTCGACGCCGAGTCGGCTGATCGCCGGCGCCAGCGAGTCCAGGATCTCCGCGCGCACGTCGAGCCCGCCGTCGAAGAGGACGAGCTTGGCGACGCGCTCGGGGTGGAGGGTGGCGAAGCGCACCCCGATGTGGGCGCCCAGCGAGTGCCCCATCACGATGGCGCGGTCGAGGCGAACGTCGTCGAGCAGCGCCAGGAGATCTGCGGCGTGGTGGGCGAGGCTGTAGCCGGCGGGTGGCTTATCGCTGTCGCCCCGACCGCGGAGATCATACGCGATGAACCGATGGCTCCCACCGAGCGCGTCGGCGATCGGGTACCAGACCGTGTGGTTCGACGTGAGCCCGTGGATCGCGACGATCGCGGGGTCGCGCCCCGGCCACTCGTGAGTGGCGAGCGTGATGCGGTTGACACGCCTGTCGTGCCGTCGGGGCGCCTGCGCGCCCGACGTTCGGGGGGTCATCGTGTGTCCCTTCCTAGTAGGTACCGGGCCGCACCTGCTTGTAGAGCTCCCTGAGCCCGTCGGCGGAGAAGGTCGGCGATTGACAGTAGGCGATGATCTTCCGCTCCTCAGCCTCGATCTTGGCCACCGCCTCGGGGAGGCGCGCGGCGATCTCCGGCGGGATCGTGAGCGCGCCGTGGTGGTCGGCGTGGACCAGGTCGCCGGGCTTCACCCAGAGCCCGCCGACCTTGACGGGCAAGCCGAAGTCCACCATGTGGACGTAGGCGTGCGACACCGAGACGTGCGCGGCGGCGAACTGGAAGCCAAGCGCGCGCACCTCGTCGAGGTCGCGCACCGAGCCGTCCGTCAGGACGCCGGCGCAGCCGAGCGCCTTGTGGATGTTCGCCTGGACCTCACCCCACTGGGCTCCCTGGCCGCGCGGATCGTCGAGGTCGTGGACGACGACGACGCGCGGCGCCGGAATGGACCGGACGTAGTCCCACCACCCGAACGTGGACGCCCGGTGCCCGTCGGAGGGCGCGGGCTCCGCGCGGATGAGCGCGGTGACCGCGTAGCCGACGAGCGGCCCAAGCTCGGGGAAGAGCGTGCGGATCTCGGAGGACATGAAGCCCTGGCTCCGTGGGCGGACGTTGAACGTTTCGATGCCGTTTGCGAGGCTCGGGCTCGAGATCTTTTTGAGGGCGTGGATCGCATCCATCAGATCGTGTCCTTTCGCCGCTGGATCAGCAGGGCCTTCAGCCGTTCCGCGGCCTCCTGCACGGAGGACAGGTTCGGGTTCACGGCGAGCGCGCGCTCGAAGTACTCGAGCGCCCGCGTGGGCTGATCGAGCTGGAGATAGATCATCCCGTAGCCAGAGAGCGCGCCGAAGTGGTACGGGTTCCGCTTGAGCACCTCGTCGCAGTCGGCGAGCGACTTCGTGTACTCCCCCAGGAGGTAGTAGACGGTGGCGCGCTTGTTCCACCCTTCGGCGAACTCCGACCGCCGGGTGATCACCCGCGTGAACGTCGCGATCGCGGCCTCGCCCTCCCGCGCCTGCATCTGCTCGACGCCGATGGCGAAGAGGCGGTCGGCCTCCGCGTCGCCCGAGCGGCTCCACACCTGCCAGATCGCCTTCTCGGCGAGCGCGCGGACCCGCGCGTCGGCATCGCGGAGCGCGCCCACCAGCGCGGGGACGTCTGCCATCGCGCCCTGTTCCCCGAGCCAGCGGACGGCCCGTCGCCTCGCGTCGGCGTCGGCGGTGCCGGCCAGCGCCCGGAGCGCCTCCACCCGCGTGAGCTCCTCGGCGTGCGCCACGGGCGCGGCCGGTGCCACGAGCAGGAGAGCCAGCGCCGTCGCGCCGGCGAGCCTCACGGCGTGTAGGCCTCGTTCGCGGCGGTGGGGGCGAAGCCGGGCTCGGTCCCGCCGCCCATAACGTAGATCCGGCCGCCGACCGCGACGGCGCCCGCGCCGTGGCGCGGGGTCCGCATCAGCTCCTTGCCGATCCAGCGGTTGCCGGCGATCTCGTACATCTCGTTCGCGCTGAAGATCCGGAGTGGGGCCTCGCCCCCGAAGGCGAAGACGCGATCGGCGAGGGCCACGGCGGCGAGACCGCCACGGGCGGTCGGGAGCGGTGTCCCGATGAGCCAGCCGTTCGTGGCGGGGTCGTAGATCTCCACCGTCGGGTACTGCTTCCCCAGAAACGCCTCGCGCCCGCCGAGCGCCAAGAGGCGGCCCTGGAAAGCGACCGCGGCGAGGTGGTCGCGCGCCGTCGGCATTTGCGGCGCCTCCGTCCAGCGGTCGGTCGCCGGATCGTAGACCTCGTGGTCTCCCGTGGCGCGCTCGGCGCTGCCGCCTACCGCGTGGAGGCGGCCGTCGAGGGCGACGAGGGCCAGCGCGCCGCGGGGGTTCCTGAGCGGCGCGCGCGTCGCCCAGGCGTTTCTCGCCGGGTCGTACGCGTACACCGCTGCGAGCGGCGTCCAGCGGACGCGGCCCTCGTAGCCGCCGACGACGAAGAGACGGCCGTCCACGACGGCCGCCGCGGGGTGGTGCGTCGGGCCGGGGAGCGGGGCCCACGTCTCCCAGCGGTTGGTCGCGGGGTCGTACGCCTCGACCGTCGTGACCGCCTCGAGGTTGGCGCCGAAGCCTCCGACGACGACGATCCGGCCGTCGAGCTCGGCCGCCGCGACTTCCTGGCGCGCCGTCGGCATCGGCGCCAGTGCGGTCCACGTCCCCGGCCTCATGATGTCGAGCGGCGCCGTCGTGTCCGTGGTCCTGCCGACGCATGAGAGAAGGCCGAGCGCAAGGAGAGCCGGGGCGGAGCCGAGGAGCACCTTCCGTGTACGTCCGGTCACGATTCCCGCTTTCGTCATTCTTTTCCCACCAGCGCGCGGAACGCGCTCTCGTCGAGTATCGTCACTCCCAGACGTCGTGCGTCGGCGGCCTTGCTGCCCGGCGACTCGCCCACCACGACGTAGTCGGTCTTCTTCGTCACGGAGCTGGTGACCCGGCCGCCGAGACGCTCGATCAGCTCCCGGGCGGCGTCTCGGGTGAGAGAAGGCAAGGTGCCGGTCAGCACGAACGTCTTCCCGTCGAGCGATCGCGGTCCCTCGGCCATGAAGCCGGGCTGGGTCATCTCCACCCCGACCTCGGCGAGCCGCCGGATCACGTCCCGGTTCGTCTCGTCGTCGAAGAACCTCCGCACCGACTGCGCGATCTGGGGGCCGATGCCGCGGATCTCGCTCAGCTCGTCGAGCGACGCCTGCTCCAAGCGCTCCATGCTCCCGAACTGGTTGGCCAGGAGCTCGGCGACGCGCTCGCCGACCATGCGGATGCCGAGCGCGTTGAGCAGCCGCGCGAGCCCGCGCGTCTTGGAGCCCTGGATGGCGGCGACGAGGTTCTCGGCGGACTTCTCGGCGAAGCGCTCGAGCCCGGCGACCTCGTCCACCGTCAGCGTGTAGATGTCGGCAAAGTCCTTCACGCGCTTCTTGTCGACGAGCTGATCGATGACCGCTTCTCCGAGGTGCTCGATGTCCATCGCGCGCCTCGAGCCGAAGTGGCGGAGCCGTTCCTTGAGCTGGGCGGGGCAGGCGGTGTTCAGGCAGCGCCAGTAGGCCTCGCCCGGGAGGCGGGCGGTGGAGTGACCGCAGGCGGGGCAGCGGTCGGGGAAGACGAACGGCTGACTGCCGGGTGGCCGCTTGGCGAGGACGACCTGGACCACGTAGGGGATGACGTCGCCTGCCCGCTCGATGAGAACGGTGTCGCCCACGCGGACGTCCTTCTTGCGAATCTCGTCCTCGTTGTGCAGGCTCACGTTGCTGATGACCACGCCGGCGAGCGGCACCGGCGTGAGCTTCGCCACCGGCGTGAGGGCCCCCGTTTTTCCCACGTTGACCTCGATGGCCTGCACCCCCGTGGTGGCCTGGCGGGCGGCGAACTTGAAGGCGATGGCCCAGCGCGGGTGGTGGGTCGTGGAGCCGAGGCGCCACTGCTGCTCGAGCGAGTCCACCTTGATGACGGCCCCGTCCGCATCGTAGCCGAGGCCGTCACGCTCGGCCTCCAGGCGCCCGCAGTAGTCGATCACCGCGTCGATCGTCGCGCAGCGCTCCGTCCTCGGATTCGTCTTGAAGCCCGCCACGCGAAGCGCCTCCAGCGTCTCCCAATAGGTGGTGAAGCCGAGCTCGCGCGCCTCGCTGACGTGATAGAGGAAGATGTCCAGGGGCCGACGCGCGGTGACGGCGGGGTCTTTTTGTCGTACGGCCCCGGCCGCCGCGTTGCGCGGGTTCGCAAACGTGCCCTCGCCCGCTTCCTCCAGCGCGCGGTTCAGCTGCTCGAAGTCAGCGCGCGGCATGAAGACCTCGCCGCGGACCTCGAGCTGCGGCGCCTGGGCCAGCGGGCTCCGCAGCGTCAGGGGGATGGACCGGATGGTGCGGAGGTTCTGCGTGATCTCTTCGCCGACGCGGCCGTCCCCTCGCGTGGCGCCGCGCACGAAGCGACCGCGCTCGTAGAGGAGGGCGACGCCGAGCCCGTCGATCTTGGGCTCACACACGAAGGTGAACGTGGCGCCGGGCAGCGCGCGCGCGAGGCGCGCCGCGAACTCACGCAGGTCCGCGGGCGTCGCGGTGTTGTCGAGCGAGAGCATCGGCACTCGGTGCTCGACCGGGCGAAAGGCCTCGACGGGCTGGCCGGAGACCCGCTGGGTCGGGCTGTCGGGGGTGACGAGGTCAGGGAATTCGGCCTCGAGCCGCCCGAGCTCTCGCACGAGCGTGTCGTACTCGGCGTCGGAGACCTCGGGGCGCGCCTCGACATAATAGAGGGAGTCGTGGTGATGGATCTGCTCGCGCAGGTCGGCGATCCGCCGCGCCGCCTCGGCCCGCGTCATGAGAGAAAGGATAGCAGAAGCGGCGCGCCTCGTTCGTTGGCGCTCGACGGCGCGCGAAGCTATACTCTGGGCGGCTTGCCGATGGCGAGGGTAGGTCCCCCCCCGAAGGACACGACGGCCTCCGTCCAGGACTACCTGGCCGCGATCTACGACCTCCAGTCGAGCGGTAGGCCCGTCATCGGCGCTCGGCTCGTCAAGCACATGGCGATCTCGGCGCCGGCCGTGACCGAGGCGATCCAGCGACTCTCCCGGAGCGGCTACGTTCGCGTCGGCCACGGCAAGGAGCTGACGCTCACGCCGAAGGGCCGGCAGATCGCCGAGGTGATGGCGCGCCGCCACCGCCTCCTCGAGCGGTGGCTCACGGACACGCTCGGCCTCAACTGGACGGACGCGCACGAGGAGGCGCACCGGCTCGAGCACGCGTTGTCGCCGCGTGTCGAGAACCGGCTCGCGGAGTTGCTGGGCATGCCGAGCACATGCCCGCACGGCAACCCGATCCCCGGCATGGCGAAGCCGACCCGCGTCGAGCCGTTCCCGCTCGCCCAGGCGAGGGAGGGGGCGACGGTGGTCGTCGAGCGCATCACCGAGGAGGCGGAGGCCGACAAGAAGCTGCTCGAGCACCTGTGGAAGAACGACGTGCGCCCGGGCCGCCGGCTCCGGATCACCGAGGTGGCGCCGTGGGCGGGGACGATCACCGCGGCGAGCGACGGCCAGACGATCACCCTCGGGCTGCCGGCGGCCGCGAAGATCTGGGTCTACTTGCCGACGCCATGAAGGTCACGTTCTGGTTCCTGGTCGCGATCGGCTTCGTGTACGCGTTCTACACGGGCGCCGTTGCGATCTACTCCTACTACCAGGTGAAGGACATCGTGAGCGAGACCGTCAAGGAGCACGCGGGGCTGGACCGCCACGAGCGCGCCGACCGCATCCAGCAGGACGTCCTCAAGAAGGCGTCGCAGAGCGGTCTCGCCCTCGACGAGCGCGCCGTGCGCGTCACCGACGAGAACCGAACGCTGCGCGTCGCGATCCGCTGGTCGTACCCCGTCGCCTTCTACAAGGGCGACGCGGTCCTGTCGATCCCGATCGCGTACGACAAGACCTTCGAGGTTCCGAGCAGCCACTGACTTGGGGAGGGCGGGGCGGCGGGGGTTATTCGACCACGCGGCTCGCGCGCGCATGGCCCGTTGCCGCTGGGCTCCATCATGGCGCGGCATCGTACGCATTTAACATGGCGGGAACGGGTCTCACACCCCCCGCCGCCCCCGCCCTCTCCAAGTCAGCGGCGTGCTTTGGCTTCGGCGATCAGCTTTTCGATGCGAGCACGCTCTTCGCCGGGCGGCACCACGGCGACGAACTTCTCCCAAGAGCGGATCGCCCCGGCCGTGTCCTTCTTCGACTCATACAGCACCTGACCGCGGTAGAGCAGCGCGGGTGGGTACTCGGGGTCGATCGCCAGCGCGCGCTCGAGCGTCTCGAGCGCCGTGTCCGCGTGGCCGCCGATCGCGACGATGAGGCCCAGGTGGGTCAGCGCGTCCACGTTCTTGGGATCGCGCTTGAGGACCGCCTGATACGCGGCGATTGCCTCACCGTAGCGTCCCTCGAAGAGGCTCGCGCGCGCGGCACCGAGCATGCCCTGGAGGACCTCGGGCGTGACGGCTCGCGCGGCGCCGGGCGCGGCGCCACGACGGGCCGCTCCACCCGCTGGCGGTACCAGCGCCAGCGGACCCGGCACGGGGGCACGGACCGGCCGGTCGGGCTCGGTGTAGCGCACCACGCCGGCGCCAAGCGCGATCCCGAACGCGAGGAGCAGCACGGCGCCCGCCGCCAGCGCCCCCGGATGGCGCCAGGCGGCGCGCGATTCCACGACGCGCGCCGGCGGAGGCGACGGTGCGGGCGCCCCAGGGCCGAGGCGGTCGAGCTCCGTCAAGACGGCGGCCGCCTCGCGCTCGTAGCTGGCACGGAGCTCGGCGTAGTCGTCGTCCCCGATGTGGCCCGCCTCGTGCTCGAAGCTGAGCTCGCGGAGCGCCCGGAGCGTGGTACCCTTCCGCTCCTCGAGCTCGCCGCGTCGGTCCGGCGGGGACCCCAGGAACGCCCGCGACCGGCCCCGCGCGCCGAGGAACGGCCACAGCACGAAGGCAAAGGCCGGGACGCCGAGCGCCAGGGCCGCGAGGAGGATCCCCGTCACGGCTCCGTCTCTGTCTCGCGCCGGATGCGCTCGCGCATCGCGGGATCCACGCGAGGGGGCGTACTCGCCGACGCGGGTCGTCGAGTCCACCTCCAGACCAGCGTGGAGACGATCGCGAAGCCGATCGCCACGGCGGCGAGCGGGGCGAGCCACACGAGGAGGGTAAATCCGCTTCGTCGCGGCGAGAGGAGGATCCACTCGCCGTAGCGGTCCACGAAGTACTGGATGACCCGCGCCGGGCTCTCGCCCGCCTCGAGGCGCTCGCGCACGATCGCGCGCATCTGTCTCGCCATCTCCGACGGTGAATCGGCGACGGAGAGGTTCTGACAGACGACGCACCGAAGCTCGGCGGCGACCTCGTGGACCTGGGACTCGGTCACGGCGCGCGTCGGCGCCTGGGCGCCACGGGCGGGGTCGGCGACGAGGACCGCCAACAGCAAGACGGCGGTCGCGTACCGTCCCTTCATCCCGCCGGCTCGGCGAGCAGCGCGTCGACGTGGACCCGGACGACTCCGTCGGTGAGCGCGCCGACGTGCTTGGCGCGGATCCGCCCGCGCCGGTCGATGAAGAAGGTCTCCGGCACGCCGTACGTGCCGTAGTCCACCGAGACCTTGCCGCTCGGGTCGCGCGCGTTCGGGAAGGTCAGGCCGAAGTCCCGAACGAAGTTCTTGGCCGCCTCGGTCGTGTCCTGGATGTCCACGCCGATCACGACGACGCCCCGGTCGCGGTACGCCCGCCAGCTCCGCTCCAGGACGGGCGCCTCGTCGTAGCACGCGGGGTAGCACCACGAGGCCCAGAAATTGACGACCACGACGCGGCCGCGCTGGGCCTCGAGGGTGACGGGCGCGCCGTCGAAAGCGGTGAGCGTGAACGAGGGAGCGGGCCGGCCGACGAGCGGCGAGGGGATCTCGCGAGGATTCACGCGGAAGCCGTAGGCGAGCAGCGCCAGCACCGGCAGGGCCGAGGCGGGGATGAGCCAGCGCCACGCCCGACGACTCACGCGCCCTTCCGCCTCTCCGGCAGGATCGCGAGCAGCGCGCCCAGCGTCAGCACGAGCCCACCGATCCAGATCCAGCTGACGAGACGGTTCACGAGGAGCTTGACCGTCGCCTGCGAGCCGTCGCGGGCGAAGTCGCCGAGGACGAGGTAGATGTCCTCGTTGAGCCCGAGCCGGTAGTCCACGTAGGCGATCGGCGACTGCTCTTGCGGATAGAACTTCTTCGCGGGCCGGAGCACGCCGAGCACGCGGCCGTTGGAGACCGTGAACGCGCCCGCGACCTTGAAATGGTTCGACTCCTCGGAGGCGGTGAGGTCCTCGAAGCGGACGCGGTAGCCGGCGAGCTCCGCGGACTCCCCGCGCCGGAGCGTCGTCTCGGTCTGTACCGACCAGGCCTGCGAACCGGTGACGCCGACCGCGATGATCAGGATGCCGAGATGGACGACGAAGCCGCCGTAACGCCGGTTGTGGCGGAGGAGGAGCCCGCGCATCGCCGGGAAGAGCCGCTCGCCCACCCGGAGGCGCGCGCGCGTGGCCCGCGCGAAGTCCACGGCGATCGTGGCGGCGACGAAGACGGTGAGCGCGAGCGTCAGCACCGCGATGGCCGACCGCACGCCGAGCGCGAAGAAGCCCGCCGCGGCCACGACCCCCACCAGCACGGGCGCGAGGAAGTTCCGTCGGAGGTTATCGAGCGAGGCGCGCCGCCAGGCGATCAACGGCCCCACGCCCATGAGGAAGATGAGCGCGAGAAAGAGCGGCACGTTGACCTGGTTGAAGAATGGGGCGCCGACCGAGACCTTCACGCCCCGCGCGACCTCGGAGAGGAGCGGAAAGACCGTGCCGAAGAAGACGGTGAAGGTCACCGCGACGAGCAGCACGTTGTTGAGGAGGAAGGCGGATTCGCGCGATACGATCGAGTCGAGCGCGCCCTGCGCGTGGAGCGCGTCCCAGCGCCACGCGAGGAGACCGAGGCCGGTGAGCAGCACGAGCGCGAGGAAGCTCAAGAAGAAGGCGCCGATCGCGCCCTGCGTGAAGGCGTGCACGGACGCGATCACTCCGGAGCGCGTCAGGAACGTGCCGAAGAGAGTCAGGCCGAAGGTCAGGATCACGAGGGAGAGGTTCCAGAGCTTGAGCATCCGCCGCCGCTCCTGGATCATCACCGAGTGCAGAAACGCGGTGGCCGTGAGCCACGGCATGAAGGCCGCGTTCTCCACGGGGTCCCACGCCCAGTAACCGCCCCACCCGAGAACGTGATAGCTCCACCAGCCGCCGATCAGGAGCCCGAGCGAAAGGAAGTACCAGGCGACGATCGTCCAGCGCCGCGTCAACGTGATCCACGCGTCGCCGACTCGCCCGGTGATCAGCGCCGCCAGCGCGAAGGCGAAGGGGACGGTGAGCCCGGTGAAGCCGAGATAGAGCGCGACGGGGTGCGTGATCATCCCCGTGTCCTCGAGCAGGGGGTTGAGCCCGCGGCCGTCGGCGGGCACCGGGCTCGACCGCGCGAACGGCGGCGCCGCCACCGTCATCACGAGCAGGAAGAACGCGAGCACGCCCAGCATGACGGTGAGGACCCACGGGTAGAACGCGCGCGCGCTCACGCGGTGCCGGAGGATGACGATCACCGTGTAGAGCGCGAGCATCCAGGCCCAGAGGATGATCGAGCCCTCGAGGGCTCCCCAGACCCCGGTGATCCGATAGTAGAACGGGGTTCCGAGGTTCGTGTTGGTCGCGACGTAGCGGACGGAGAAATCGAAGGTGAGGAAGGCGTACGTGAGCAGCGCGAAGCACGCCGTGACGAGGACGAAGACCCCGACCGCCGCGTGCTGGGCGGAGAGCAGGAGCGCCGGCCGCCCGGTGCGTGCGCCGAGCGCGGCGGTCACGGCGCCCCACAGGGCGAGGGCCAGCGCGACGATGGCCGCGCCGTACCCGAGCTCGGGGATCACCGCCCCGCCCCCTGGAGCGTGCGGATAAGCTCGCGATACCCGGCGGCGCTCGCGTCGTGGGGCGCCTTGTACTCCTCGGAGTGCTTGGCCAGGATGAGCCCGGCCCTGAAGTAGCCGTCGGCGCTCCACGTGCCTTCGACGACGGCGCCGCGGCCCTCGCCGAAGAGGTCGGGCGGCGTCCCCTTGTGGTGGACCGCCACCGTCGCGGTGCCGTCACCGAGAGTGAAACGCAGGTCGAGGGTGCGCGGCTCCCACGTCAGCGACCCGGGCACGACCAGGCCGCCGAGGCGGTACGCCTTCCCGGCGACGGCGGACGCGCGGAGCTCGGCGGGGGTGACGAAGTAGACGGCGGACTGCGTGACGCCCGCGTAGATCATGTAGGCGAGGGCGGCGGCGATGACGATGCCGCCGACGATGAACTTGGGCCTCATGGCACCCGGGTCATCGTTGCGGGGTCGACGGTCGGGTCCGAAGCTCGGCGCGCGCGGCCCCGCGCCGGTGCTCGAGCGCCGCCAGCTCTCGCTCCCGCCGGTTGAGCCGCCGCCAGTAGCCGCCGAGGACGAGCGCCGCGAGCCCGTAGGCGGCGAAGACGAAGGACCAATTGTCGCGCATCAGGCGAGGACCTCCTGCTCCCGCTTCAGGAGACGCACGCGCTTGGCGACGAAGTAGCCATAGAGGAGCGCGAACGCGGCCAGATTGATCGTCAGGGCGGCGACGAACGTCGCGTCCATCGGGATGCTGCCGGGCCGGAGCACGGTCGGCGGCTGGTGTAGCGTCCGCCACCAGTACACCGAAAAGTGAACGAGCGGGATGTCGAGCGCCGCGACGATGCCGAGCACGGCGGCGAAGCGAGCCGCCTGCTCGCGATCCTCGAGCATCGCCCGCAGCAGCAGATAGGCCAGATAGATGACGAACATGATCGAGACGCTCGTGAGCCGTGCGTCCCAGGTCCACCACGTGCCCCACGTCGGCTTGCCCCAGATCGATCCGGTCGCGATGTTGATGGCGGTGAAGATGACCCCGACCTCCGCCGAGGCGTGCGCGAGCCGGTCCGCTCCCGCGGCGCGGCGCCAGAGATAGGTCGTGGAGGCCACCAGCACGACGCCGAACGCCAGATAGGCGACGAGGATGGCGGGGACGTGCAGGTACATGATGCGCTGGACGTTGCCCTGCGTCGCCTCGCGCGGCGCGATGCCGAACGCCACCACCAGCCCCGCAGCCAGGCCGATCGCCGCCAACCATCCGAGCGCGCGCTGGGGGTCCTTCATGCTTCCAGGATGGCGTCGAAGGTCAGGACGCCGACGGTGAGATAGATCGCGTCGGCGGCCGCGAGGAGCCCGAGCCAGTGGGCGACCGTGTCGAGCGGCTCACCGCGCAGCACGGCCTCCGTCGCCTTCACCGCGCCCAGGAGCACGGGCACCTGCACCGGAAGCAGGAGGACGGGGAAGAGCAGCTCGCGCGCTCGGACGTGCGCCGTCATCGCGGCGAAGAGTGTGCCGACCGCGGCGAAGCCGATCGTGCCCAACCCGATGACGGCGGTCAGGCGGATCAGATGGGTCGCCAGGTCGATGTTGAAAAAGACGGCGAAGAGGACGAGCAGGATCGCCTCGACGAGCACCATCAGCACCAGATTGCCGGCGACCTTGCCGAGATAGATCGCCGACTTGTCGCCGGGCATCATCACCAGGCCCTCCCAGCAGTCGTTCTCGCGCTCGGCCAGGAACGCCCGGCCCAATCCGACGAGGCCGCTCAAGATGAACCCGAGCCAGAGCAGACCCGGCAGGGCCGCGGTGAGGCGCTCGCGGTCGGCGCCGAGGGCGAACTGGAAGAGGAAGAGGAGCAGCAGCGCGAAGAAGAAGAGCGCGTTCAGCGTCTCCTTGGAGCGCCGTTCGCTGAGGAAATCCTTCCACAGCACGATCCAGGCGCGGCGCGCATAGATCACGGCCCGTCCTCCGCGTGGAGCTCGTAGAGCCGCCGCACGTCGTCGGGCGTGAGCGCGCCCAGGGGCGTGTCGAGCGCGACGCGTCCGGCCGCCAGGACCGCCATCCGGTCGGCGACGGGGAGCCCACGGCCGAAGCTGTGCGTGGTCATGAGGAGCGCGCCGCCGGCCGCCTTGAACGCGCCCAGGTGCCCGTCGAGCCACTTTCCCGCCCGCTGGTCGATGCCCGCGAAGGGCTCGTCGAGAAGCAGCACGGACGGGCGGGCGAGGACGAAGCGGGCAAGCGCGAGCCGGCGCTTCATGCCCAGGGAGAACGTCCGCACGCGCTCGTCGGCGACCCGGTCCAGCTCCACGGCCGCGAGCGCGCCGCCCAGCGCTTCTCGGCTCCGCGGCAGCCCGCCGAGCGTCGCCCAGAATCGCAGATTCTCGAACGGGGTGAGGTCTTCGTACACCCACGCCCCGTGCGCGAGCAGCCCCACGTGCGCGCGGACCTCGGCCGTCTCCCGAAGACAATCGTAGCCGGCCACCCGCGCCGTGCCGCGCGACGGCCGCAGGAGCGTCGCCAGAATCCGGAGCAGTGTGGTCTTGCCCGCGCCGTTGGCGCCGAGGAGGGCGACGGCCTCTCCCGGACGAACCTCAAGGCTCACGTCGTCGAGCACGACGTGGGCTCCGAACGCCTTGCGGAGGCCGATCACCTGAATGGGTGGATCTAGCGCCATGCGTCGATCGACTCATTCTCACGTAGCGCCGGGGGCCGGTCAAGGAAGCGACGCGACGGGTCTCGACGACCCCGCCCGTCAACCCGACCCATTAGCGCGCCGCATCGACGGTAAAGAATCGGTGGAGCAGAAGAATGACCGCCAGCATGTCGACCGCGCCGCCCCATCCCCACATCACGACCCCGCCGAGCGCCTGATCGTCCAGCGGACTGAGCCCCCCCGGCTCGGGCGACGCCGCGTATGAAGGATAGAGGATGCTCGGGCTCGCCGCGAGCAGGAGCCCGAGGGCCGCGCTCTGAAGCGCGCCCGTGACGAGATAGACGACGCGCAGGACGGGATGGGCGGATCTGGCGACATGGGGTGCGGGGTTGACGACGGGCCACCAGAAAAGGAGGGCACCCGTGAAGAACGCGAGATGCTCGAGGTCGTGGAGGCGGCGATCGTCGAGCGCCGCTTCGTACGCCCACGGCAGATGCCAGAACCACAGGATCCCCGCGTAGCTGAGCCATGCGACGGGCATCCGCGTCAGGATCTGCCAGACGTACCGCACGGGCGCGCCGCGCACGAGGAGGCGGCCGGCCCGGACGCGGGCCCACGCCGGCAGGGCCCAGAAGAGCGCCGCCAACGGGTCGGCGAGGAGGAGGGCCGGCGCCGCGACGCTGACTAGCAGCATGTGCTGAACCATGTGGGCGGCGAAGCGGCGATGCGCGAGGGCGTCGAGACCGGAGAGGAGCGCCAGGGCGACGCTCCCGAGGCCGGCCAGGGTCAGGAGAGGTCGCCACCACGACACCCGTCGCCGGGCCCGTCGTGAGAGGCGCCACCAGCCGACGGCGTAGCCGCTCCCGACGAGCAGGAGCAGAGCCAGGATCGCCGGCCGGTGCGTCCCGATCAGCGGCGGAGGGCCAGGATCGTGACCCACACGAAGAAGGCGATGGTCCCCACGAGGAACAGGCCGAACGCGAGCTTCTCGACGGCGCTCAAGGACTCACCGCTAGAACAGTGAGACCAGACCCGACAGCGCGTTGAAGAGGATCTCGAACACCAGGACCGCCAGATTGAGAACTGCCAGGGACAGCAGGATGCGCTCGACGCTCATCGCCCTAGGGTCCCACCGCGAGGCCGGGCCCGAGCCCGCCCCAGTACTTGAACACATAGTAGATGCCCCAGACGGCAAGGAGAGCGTAGACCACGAGCAGCCACTTGTTCACGATGCCGTGATACGCGCGGATCTCTCCGCGGGCGTATTCCTCGACTGCGCCGTACTTTGGGTGGGGCTCAGGAGTGCCTTCGCTCATGAGCGCGGGGCTTCGTTGGTACCGGGGTCCGCGAGCCCGGGTCGCTCCGTGGGTGGCCTGCGAAAGGAGCGCTGGGCTTCGTTGGTAGCGGGGTCCGCGAGCCCGGCTCGGTCCGTGGGTGGCCTGCCAGAGGAGCGCGGGGCTTCGTTCGCCTCGTCCTCCGCGTGGAGCACCTGGTGCTTGATCGCCTCAATGTTTCGGAACGCCCCGCTCGTCGCGCCCCAGATGAAGGCGCTGAGGGCGGCCCCGCCCATGAGCAGCGCCACGACGAACTCGCCCAGGGTCAGATGCTCGAGCATACGGCGGTCTCCTTTACTCCCGGATTCCGGGGTAGTAAACGCGCGGCCGGCGGCCGTTGGCCCGAGCCAGGCCGGCCGACTCGCGCTCGGGGTCGAGGGCCAGCCGCGGGTGGTCGGCGCGGACGTCGGGCGAGTTGAGCGACGCCTTGGCCTCGGGGGAGAGCTGGAGCTTCTGTCCGGTCAGCGGATCGGCCCACGCCGAGAACGAGAGCACGAAGTACGAGATCGCCCAGCGCTCCGCCTCGTTCATCGAGTCGGCGAACGAGGGCATGGGCGTGCCGTCCAGCCCGAGCGTCATCGTACGGTAGATGTCGGTGACATCGGAGCCGCCCTTGAATTGCCCCTTCGTAAAGTCCGCGGGGCGGATCGGAAACTTGAGGTCGTCCTTGAGCTGATCGGCCGACGGTCCGTCGCCCCTGCCGGTATCGCCGTGGCACTCCCAGCACTTGGCCTTCACGTAGAGCTGCTTTCCGCGGGCGAGGAGCTCGGACGTGGCCGGCGGCGGCGTCGGGAGCACGACCGGCGGCTCCGGCTTCTCCTCCTTCCACCGTCGCGAGAAGGTCTTGATGTACGTGATGACCGCGAGCCGCGCTTTGTCAGGGACTTCATGCCACGTCGGCATCGCGGTCCAGCGGACGCCGCGCGTGACCGTGCGGAAGAGGTCGCCGTCGGTCGGCAGCGAGCCGGACGGCGTCGAGCGGAACTTGAACGCGCCGATCGTGAAGTCGCGCGGCCGCGGGGAGAGGAAGGTGGCGGCGAGGCCGTTGCCGTCGCCCTTCGCCCCGTGGCAGCCGATGCAGTGCTCCCCATATTCCTCTTTGCCACGGGCGACGAGGTCGGCGGATTGTGGAATCCTCATCACGGAGAACGCCACGTTCTGCGGCTCGAAGACCTCCCGCCACGCCCCGCGATTCGTGCCGAGCTTCTGCACATACCTGACGAGTCCGACGAGCTCCTTCGTCGGAACCACCAGGAGGACGGACGTGAGGGCGGGCGGCTTGTCGCCGAAGGGCGTCAGGTCGAGGACCGGCGTGCCGTCGATCGGGAGCTCGCCGTCGGGCCGCGGGCGCACGAACACCAGGCCCGTCTCGTTGGGGAAGAGCAGCACCGGCTTGTCCTTGTTCATCGTGAAGTATTGCGAGACGGCTGGCGTCGCGTCGAGCTCGAGCCCCCCAGCGCCCGTGCGCACGGGGACCCGGGTCTGCTCGAAGAGCCACTTGAAGCTGGGCATGATCGACTCGGGCACCACCAGTCGCGGATCCCAATGGTGGGCGTAGTGCCAGTCGTCGGCGTACTTGAGCCCCACGCGCGTCAGGTCCGGTCCGATGCGTCGGGTGGAGAAGAGATGGGGGAGGTCGAAGGCGTACTCGCCGGCCTCGGAGACCGGCCCCCACCTGAGCTCCTCGCCGGCGACCGGCCGCACGTACTGGCTGTGGCAGTACCAGCACCCCTCGCGGATATACACGGCGCGCCCGAGCTTCTCGAGTGGCGTGTAATCGCTCGACTCGTACCGCACCCACTTGATTTCCCCGAGGTCCGTTCGCACCGCGCGGCTGACTCGCTTCGTGCGGGACTCGGGCAGGATGGCGGGGAGAAAGCCCTGAACGAAGATCGCCAGCGTCACGAAGCCGAATCCCGCCCCGATCGCGAGGGACTTGATCGATCTCATGGCGCGTCCACGCCCCTCACGCCGACCGCCGGGCGAGGGAGCCCTTCAGCAGGGTGTAGACCACGAGTGACATGCCGATGTCCATCGAGATCCCGGTGAACGTTCGCACCCACCAGTACGGGCGGATCGCGGTGACCGTCTCCAGGAACTCACTCTGCGCCATGAGCATGTAGCCCTGCTGCAGCCCCTGCGCGCTGAGGACGAGCCCCATCGCCCCAATGCCGAGCGTGACGAGCCAGAATCCCCAGTTGGCGAGCGTGAAGCTCCAAAGCTCCGAGCCCGTGATCCGTGGCCAGACATAGATGGCGCCGGCGATCGCCCACACGACGAAAGTGCCGAAGACGGTCAGGTGCGAGTGGGAGATCACGAAGTCCGTGAAGTGAGTCGGCTGCTGGAGCGCGCGGAGCGCCTCGAGCGAGCCCTGAAAGCACCCGACGAGGTACATGATGGAGCCCACGATCAGAAACTTGGCGGGGAGGTTCCGGCCGAACTCCTGCCACCGGCCGATCATGGTGCCGAAGAAGTTCTGGAGCACCGTCCACACCGGAATGATCAGCATCATAGAGGAGACGATGGCGATCGTCTCGGCCCAGTCGGCGATCGGAGAGTAGAGGTAATGGTGAATCCCGACGAACGGATAGAAGAATGCGAGGGACCAGAACCCGATCAGCGACAGCTTGTGGCTGTAGATCGGGTTCCGAACGCTGGCGGGGAGAAAATAATAGATGAGGACATAGCCCGCCGGCGTGATCCACAGCCCCACCACATAGTGGATGAACAGGCCGTGCCATGCCGCGTTGTTGATCCCGGGGATGTGGTACGGACCGAGCATCAGAAGGATGAGGTTCACGTCCGTCCAGACGAAGGCCGCGATGAGATACCAGAGCGAGACGTAGAGCGGGGCCTCCCGGCGGTTCTTGATCGTGATCAGGAACTGCGCGGTCAGGAAGAGGAGCGCCAGGAAGATGACGATGACATTGACGAGGGCGAACTCTCCCGCTTCCCAGCCGCGGTTCCAGCCACCCGCGAGGAGGAGGACCGCGACGGCCAGGTTCACGTTCCAGACCCAGATCAGCCAGTGGCTCCAGCGCTCGTTCCACAGCCTCACCCCGCAGAGGCGCGGCACGATGTAGTGGCAGAGACCGATGAAGAGGGTCGAAAACGCACCCCAGATCACGCCGTTGACGTGGATCGGACGGATCCGGCCGAAGGTGAGCCAGGGGTGACTGCCGAGAAACTCCGGGTATGTGAACTTGGTGGACAGAATGACGCCCACGGTCGGAAAGAGAAGCAGCCAGAGGAACCCCGAGGCGAGCCACTTCCGGGTCAACTCCCGGTCGACGACGTCGTCGTTCAGGCGCCGTGCGTTCGCGATCCGCGCCTCCTCGGCCGGTCCGGTGCCGCCCATGCTCCCCCTCTCCTATCCGGACGTCGTGACTGCCACCGTCGCTATATCACGAGAAGCGGATCGGATGCGCGGCCTCGAATCGCTGCCCGCGGTTGTTCGTGAGGACGACCCGCACAAGGCCCTCGCTGTGGGCGCGGAGCCTGAACGCGATGAAGGGGTTATCGCTGAGCGCCGAGGTCAGCGTGAACTGGCTGATGGGCTCGTCTCCGTAGAAGACGTTCATCGCCGTGAGGTAGAGGGGCTCCCCGGCCTGGACGAACGTTCCCTCTCGAACCTCCAGGCCCGTTCGGCTCGGGTGCTTGGTCTTCACCTGGACGTCGATGGTCTCGTCGGGACCGATGCGACCATCCGCGATCAGCTGCGGGATCCGGATCGCCGGGGGACCGATCTCGTCGGGGCCGCTGCGGCCGGACGGCGGTGCGGTCCCGGCGCAGCCACCCGCGCCCTCGGGGATCGTGATCGACTGCGTGGTGTGCCAGCGGGCGTGGCGACTGCACTCGGCCGTCGCCGCGACCTCGGAGGCGCCATGGTCCAGCCGGATCTGGAAGGCGATGTAGACCTGACCGTTCAGCGGCCCGAAGTTGAATATGCCCTTCAGGGGGACGGGGTCGCGCTCGTTCACGACGCTGATACGCGTGATGTAGTGACCCGGCTCCATCGGGTGGGACATCTCGACGGCGACCGGGACCTTGGCTCCGTTGCTGGTGAAGCTCGGCAACTTGAGTCTCGGCGAGTGGAGGCCTTCGGACGGCGGGAGCGCACCGGGACCGGCGCCGTGCACTGGCACGGGTTCGGAGCGGACGAAGACGCGACGAATTTCCCCCGCCGCGACCAGCCCCACGGCCGCCGGCACGACGCCCAGGAAGCTGCGTCTGGATAGCCGCCGCGGCCGTGAGGCGGGTTGCGGGCTCATTGCCGACCCGAACTCCGTCCTAGTGGCGGCCCGGATCGAGCTTGGACCCTCGGTTCGACCAGTAGATGTAGGTCTCCAGCGCCTTCATGGCGTCCCCGTCGGGATCGATCTTCACCCCTTCGTTCGGCTTCTCGATGCACCAGTTGATCATGTCCCGAAGCGTCGCGAACTTGTTGATCTGCTCCTGGAACTTGGGGAACTCGTGGGGATGGTTGTCTGATCCGAAGGGATGGCACATGGCGCAGGCCATTCCGGTCTTGGAAAGCGTGACACGGAGCCTCTTCTCGGTGGCGCCATCCCCGTGGAAGAGGAGATCACCGATCTTGACCTGCTCCATGAACTCTTCGTCGAACGCCTTGAGCTGGTCTGGCGTGTGCTTCTCCTTGTGGGCCAACGCCCGGTCCGTTCCCGGGCTGGCGAGCATGACCAGCAGGCCGAGGAAGACACCCAGCGCCGTCAGCACGTATCGAGTTCTCTTCATCGCCCTCCTCCCTCCGCGGGTGTGAGCTCCGCCGGTCATCACTTGTAGGCGCCGTAGTACGGCCACTCGCGATCGGCGATGCGTGGGCTCAAGACCTGGTTCACGTTGTCCGCGCACCCGGAGTCCCAGAGGGCCTCGCCGACGATGTCTTTCCGCCACATCACATACTCGTTCTGGATCTTCTCGGCCGACATGGTGAGCCTGGACCATCCCACGCCGTCGAAGTGGTCGCCCGGATCCACCCGCACCAGGCATCGGGTCAGCGTGGGCACGCCTTCCGGCGCGTACGGCCACGTCCACGAAGTCGCGAGCATGCCGATCGAGCGCATCTTCCCGACCTCGTTGTAGAGCACCTGATGGGTGTGCCCGTGGACGTTCGTGACGTTCGTGTAGGGCTTGAGGACCTCGTGAACCTCCCGCCAGTCGCGTACCCAGAAGTTCCAGGGCGGATAGTACTCGTAGAGGGGGTTGTGGCTGAAGATCACGACGGGATTGCCCTTGGGCCAGTTGGAAAGCGTGCGATTGAGCCACTCGAGCTGATCGCGGCCCACGCCGGCCCACGCGCCGGCCACGGAGCCGTCCAGCGTCGCCATGTGGCCCATCCGCTCCTTGGGCGTCATCTTTTTGGCGGTCCAGTAATCGGGACCGCGGCTGACCGTGTCGAGCCCCACGAACCGCACGCCCTTGTGGTCGAACGTCCAGTTTGGCGGGCCGAAGAGCTGCTGCCACTTGGCACCCATGTCCAGGTACCAGTCGTGCTCACCTGGGATGAAGACTTTCCGGATCTTCACCTCCTTGAGGATGTCGTTGCCGAGGTCGAGCTCGACGGGATCGCCGAGCTGCGCGAGGTCCCCCCCGTGAATCAGGAAATCCGCCGGGGGCGACATGGCCTGCACCTCCTTGACGGCGCGCGTGGCCTTCTCGACGAAGCGCGTGTTGACGTTCTTGGGATAGAGGTGGTTGTCCGAGACCCACGCGAACTTGAAGGTCTCGGCGCCGAACGCGAGGTCTAGGGTGTTGACGAGAGGGAACCACCCGTACGTCGCCGCGCCGGCGGCCGCGCCTGCCAACAGCGATTTGTGGAGGAAGATGCGGCGCGTGATCGCGAGTGAGGGGTCGGGGCGCTCGCCCGGTTTCCTCAACTCTGCGTCCATCTCGCGCCGCGTTCGCTGGATCTCGGAGCACGAGCGGGCCTTCCGCCACCAGGCCCGCCGGGCCTTGTCTCTCGCGAGGTCGAGTCGATCGTGATCGTCCACTGCGGTCGCCTCCTTTCCCGCTGACGAACCGTCGTGCCAGACAGAGCCGCCTGACGCGTTACTTCTTCAGCTCGACCGTAACGGGCACCACCTCCTTCGCCTTCACGGTCACGGGGATCTCGGCCTCCCCGGTGTACTCCTGCCACGCGACGAGCGTGTAGGAACCCGGCGGAACGTCTTTGATCGTGAACGTGCCGTCCTTCGCGGTCAGCGCATAGTAGGGGGTGTCCGCGACGTACACCCAGCCGAGCATCCAGCCATGCGCGTCGCACTCCACGCGGACGATGCCTGGCTTCTTCAGCTGCCGCTTGATGCGCTGACCCTGGTTCGGCAGCGCCACGTTGAACGCGGTGAGCTTCCCGTAGAACCCGTGCGTGTTGTGCAGGACCGGGTCCGAGTTCACGATCTCGAAGTCGCCCGCCGAGATGACCTGCACGTGCGGCTTGAAATCGCATTTGACGTTATCGATGTGCGGGGTGGCCGCCGGCTTTTCCCAGGCCTTGCCCTTCCCGATGCCCGTGAGGTAGACCACCGCCTCTTGGACCGCGTTGTCCGGGCCGAGCAGGATCTGATCCACCTCGCGCACGCCGCTGCCGCACGTCTCTCGATCCTTGGTGGGGATGACCTTTCGCTTGGCCGGCGGGCTTCCCTGGAAGAGCACCTTGCCCTTGATGGTTCCGCCGTCGCTCACCGTGGCGATCTCGTAGGGCTCTCCGAAGAAGGGCACGCCCGCCACCATGACGGCGACCGCGAGCACCGCCGGCGCCAGTCGGGAAAGCTTCATCACCCTCTGCTCCTTTCCCACGCGTCGCCGATCAGAGATGGGCCGACGGACGCGGCAAGGGCTCGAGCTTCTCGTCCGGCGCGTGGCACATCAGGCAGGCGCGGTCCCCGATCTCCGAGACGATCGTATAGCCGGCGCCCTGGGACCGCCAGATCACCACGTCGTAGCCGCGGTGACTGACCACCTTGAAGCGAGGCTTGTCCTTCAAACGAAGCTTGCGGTAGGCATCTTCCGGGATGATGAAGAGCGACACGTTGTTCCCGTCCACTTCATATTCGAGGGCCGCCACTTCGACCTCCCTCAGGTGAGAGATCCGGCCCCCGAGGAAGCGCAGGCGCTCGGTCTTCAGATCCGGCAGATTCACGTTGAACGCGAGCCGCTTCTTGAACCACTCCTCGGCCGCCTTCGGCGGCACGTCTTTGATATCGGGCGGCAGGAGGTCTCGGACGAGCTTCTGGTGCTGCTCCACCGCGGCGTCGGCCAGCTCGGCCAGCGTGGTTCGGGTTCCGAGGTGCGACTGGAGCGCCATGCCCGCGCCGAGGCCGACGACGATCAGCAGTGCGGCCCCCACGCCGCCGACAACGGACCGCGTGAACCGGCGCTGCCGGCGAGCCCCGCGCCGCCCCTGGCCGAGCTCACCGAGCAAGGCGGTCACCCGCTCGCGGACCGGCTCCGGGGCTGGGTCCGGTCGCAACCGGTCCACGTAGGCCTCCCGGAAGGCGACTTCGAGGTCGAGGAGCCGGCGGCACGCGCCACAGCGCGCCACGTGCGCCTCGATCTCACCCCGAGCCTCCGGGGTGAGCTCTCCGTCGACGTAGGGGAACAGCTTGGATTTCGCCGTGCTACAGTCCATCATTCCGCACGCCGATCCCCTTCTCGCCGGGCCGCTCCCGGGGCTCGACCAGATAGGTCCGGAGCAGGTTCCTGCCACGATAGAGTCGCGACATCACGGTGCCCACCGGGCGGCTGACGATCGTCGCGATCTCTCGATAGGAGAGGCCCTCGATGTCGCGGAGCTCGACGATTTCCCTGAGCAGAGGGGGCAGATGGCGGATCGCTTCCCGGACCTGTTCGACCGTCTCGCGACGAAGAAGGATGTCCTCGGGCGCGAGCGGGATGGAGCAGAGGGGATTATCCAGCGACGCCACCGGTTCGGCTTCCTTCTCATGTTCGAGTGGCTGTTCCGGGGCCTGCAGCCGCCGTCGCCGTAGCCGATCGATCTGGACGTTTCTCATGATCGTGAAGATCCACGGCCTGAAGCTCTGCGACCGGTCGAACGCCGGGAAGCCCCCGTACGCACGCGCCAGACTCTCCTGGAGGAGGTCCTCAGCATCCCGCCGCGCCAGGACGTGGGCGTAGTTGTAGAGGGAATCGAGGTACTGGTGGACCAAATCCTGGAACTCGGACCTACTATCCACAGATCTCCCCGCGCGCGGGTCCACGCACCTACTTAGTACTACGTCCTCGGGCGCCGCTTATTCCCTGAACGGCCCAGTCGCCCGGAGCCGCGGGTCCGCCGGGTCCGTCCGGCGAGTTTGCTCGATTCGGCTCGATCCCGCCCTCGCCCCGTCCAAAGAACCGTGTCGAGTATTCACTGTTCGAGCGCGGGCTTCGCCCGCGCAGCCGATCCTGGGGGGGGAGGGTTCGGAAGGGGGGAAAAGCCCCCCTCCGAGTGAACTAGACCCGCATCGCTCGGAGGCGCGCGATCCGCTCCTCCAGGGGCGGGTGCGTCGAGAAGAGCCGCATCAGCACGTCGCCGCCGAGTGGATTGACGATGAACAGGTGCGCGGTCGACGGGTTGACCGCCATCGGCGCGATCTTGTTCGCGCGCTCCAGCTTCTCGAGGGCCTGGGCGAGACCCCACGGCCGGCCCGCAACGCGCGCGCCCGTCGCGTCGGCCTGGAACTCCCGCGCACGCGATACCGCGAGCTGCACCAGCATCGCGGCCAGAGGCGCGAGCACCGCCATCAGGATCAGCCCGAGCGGGTTGCCACCCCGGTTCTCGTCGTCGCTCGAGCGCCCGCCGAACATCGCCGCCCACTGCGCCATGTGGGCCAGGTAGGTGATGGCGCCTGCGAGTGTCGCCGCGATCGTTGAGATCAGGACGTCACGATTCTTCACGTGCGCGAGCTCGTGCGCGAGCACGCCCTCGAGCTCGTCCTCGTTGAGGAGACGCATGATTCCCTCGGTCACTGCCACCGCGGCGTGGTGCGGGTCCCGTCCCGTTGCGAACGCGTTGGGCGTCTCCGTCGGGATGAGGTAGACGCGCGGCATCGGGAGTCCGGCGCGCGTCGTGAGCCGTCGGACGATCGCGTAGAGGCCCGGCGCCCGCGCCTCGTCGATGGGCTGGGCGCCGTAGATGGCGAGCACGATCTTGTCGGAGAACCAGTAGCTCCCGAGGTTCATGACGAGTGCGAGCACGAACGCCACCAGCATGCCCTGGCGACCCCCGAACGCGCCGCCGAGCAGCACGAGCATGGTTGTGAGGACGGCCAGGAGCATCGCGGTCTTGAATATGTTCGACATGACGGCTGAGAGGGTAGCAAACGGGTCAAGAGGGGTCAAATACCTTGACTTGCCCGATTGCCGCCGATATACTGAGCCGGTTCACTGAAAAATCTTTAGTTGGCGAAGACTTACAGGTCATGATCATCAAGGTCTCTGACATCCTCGACGAGGGTCTGACGATCGACCGGGCGACCCTCCCGGACTTCCTGTTCTCGGACGCCGCCTGGCGGCTCGACTCGGTTCGGCTGAGGTTCGAGCGCGACGATCTCGACGTTCTCGTGCAGGGCGAGATCCGCGCGACCGTCCCCCAGGTGTGCGGGCGCTGCCTCGAGCCGTTCGGTGCGCACGTGACCGCGGGCGTGGACGTGCGGCTCGCTCCGCGCCCAACCACCGGAGACAACGTGGAGCTCGCCCCCGACGACCTCGACGTGGCCTTCTATCAGAAGGACGAGATCGACCTCGACGTCCTGATCGAGACAGAGACGACGCTGGCGCTCCCCATGAAGCCGCTCTGCCGCGCGGAGTGTCTGGGTCTGTGCCCCGCGTGCGGCGGCAACCGGAACATCGTCGCGTGCGGGTGCCGGGACCGCGCGCCCGATCCGCGCCTGGCGGTGCTCCGAGACCTGGCCGCGCGACGCTCACGCTAGACGCTGACACCAAACTCTGGAGCCGGGGGACACGCTCATGCCGCTGCCGAAGCGACGCCACTCGAAGACGCGCGGCCGCAAGCGCCGCACACACTACAAGCTCGCCGCGCCGCCGCGGTCGCTCTGCCCGCAGTGCCGCGAGGTCAAGCTGCCGCACCGGGTCTGTCCGCACTGCGGCTACTACAAGGGCCGGGAGATCGTCGCCGTCGAAGGGGCCTAGCGCCGGCCCGATGGGCATCGCCATACTTTGTTTTCGGTCATCGCCGATGCTCGCGTACAACCGGACGGTGAGACGTCGCCGTCGAAGGGGCCTAGCCTGAAGGTCGCCGTCGACGCCATGGGAGGCGACCACGGCCCCGCGGTCGTCGTCGAGGGCGCGGTGGCGGCGGTGCGGGAGTTCGGTGCGTCCGTGATTCTGGTCGGCGACCGGGCCGCCGTCGAGCGCGAGGTGACGCGCCTGGGCGCCCAGAGCCTCGGCCTCGAGATCCGCCACGCCTCCCAGGTCGTGGGGATGGCGGAGAGCCCGTCGCACGCCCTCCGGCGCAAGCGGGATTCGTCCCTCAAGGTCGCCGCCGAGCTCGTCCGGGAGGGTAAGGCGGCTGCCCTCATCTCCGCGGGGAACACGGGCGCCGCGATGGCGATCTCGATGTTCGTGATCGGCGTGCTGCCGGGCGTGGACCGGCCCGCCATCGCCGCCGTGCTCCCGAATCTCAAAAAGTTCACGATCCTCCTCGACGCAGGCGCCAACGTGGACCCCAAGGCGTGGCACCTCGTCCAGTTTGCCGTCATGGGGCACGTCTATGCGCGCGACATCTTTGGCCTCGACAACCCGCGCGTCGGCCTTCTCTCGGTCGGCGAGGAGGAGGGCAAGGGCAACGAGCTCACCAAAGAGACGTACGAGCAGCTCAAGGCCTCGTCGCTGAACTTCGTGGGAAATGTCGAGGGCCGCGACATCTACAACGGGAGCTGCGACGTGGTCGTGACCGACGGCTTCACGGGCAACGTCGCGCTCAAGATCTCCGAGAGCCTCGCCGAGATGCTGACGTTGATGATCAGGGAGGAACTGACGCGCGATACGCGGTCGAAGATCGGTGCCAAGCTCGCGATGCCCGCGTTCGAGCGCTTCCGCCGCCGGATCGACTACACGGAGGTGGGTGGCGCGCCGCTGCTCGGCATTGACGGCGCGGCGATCATCTGTCACGGTGCCTCACCGGTGAAGGCGATCAAGAACGCGGTCCGGGTGGCCCAGGAATGGACGAGCGCCGGCCTCAACGAGCACATCAAGACCGCGATCGAGGCCGAGGTGGCGCGCGCCGGGCAAGGGGGGCGCGAATGACGCGGGCGAGGATCATCGGCCTCGGGTCGTACGCGCCCAAGCGGATCCTGACCAACGCCGACCTCGAGAAGATGGTGGACACCGACGACGCATGGATCGTCCAGCGCACCGGCGTCCGCGAGCGCCGGATCGCCGACGAGAGCGAGGCCACGTCGGACCTGGCCCTCAAGGCCGCCCAGCAGGCCCTCGAGCGCGCGAACCTCGTCCCCGAGGACATCGAGTTCATCGCGGTCGGGACGACGACGCCGGACATGTTCTTCCCGACCGTCGGCAACATCGTCCAGCACCGGCTCGGGTGCGGCCGCGTCGGCTCCGTGGACCTCCTCGCCGCGTGTGCGGGCTCGATCTACAGCCTCGCGTTCGGCAGCCAGCTCGTCGCGACGGGCAAGTATCGCCGTGTGCTCTGCATCGGTGCCGAGACGCTCTCGCGGATCACCGACTTCGCCGACCGCGGCACGTGCGTGCTGCTCGCCGACGCCGCCGGCGCGGCGGTGCTCGAGGCGTACGACGGCGACCGTGGCATCATCGACTTCGACCTCTACTCCGACGGCCAGTACTGGGATCTGCTCTACATGCCGGGCGGCGGGTCGCGCCACCCCGCCACACGCGAGACGGTAGACGCGCGCATGCACTACGCGAAGATGAAGGGGAGCGAGGTCTTCAAGGTGGCCGTCCGGATGTTCGCCGAGTGCACGGAGCGGATCCTCACCCGGAACGGGGTCACCGCCGCCGACGTGAGCCTGTTCGTCCCGCACCAGGCGAACCTCCGCATCATCGAGGCCGCCGTGAAGCGGGTGGGCCTGCCGATGGAGCGCGTGTTCGTCAACGTCGACCGCTACGGCAACACCGGTGCGGCGTCCGTCTACGTCGCCCTCGAGGAGGCCGTGGGGTCCGGGCGGGTGAAGCCGGGTGACCTCGTGCTCCTCGCCGCCTTCGGCGGTGGCTTCGCCTGGGGCACCGCGCTGATCCGCTGGTGACGTTGGTCGCGTTCCTCTTCCCCGGCCAGGGCTCGCAGGCGGTCGGGATGGGCAAGGAGTTCCACGCGACCTCCGCGCGCGCCAAGGCGGTCTTCGAGGAGGCGAACGAGGCGCTCGGCTTCGACCTGGCCCGACTCATGTTCGAGGGGCCGGAGGCGGAGCTCGCGCTGACCGCCAACACCCAGCCCGCCGTCCTCACCGCGTCCGTCGCCATGGCCGCCGCGTGCGCCGAGCGAGGGCTCACGCCCGCGCTCGCCGCGGGACACAGCCTGGGGGAATACTCCGCGCTCGTGGTCGCGCGCGCCCTCCGATTCGGCGACGCGGTGCGCATCGTGCGCAAACGCGGCGAGTTCATGCAGGACGCGGTGCCGGTCGGGACCGGCGCGATGGCGGCGATCATGGGGCTCGACCTGGCCGCGGTCGAGCAGGTGTGCGCGGAGGCGGCGAAGGGCGAGGTCGTTGGGGTCGCCAACGTGAACTCGGCGCAGCAGATCGTCGTCGCAGGCCACCGCGCCGCGGTGGAGCGCGCCGTCGCGCTCGCCACCGCCCGGGGCGGTAAGAAGAGCGTCATGCTCCCGGTGAGCGCGCCCTTCCACTGCGCGCTCATGGCGCCGGCCGCCGAGAAGCTCGCCCGCGAGCTCGGCGGGGTCTCGGTCGCCGATCCCGCGATCCCCGTCGTGCGGAACGTCGATGCGGGCGTCACCCGCACGGCGGCGGAGGTGAAGCCTTTTCTCCTCAGGCAGGTGGCGAGCCCGGTCCGCTGGGCCGACTGCGTCAAGCGCGTCGCGGCCGAGGGGGCCTCGACCTTTGTCGAGATCGGGCCAGGGCGCGTGCTGACCGGGCTCCTCAAGCGCACCGTCGACGGCGCCCGGGGACTCTCGGTCGAAGACCCGGCGGGGCTCGAGCGGGCGCTCGCTGCGGTCGAGGCGCGCGCGTGAGCGTGGCAGCGCAGAAGGGCCCCCTCGACGGCCGCGTGGCGATCGTCACCGGCGGCAGCCGTGGCATCGGCGTCGTGATCGCGGCGTTGCTGGCCGAAGACGCCGCCGCCGTGGTAGTCTCGGGCCGCGATGCGGCCCGGCTCCAGCGCATCGCGAAGGAACTGGAGGCGCATGGCGGTGCGGTTCCGAGCGCCTGGTCGACGCAGCCAAGCAGCGGTTCGGCCGCGTCGACATCCTCGTCAACAACGCCGGCGTCATTCGCGACGGTCTCCTCGTCCGTATGAAGGACGAGGACTGGGACCATGTCATGGAAGTCAACCTCCGCGGCGCGTTCCTCATGACGCGCGCGGCGACGAAGCTCATGATTCGGCAGAAGAGCGGCGGCCGGGTCATCAACATCGCGTCGACGTCGGGCGCCATGGGCAATGCGGGGCAGGCGAACTACTCCGCGGCGAAGGCGGGGCTCATCGGGTTCACGAAAGCGGCGGCGCGCGAGCTGGCGCACTGGTCCATTCTGGTCAACGCCGTCGCGCCGGGGCTGATCGAGACGGACATGACCGCCGCGCTCTCCCCGGAGGCGCGCGAGGCGCTGCTCGCGCAGGTGCCGCTCAAGCGTGTCGGGACGCCTCGCGAGGTCGCCGAGGTGGTACGATTCCTCGCCGGAGACGGGGCCGCCTACATCACGGGCCAGGTGTTCCACGTCAACGGCGGGCTGTACATGTAGCGCATCCCTAGCGTGGAGGTGACGGGCTCATGGCGAAGTCGGTGGAGGAGAAGGTGAAGGAGATCATCGTCGAGCAGCTCGGGGTGGAGGAGGACGACGTCACCCCGAACGCGAAGTTCATCGAGGACCTGGGCGCTGACTCGCTCGACACGGTAGAGCTCGTCATGGCTCTCGAGGAGCATTTCGATATCCAGATCCCCGACGAGGATGCCGAGAAGATCGTGACCGTCGGCGACGCGGTCCAGTACATCAAGGACAACTCCTAGGCCGTGGACGCGCGGCGGGTTGTCGTCACCGGGCTCGGGGCGCTCACGCCGATGGGGAACACCGCGGACGAGTTCTGGTCCGCGCTGAAGCAGGCGCGCTCGGGTGTCGGCCCGATCACCAAGTTCGACGCGCACGTCAAGAACGCGCAGGGCGAGTTCCTCTACCCGACCCGGATCGCGGCCGAGGTACGGAACTTCGACCCGCTGAAGTACGTGGACAAGAAGGAGGCGCGGCGCCTCGACCAGTTCCTCCAATACGCGATGGCCTGCAGCGTGATGGCTGTCGAGGACGCCGGGCTCGACATCGCGAAGGTGAACGGCGATCGCTTCGGCGTGCTGATCGGCTCGGGGATCGGCGGTATCCAGACCCTGCTCTCCAACCACGACACGCTGCGGGAAAAGGGACCGGACCGCGTGTCGCCCTTCTTCATCCCGATGATGATCGTCAATATGGCGTCGGGGCTTGTGTCCATGCGTTTCGGCGCGAAGGGGCCGAACTCGGCGGTCGTGACCGCCTGCGCGACCGGCAACCACGCGATCGGCGACGCGCTCAGGCACATCCAGCGGGGCGACGCGGACGTCATGATCGCGGGCGGCGCCGAGGCGATCATCATCCCGCTGACGATCGCTGGGTTCTGCGCGATGAAGGCGATGTCCACCCGCAACGGCGAGCCGGGGAAGGCGTCGCGGCCCTTCGACGCCGGCCGCGACGGCTTCGTCTGCGGCGAGGGCGGGGGCGTGCTCGTGCTCGAGTCGCTCGACCACGCCGTCCGCCGCGACGGGCGGATCTACGCGGAGATCATCGGGTATGGACTGACCGGCGACGCGCACCACATGACCGCGCCCGACCCCGAGGGAGACGGGGCGGCACGCGCGATGGCGGCCGCCCTGGCCGACGCGCGGCTCGGCGCCTCCGACGTCGGGTACATCAACGCGCACGGGACGTCTACGGTGTACAACGACCGGTTCGAGACGCTCGCGATCAAGCGCGTCTTCGGCGAGCACGCCCGGCGCGTCGCCGTCTCGTCCACGAAGTCCATGACGGGCCATCTCCTGGGCGCCGCCGGCGGCGTCGAGGCGATCGCGACTGTGCTCGCCCTGCACCACGGCGTCCTGCCGCCGACGATCAACTACGAGACACCGGATCCGGACTGCGACCTCGACTACGTGCCGAATCAGGCGCGCAAGGTGGATGTCGAGATCGCACTCTCGAACGCGTTTGGCTTCGGCGGCACGAACGCCACGCTCGTCTTCCGCAAGTACCTCAAGTAGTGGATCCCGTCCGCGTGGCGGAGCTCGAGCGCCGGCTCGGCCACCGCTTCCGCGACCCGGCGCTCCTCGAACGGGCGCTCACTCATGCCTCGTACGCGAACGAGCACCCGTCGACGCGCGACCACGAGCCGCTCGCGCTGCTCGGCGACGCCGCGCTCGGACTCGTCATCGCGGAGCACCTGCTCGCCGCCGACCCCGACGCGCCCGTCGGCGTGCTGACGCCCCGCCGCGCCGAGCTCGTGTCGGGCGAGCGCCTCGCGCGCTGGGCGGCCGAGCTCGACCTCGGCGCGATCGTGCGCCTCGGTCGGGGCGAGGCGCAGACAGGCGGGCGGACACGCGTGTCGATCCTCGCCACGGCGCTCGAGGCGCTCCTCGGCGCGATCTACCTCGAGGGAGGCCTCGAGGCGGTGCGGCGCGTGATCGGCCGTCTGGCGCTGTGGTAGGCTGAACGCATGCGGTTCTGGCCGTTCCGCGATCGTCGGCCCGCCGGGCCGCCACCAGCCGAAGACCTGCTCGTGACGGAGGCGCTCCTGCGAGAGAACGTCGAGGACGTCCTCATCGTGCGCGAGCGCCAGATCCGGGGCGGCGTCGTCGCCTTCCGAGGCGACCTGCGCGTGTCGCCGTCGCGGGCGGTGGACGCGTTGCTCGAGCGCTTCCGCGCCTTCGGCTACACGCCCTTCATCCGCGCCGACGGTGACGGCGTCGTCGTCCAGGCGTGGCCGCTCGCCGAGGTCGTCGAGCGCCCGCGCGTGACCGTCAACGTGGTCCTGTTCCTGTTGACGTGCGCTTCCACTCTCGTCGCGGGCGCGAATTTCACGGGCTCGCCGACCTTCGACGCATTCCGCGCGGCGTCGGGGCCCGCGTGGTTCTTGTCCGGCGTCCCGTTCGCGTGCACCCTCCTCGCGATCCTCGGCGTGCACGAGTTCGGCCACTACTTCACGGCGCGCCACTACCGCGCGCAGGTGAGCCTGCCGTTCTTCATCCCGGCGCCGCCGCCGCTGTTCCTGTTCGGGACGATGGGCGCGATCATCCGGATGCGGTCGCCCGCGCGCGACCGGAACTCACTCTTCGACATCGCCGCCGCAGGCCCGCTTGCCGGCCTCGCGGTCGCGCTGCCCGCGGTAGTCATCGGCCTCAGCTGGTCCACCGTGACGCCGACCCCGCCGGAGGGCTACCTCGCGTTCGGCGACTCGCTCCTCATCCGCTGGCTCGCGTATCTCCGGTTCGGGCCGATTCCCGGCGGCTCCATGATCTTCACGCATCCGATGGCCGACGCCGCGTGGGCGGGGTTCCTCGTGACCGCGCTCAACCTGTTCCCGGTGGGACAGCTCGACGGCGGGCGGATCGCGTACGCGCTCTTCGGTCGTCGTCACCGCACGGTGGGGATCCTCACCGTCGCGGGTCTCGTGCTGATGGGCGTGCTCACGTGGTCGCCGAACTGGTTCGTCTGGGCCGCGCTGGTCTTCTTCCTGATCGGGTTCCATCACAGCCCGCCCCTGGACGACGTGACCCCGCTCTCGCTGGGCCGGCGCGTCGTCGGCTTCGCGTGCTTTGTGCTGATGGTTCTGCTCGTGCCGCCCGTGCCGATCCAGACCGGCTAGTTCACTCGGAGGGGGGCTTCGCCCCCCTTCCGAAGCCTCCCCCCAGGATCGATTGCGCCGGCAAAGCCGGCGCTCGAACAACGGTTCGTCCCACACGCTCTCAAAGACCCGCGGGAGGCTCGTTGCCCGCCTCGACGACCGCCCGCCTCACGTCCACCCGGAGGAGGATGGCGAGGCCGAGCAGAAAGAACGCCGACAGGGAAAGGATCGCGATCCGGTAGCTCCCCGTGAGTTGCAGCGCCAGACCGAAGAGAAGCGGCCCGAGCCAGCTCGTCCCCCGCTCGCTCACCTCGTACAGGCTGAAGTACTCCGCCTCCTGCCCCTTCGGGATCATGTGCGAGTAGAGCGCGCGGCTCAGCGCCTGGCTTCCGCCGAGCACGAGCGCGATCACCGCGCCGAGGACGAAAAACTGAGCGCCCGTCCGGAGCCAGCCGTACGCGTAGGTGACGGTGGCGGTCCAGATCACCAGGCTCACCACGACGGCCCGCTTGGTGCCGATCGCCGCCGCCACCCTCTCGAAGAGGAGCGAGCCGAGGAACGCGACGAACTGCACCATCAGGATGACGGCGGTGAGCGTGGAGATCGGCAGCCCGAGCTCCTCCTGGCCGAACTGGGAGGCCAGCGCGATGACCGTCTGGATTCCGTCGTTGTAGAACAGGTAGGCGCCGAGAAAGAGGACCGTCTGCGGATAGCGTCGCGCGTCGCCCAGGGTGCGGCGGAGCTGGCGGAAGCCGACCGTCAGATAGCTCTGGCCGGGGAGCGGCAGGCGCGCGGGCGCGCGGTTCCTGAGGGTGAGTAACGGGATCAGCGTGAAGACAGCCCACCACGCCCCCGCCGACGCGAGATTCAGCCGCACGACGCCGCCGGTGGACAACCCGAGCGCCGCCGCGTGCGAGAACAGCGCGAGGTTCAGGGCGAGCAGAAGGCCGCCGCCCAGATAGCCCAGCGCCCAGCCGGTAGACGACACGGCATTGCGCCGGTCGGGCGGTGCGATCTCGGGTAGAAACGCGTTGTAGAAGACCACCGATGCCCCAAAGCTCACGTTGGCGATCAGGAAGAGGACGCCGCCCGGGAGATAGCGGGTCCCGTCGACGCTCCAGAGGCCGAGCGTGGCGCCGGCGCCCGCGTAGGCGAACAGCGCGAGCATTTCCTTTTTCCGGTGCGAGGAGTCGGCGACGGCGCCCAGGATGGGGAGCAGCGCGACCTGGACCAGCACCGACAGCGACACCACGTAGGGGAAGAACGATCCGGCGTGGACTTTGATGCCGAGGGGGTAGACGAACCCGTCGGCGCCGGCGGCGGCCTTGGTCACGGTGGTCAGCCAGGGGCCGAGGAACACCGTCACCACCGTCGCGGGGAACGCGGAGTTCGCCCAATCGTAGAAGTACCAGCCGATCCGCTCTCGCCGGCTGTTCACGGGTTGCGCGCGGCGCGCGCCCGGGAGGATGACACAGGCGGCTCGGCTGCGCTACTATCCGCGTCATGCCGGGTCGTCTCGCGCGGAAGCAGCTCGAGCAGCTCGTCCGCCGCGACGAGATCGACACGGTGCTCGCCGTCTTTCCCGATACGTTCGGCCGCCTGATGGGCAAGCGCGTCGTCGGGAGCTACTTCCTCGACCACGTCGCCGACGAGGGCGCGCACGCCTGCATCTATCTCTTCACTGTCGACATGGAGATGGAGCCCCTGCCGGGCTTCAAGCTCACGTCCTGGGAGCGCGGCTACGGCGACATGAAGGTCGTCCCGGATCTCGGGACGCTCCGCCGCATCCCGTGGCTGCCCAAGACCGCGCTCGTCTTCTGCGACGTCTACACGGAAGCGGGCGAGCCGATCGAGGAGGCGCCACGCTGGGTGCTCAAGCGGCAGGTCGAGCGCGCCGCGGCCCAGGGATTCGTCGTCAAGACCGCGGCCGAGCTCGAGCTCTACTGCTTCCGGGAGTCCTTCGAGGAGGCGCGCGCGAAACGCTATCAACGCATGACGCCCGTCGCGAGCTATCTGGAAGACTATCATATTTTCCAGACGACGAAAGAGGAGCCGCTGATTCGCGCGATCCGAAACGGGATGGAGGGCGCCGACGTTCCGATCGAGACGTCGAAGGGCGAATGGGGCCGTGGTCAGGAGGAGATCAACCTCCGGTATGCCGAGGCGCTCGAGATGGCCGATCGCGCCGCGCTCTACAAGCACGGAACGAAGGAGATCGCGCACCTCTCGGGCGCGGCGGTCACCTTCATGGCGAAATACGACGCGGGCGCCGCGGGCTCGTCGTTCCATCTCCACTCGTCGCTCTGGGACAAGACCGGCCGGAAGGCCCTCTTCGCCGCCGGCGCCGGTGGGTCGGCGCGCGGGGGCTCGCCGCTCTTCGGCCACTGGCTCGCGGGCCAGCTCGCCATGGCCCGCGAGCTCGCGTACTTCTACGCGCCGAGCGTGAACTCCTACAAGCGCTATCAGTCGGGCTCCTTCGCGCCCACGCGCATCGTCGCGGGATGGGATAACCGCACGTGCGGCTTCCGGCTTTGCGGCGAGGGCCAAGGCTTTCGCGTCGAGAACCGGATCCCCGGTGCGGACGCGAACCCCTACCTCGCGTTCGCTGCCACGATCGCCGCGGGGCTCCACGGCATTACGAGCCGGCTCAAAGCGCCCAAGCTCTACGAGGGCAACGCGTACGAGGACGCGACGCTCCCCCAGGTGCCCAAGACGCTCCGCGAGGCGGTCGTCGAGCTCGAGCGCTCGAAGATCGCGCGCGCGGCCCTCGGCGAGCGAGTCGTCGAGCACTACCTGCACACCGCGCGGCTCGAGCAGCAGGCGTTCGACGCGGCGGTCACCGACTGGGAGCTTATGCGCAACTTCGAGCGGATCTGACGACGGCGATGAGACCGGCCCATCTGCGTCGTTGGCTCGGTCGGGGCTCCCTGCGACGTATGCGGCATACGCCTCGGTCGCCCCTCCCGTCGCCGCCTCGCATCTGGACCGGTCTTATCGCCGTCGTGATGCGCCGGCTGAGATCGCGGGTGGGAACAGTCGTGAGGCGGGATTGCGGCGGGGCACGGGCGTGGCGACAGCCCGGGTGCCCGTGCCCTGTTCAATAGATGGCCGGACGGCTCGCGGGCAGGGTCGCGTTCATCACCGGAAGCGGCATGGGCATCGGGCGGGAGGCCGCGGTGCTCTTCGCCGAGGAGGGTGCGAGCGTCGTCGTCGCCGACATCGACGAGCAGGCCGCGAAGGAGACCGTCGCCCTCGTCGAGCGGCGCGGCGGGCGAGCCCTCGCCACGCGTGGAGACGTCGCGATCGAGAGGGACGTCCGTCGCATGGTCGAGGACGGCGCGCGCCACTTCGGCCGGCTCGACGTCCTCTATAACAACGCCGGCGTGCTCTGGAAAGACCGCGATCGCTCGGTGCTGGAGACGGACGAGACGTCGTGGGACCGCGTGATCGCCATCAACCTCAAGTCCGCCTTCTGGGTGACGAAGTACGGGATCCCGGAGCTCCGGCGCGCCGGCGGTGGCTCGGTGATCCTGATGGGCTCGGTCTCGGCGCTCGTCGGCTTCACACGCGCCCAGGACGCGTACACCGCCGCCAAGGGCGCGCTCATCGCGCTGACCAAGTCGCTGGCGATCCAGTTCGCAAAGGACCGGATCCGGTGCAACATCATTCATCCGGGGATCGTGGACACGCCGCTCCAGGCTCCCTACCTCACCGAGGCGCTCCGCGCGGAGTTCGCGACGGGGATCCCCCTCGGTCGCATCGCGCAGCCGCGTGAGATCGCGTCGGTGGCGCTCTTCCTCGCGAGCGAGGACTCCTCGTTCATGACGGGCGCCGAGCTGATCGTCGATGGCGGCTTCACGGCCGGATAATGGATCCAAGGAACGGCATGGACACGCCGTCCGGAGCTGCACGCTCCTCTCTCGGGCCACCTTCGGCTCTCCCGGCCTCGCGGATTCCGATACAGCAGACCTGGTTGACAACAGACGCGGCGAGCGCCGCCGCGATCCTGCTCCTGCTCCTCGCCTTCGTCGTCTGGCCCGTCCTCCGGGTGCTCGCGACGAGCCTCGCGGGGCCGGCGGGGCTCACCCTCGGCAACTACGCCGACTTCTTCAGCTCGTCGCGGCTCCTTCGCATCCTCGTCAACAGCCTCGTGGTGTCCGCGGTCTCGACGGCCATCACGGTGGCGGTCGCGCTGGTGCTGGCGTACTCGGTGACGCGCTCCGACATCCCGGGCAAGCGCTTCGTCTCGCTCATGAGCCTCCTGCCGCTGATCTCACCGCCGTTCCTCGTGTCGCTCGCGTTCATCCTTCTTCTGGGCCGGAACGGTGTGATCACGCAGGCGCTCCACCTCGACTGGTCCATCTACGGCTTCACGGGCATCGTCGTCTCGCAGGTCTTCACGTTCCTGCCGCAGGGGTACATCCTCCTGGTGAACGTGCTCGGCGCCATCGACGTGTCACTCGAAGAGGCGGCGGAGAACCTGGGGGCCGGACCGCTCACGACACTCCGGCGCGTGACGCTGTCACTCGCGCGGCCGGGGCTCGCCTCGGCGGCCCTGATCGTTTTCATCCTGTGCATGACGGACTTCGGCAACCCGATCCTGATCGGCGGCCGCTACAATGTCCTCGCGACGGAGATCTACGCGCAGGTGATCGGGATGTCGAACTTCGCCGCGGGGAGCGCGATGTCGGCCGTGTTGATCGTCCCGTGCCTCGTGGCCTACCTGGTCAACGCGTGCTGGGTGGGGAGCCAGTCCTACGTCACGGTCTCCGCGGGGGCGCGGATGGCGACCCGGCCGATGCCCCCGGCTCTGCGCTGGACCCTGTTCGTCCTGTCCGGCGGGGTCGCACTCGGGGTCGCGCTCATCTACGCACTGATCCCGCTCGGCTCCGTCGTGCAACTCTGGGGCAGCGACTGGTCCCTCTCGCTCCGCCACTACGCCTTCGCGTCGAGCGCCGAGGGCGCATGGCCGATCGGCAACAGCGTGAAGTTGGCACTCCTCTCCGGCGTCATCGGCACGGTGGTGGCGCTCGTCACCGCGTACGTCGTGGAGCGCAAGCGTCCGCCGGGCCGTCGGGTCATCGAAGCGTTGAGCCTGCTGCCGGCGGCGCTGCCGGGGACGGTGATCGGCGTGGGCTACATCCTCGCGTTCAACGTGCCACCGCTCCTTCTGACCGGGACGATCTGGATCCTCGCCGCGAGCGTCGTGTTCTGGAAGTTCCCCGTCGCCGTCCTCGCCGGCATCAACGCGCTCAAGCAGATCGACCCCGCCATCGAGGAGGCGGCGGTGAGCCTGGGCGCCGGCAGCGTCCGGACGTTCGCGCGCGTGGTGATACCGCTCCTCACCGGAGCCGCGTTCTCGATCTTCGTCTACTTCTTCATCAACGGGATGGTCACCGTCAGCGCGGTGATCTTCCTCATCTACCCGGGGTTCAACCTCGGCTCCGTGGCGATCCTCAACCAGGTCGAGAATGGATACCTGGGGGCGGCGTGCGCGCTGGGCACGATCATCATCGTGATCGTCGTCGGCTCGGTGCTGCTCCTCCGCGCGCTGGTCGGTGGGGACCGCGTCGCCGTCCTGAAGCTCTAAGCACAAGGAGAACCGTCCATGCGCTCTCTGCTTCGGCTCGTGCTGGTGCTCGCCCTGCTCGTGCCCGCGACGCCACGCCTGGCGCCGGCGGCCGAGGAGCGGCTCGTCATCTACACGGCCTACGAGGAGAACGAGCTGAAGACCTTCTGGGAGCAGTTCAAGAAGGACTTGCCCGACCTCGCCACGAAGGCCGCGTACATCCGGGGCTCGACGGGACCCACCATAGCCCGCGTCGAGGCGGAGAAGGCGAACCCGCAGGCGGACGTGATCTGGGGGGTCTTCAACGACTACCTGACGGGCGCGGCCACGAAGGGACTGCTCGAGGCGTACGAGGCGAAGGAGTCGCAGGCGATCCCGGCGCGCTTCAAGCACGGGGAGAACATGTGGCAGGGCGTGACGCTGCTGACGGTCGCGTTCGCCGCGAATCAGAAGAGGCTCGCCGAGCTCAAGCTCCCGCCGCCGCGCGCGTGGGCGGATCTTCTCGACGCGAAGTACAAGGGTCACGTCGTCATGTCCAACCCGTCCACGTCTGGGACGGCGTACCTCTTGCTGGCGAGCCACGCGGCCCGGCTCGGCGAGGACAAGATGTGGCAGTACTACGAGGCGCTCGACCGAAACCTGTCCCAGGTGACGAAGTCCGGTGGCGCGCCGGGCCGCATGGCGGCGTCGGGCGAGACATCGATCGGTGTCGCGCTCGCCTACGAGGTCGAGGTGGCCAAGAGCCAGGGGGCGCCGATCGACGTGATCTATCCGACCGACGGTGTGGCGTGGACGTTCGAGGGCAACGCGCTGGTGAAGGGGGCCAAGAATCCGCGGAACGCACGGCGCTTCCTCGACTGGGCGGTGTCCAAGTCGGCGATGACCGCGTACGCCACGTGGCGCGGTGCGGGGATCACCCGGCCGGACGTCTCGGTGGGGGGGCAGAAGATTTCCGAGATGCCCCTGATCAACATCGACTTCGTCAAGGCGGGCGATCCGGCCTACAAGGAGCGGCTGGTGAAGCGCTGGCTCGAGAAGTTCTCCCGCTGACGTGCGCATCAGTCTCGACCGCCTGACGAAGCGCTTTGGCGCGTCCGTCGCCGTGGACGGGCTCTCTCTCGAGATCGGCGCGGGAGAGCTCGTCTCGCTCGTGGGCGGCTCGGGCTGCGGCAAGACGACGACGCTCCGTGTGATCGCCGGATTCGAGCGGCCCGACGCGGGCGAGGTCCGCTTCGACGGCCGCGTGGTCAACGACGTGCCGCCTCGCCGGCGCTCCGTCGGCGTCGTCTTCCAGTCGTACGCGCTCTTCCCGACCATGACCGTCGCCGAGAACATCGCCTTCGGACCTCGCGTCGCCCGCTGGCCGGCGCCGAAGGTCCGCGCGCGCGTGGCCGAGATGGTCGCGCTGACCCACCTTCACGGACTGGAGGAACGGTACGCGAACCAGCTGTCGGGAGGGCAGCAGCAGCGAGTCGCGCTCGCGCGAGCGCTCGCGAAGAGCCCGGAGATCCTCCTGCTCGACGAGCCACTGTCGGCGCTCGACGCGAAGATCCGGCTCCGGCTTCGCGGCGAGATCCGCAAGATCCAGCAGGACCTCGGGATCACGACGGTCTACGTCACCCACGACCAGGAGGAGGCGCTCTCGATCGCCGACCGCATCGCGGTGATGCGGAAGGGGCGGATCGAGCAGGTCGGGCGCCCGGAGGAGATCTACGCGCGGCCCCGCACCGACTTCGTCGCAGACTTCATCGGCGTCTCGAACCTGCTCGCCTGCCGGGTCGTCTCGGCCCGCGACGGCGTCGTGGAGTGGGAGGGCGAGCGCTTGCGGATCGCCTTGAACGGCGGCCAGGACGGCGAGCGGGTCCTCCTGTCGCTCCGCCCCGAGAAGCTCGCCGTCGTCGCCGAGCGCGCGCCGGACGACGGGCGCAACCGCCTGCACGGCGTGCTCGAGGTCGTGACGTTCCTCGGGCCCTTCGTGCGGGTCGAGCTGACCGTCCACGGCCGGCCGCTGTGGGCCGACGTGCCCCACGCCACCGGAGCGATCCTCGAGCGCAAGAAGCCGGTCACGCTGGCGTTCGCGCCCGACGCGTGCGTCGTGATCGCGGCGACGGGCAGCGAAGCCGATTAGGGGCGTGGGCGCCCAAGGTCGGCGGGGGAATCCTCGACGGCCGACGTACTATGACATCCGCGAGGTGAAGGCCCGATGAGATTCGAGACGCTCGCCGTTCACGCCGGGCACCGCGTGGATCCGTCCACCGGCGCCGTGACGCCCGCGATCCATCCGTCCACCACGTTCGAGCGCGAGCCCGACGGCTCCTACCCGCGGGGCTTTCTCTACGCACGCAACGCGAACCCGAACCGGAACGCGCTCGAGGAGTGTCTCGCCGCGCTCGAGGGAGGCGAGGCGGCGGCCGCGTTCGCGTCGGCCTCGGCCGCGACGTCGGCGGTGTTCCTCGCGCTCGAGCCCGGCGATCACGTGGTCGCGCCGGTCGACGCCTATCACGGCACCTGCCGCCTGCTGCGCGACACCTTCAGCCGGTGGGGGCTCGAGGCGACCTTCGTCGACATGACCGACGTTGCCGCCGTGCGCCGGGCGGTCAAGCCGAGCACGAAGCTCGTCTGGGTGGAGACGCCGTCGAACCCGCTGTGGAAGGTCACCGACATCGCGGTGATCTGCGAGATCGCCCGCGCGGGAGGCGCGCGCTTCGTCTGCGACAACACGACGGCGACGCCCGCACTCCAGTCTCCGTTCCGCCTCGGCGCCGACCTGATCGTACACGCCACGACGAAGTTCCTCGGCGGCCATGGCGACGTCATCGGCGGGGCCGTGGTCACCCGAACGCGCGATCCCTTCTTCGAGAAGGTCCGCGCGATCCAGGCCGCGGGCGGCGCGGTGCCGTCGCCCTTCGACTGCTGGCTCGTGCTCCGGGGCGTTCGCACCCTGCCCTACCGGATGCGCGCCCACTCCGAGAACGCGCTTCGGGTCGCGGCCTTCCTGGCGCGCCACCCGGGCGTGGAGGCCGTCCACTACCCGGGGCTGCCGTCTCACCCGGGGCACGACATCGCTCGCCGCCAGATGGCGCAATTCGGCGGCATGGCCTCGGTGCAGGTGAAGGGTGACCGCGACCGCGCCCTGGCCGTGGCCGCCAAGGTGCGCGTCTTCACGCGGGCCACGAGCTTTGGCGGGACGGAAAGTCTCCTCGAGCACCGCGCCTCGATCGAGGGGCCCGGGACGCGCACACCCGAGAACCTCCTGCGCTTGAGCATCGGACTCGAGAACACCGACGACCTGATCGAGGACCTCGATCAGGCGCTCGCGTGAGGGAGGCGACGCCCATGAGGCTCCAGGGACGCACGGCCCTGGTCACGGGGGCCGCCCGCGGCATCGGGCTGGCGATCGCGAGCCGTTTCGTCGCGGAGGGCGCTCGCGTCGCGCTCGTCGACGTCGACCGCGGCGTCGAGGGCGCCGCGAAGCGACTCGGCGAGCATGCGCTCGGCCTCGTCGCCGACGTGACGGCCACCGACGACGTCGAGCGCGCGGCGACGACCGTGCGCACCCGGTGGGGGAGGCTCGACGTCGTCGTGAACAACGCCGGGATCACGGGCGGCTCGAAGCTCACGTGGGAGGTCACCGACGAGGAGTGGCAGCGCGTCATCGCCGTGGATCTCACGAGCGTCTTCCTCGTCTCGCGCGCCGCCGTGAGGATCATGCTCGAGCAGGGCGGCGGCCGGATCATCAACATCGCGTCGATCGCGGGCAAGGAGGGCAACCCGACGCTCGTGCCCTACTCCACCGCGAAGGCGGGCGTCATCGGGTTCACCAAGGCCCTGGCCAAGGAAGTAGCGACCCGCGGGATCCTCGTGAACGCCGTCGCGCCCGCGGTGATCGGGACCGACATGGTCCGCCAGATGTCTCAGGAGACCGTGGACATGCTGATCGCGAAGATCCCGATGGGGCGCATCGGGCGCCCCGAGGAGGTCGCCGCCCTCGTGACCTGGCTCGCGTCCGACGAGTGCTCCTTCTCGACGGGCGCCGTCTACGACCTCTCGGGCGGTCGCGCGACGTACTGAAGGAGCGCGACCTTCGATACCGCCTCGGTGATCTCGCCGTCGCGCGCCATGCGCATCGCCTCCTGGGCCGGCACGATGCGGCGCTCGAGGAACTCGTCGCCGTCCGCGGGCAACGGGTCCTCCGTGAGCCCGTACGCCACGTAGCAGTACGCCACCTCGTCGAGGTACGCGTTGGAGGGCCAGAAGCGCGTGAGGAGCTCGAAGCGCTCCGCGCGGTAGCCGCCCTCTTCACGCAGCTCCCGCTGCGCGGCGGCGACGGGATCCTCGCCGGGGAGCGCGCCCCCGCCCGGCAGCTCCCACGACATCGCGCGCGGCAGGTGGCGGTATTGGCCGACGAGGAGGACGCGCGCGTCGTCCACGAACGGCAGCACGCCGACGGTCACGCCCACGTGGAGGACGGGGTAGACGACGTGCTGACCGTCGGGCAGGCGCCAGGCGTCCTCACGGAGCGTGAGCTTGCCACGCGCGTACCGCGCGGTGGATCCGAGGCGCGTCCAGCCGGAGGCCATCGAGTCGGTATGGTATCGTAAGGGGCGCGATGGGGCGAGAACGCCGGACCGATCCACTCCTCCGAAAGCTCCTCGACGCCGTCGAGGCCTCGCTCGCCGCGGCCGAGGCCGCGCGTGACGCCGTTCAGGAGATCCTCCGTCGCGGCGCGGACACGGGCATCTTCTTCGCTGGCAAGGGGCCTCGCGGCGCCGTCTCGTCTGAGCTCACCGCCCAGGACCGGGAGTTCCTCCGCGCGGTCTCCATCAAGCCAGATCGCTGAAACCCGATGCGGGTCGTGCTGATTCTCTTCTCGCTGGCGGTCGCGCTGGCGCTGCTGGCTCCGCTGCTGCGCCGGCTCTCGCAGCGACCGTTCGGCGCGCGTGTCGAGCTCCCCGATGAGCTCGTGAAGTGCCTCGTGTGCAACACCTACGTCGTGAAGACACGGGCGCTGAGCCGGCTGGAGGACGGAGAGGTCCGTCACTTCTGCAGCGCCGAATGCGCTCGCCGCGCCGCCAACCGCTGACGCCCGCTTCGTGACGGCGCCCTCGCTCCACCCCGACCCGTGGCGCGACGTCGACGCGCAGCCCGACGCGGCGAAGCTGGCCGCCTCGCTGGAGCTGCGCGGGCGCACCCCGACCCAGGCGCGCCTGCGAGGGCGATTCCTGCGCTTCGTTCCCATCCGCCCCGGCGACGCGATCCTCGAGGTGGGCTGCGGCACAGGGGTCGTCATCCGTGACCTCGCCGCGATCGCGGGCCCGCGCGGGAGCGTCGTCGGCGTTGACCCGAGCCGCCTGATCCTGCGCGAGGCGCGGAAGCGATGCCGGGGTGCGCGCAGCCGGGTCACGCTGCGCGAGGCGGACGGCGCCGCGCTGCCGTTCAAGGGCGGCCGCTTCGACGCCGTGCTCGCGATCACCGTGATCCTGCACGTCGCCGACCCGCTGCGCGTCGTCGCGGAGATGGCGCGCGTCACCCGGCGCGGCGGCCGCGTCGGGGTCCAGGACCAGGACTTCGGGACCGTCGCCGTGACCCACGCGGATCGCGCGCTGACCGACCGCATCATGCGCGGGGTCGCGGCACACATCTACGCCGAGCCTGACAGTGGCCGCCGGCTCCCCGGTTTGCTCCGTCAGGCCGGGGTCCAGGACGTGCGGCTCCTCACCGACGTCTACCAGGACACGACCCTCGAGCCCTGGACGAAGACCTTCCTGGAGCGTCGCGCCGAGCACGCGGTGAGGTTCGGCATCGTGGACGCGTCGACGGCGCGGCGCTGGCTCGACGGCTTCACGGAGCTCGTCGCTCGGGGCGCGTTCGTGCTGACGATGAATTACTACGGCGCCGTGGGCGTCACGCGGTGAGGGGCCCGCTCGCCTTCGTCCGCGTCGTCGCACTCGCCGCCCTGGCACTCGGTGCGGGCCCGGTGCGGCCCGCGCCGCCGTTCGACGGCGCCGCAGCTCTGCGTCACGTCGAGCGTGTCGTGGCGCTCGGGCCGCGGCCGGCCGGCTCGCCGGCGTCCGCGCGGACGCGCGCGTACATCCTGGGCGAGCTGCGCGCCGCCTCCATCGCAACCCGAGTCGAGCCCTTCGAGGCCGCCACGCCCCACGGCCGCCTCAAGATGGCCAACGTCGTCGCCGTCCTGCCGGGGCGTCGGCCCGACGTGATCCTGATCGGTGGCCACTACGACACGAAGTGGTTCCCGGACATCCCCTTCGTCGGCGCCAACGATGGCGGCTCGAGCACGGCGCTCCTGATCGAGCTCGCCCGGGCGCTGGCGGCGCAGCCCCATGAGTTCGCGTACTGGATCGTCTGGTTCGACGGCGAGGAGGCGCGCGAGTCGTGGAGCGCGACCGACAGCCTCTACGGCTCGCGCTGGATGGCCCGGGAGCTCGCGCGCACGGGAAGACTCCCCCGCGCCGTGCTCGTCGCCGACATGATCGGCGACCGCGACCTCGGGATCCGCCGCGAGTCGTTCTCGACCGACTGGCTCACGGACATTCTCTGGACGGCCGCCGCGCGGCGGGGCTTCGGGGCGCACTTCCTCCCCGGCGCCCTGGCAGTCGAAGACGACCACGCGCCCTTCCTGCGCGCGGGAGTGCCGGCGGCGCTCCTGATCGACTTCGACTACCCGCCCTGGCACACCGCCGGGGACACGCTCGACAAACTCTCGTCGCGGAGCCTCGCGATCGTCGGCGGCGTGCTGCTCGAGGCGCTGCCCGCGATCGAGGAGCGGCTCCTGCGAAAGTGAGCGAGGTATAATTCCGCCATGCCACGCGTGCGCGAGATCGACGACCCCGGCGACGATCCGATCCTCAAGGAGATCTTCGCCAAAGAGCTCGAGACGTTCGGCTTCGTCCTCAACACGACGAAGGTCCAGGCGCACACGCCCGGGATCATGAAGGCGGCCAAGCAGCTCTCCGCGGCCGTCGACCGGTCGGGCCTGCTCGCGAAGGAGCTCCTCGCACTCGTCTACTTGCGCGTCGCGCTGATCAACGGGTGCCCCTTCTGAATTGACGTCAACGCATCCCGGGGGATGCAGGCCGGCGCGTCCGCGGCGAAGATCGCTCAGGTCGAGCGCGCAGCCGTCAGCGATCTCTTCTCGGCCGGCGAGAAGGCCGCGATCGCGTACGCCGAAGCGATCACGGCCACGGGACAGAAGGTGGACGACGCACTGTTCGCGCGAGTGCGCGAACACTTCTCCGAGCCCGAGATCGTCGAGCTGACCGCGGCCGCCGCGCTGGAGAACTTCCGCAGCAAGTTCAACACGGCGCTCGGCATCGAGGCGCAGGGATTCTGCGTCCTCAGGTAGTTACGCCCCGCTGACCCGCCCCGCAGCGACGGCAGGAACCGGCTCTGGTTGCGCGGGGGTTGCGGCCGGTTGCCTTGACAGCCCTGGTTGCCCCACGTCACGCTATGCCCGAGCGCGTGCATGAAGGTGTTCATCAGCTGGTCGGGGTTGCGGAGTCACCAGATCGCGCTGGCCCTCCGTGATTGGTTGCCCACGGTCTTGCCTCACGCCGTGCCGTGGGTCTCTTCAGAGGACATTCCCAAAGGGGCACGCTGGACCATCGCCCTGGGCTCGGAGCTTGAGGCGACTAGGTTCGGCATCATCTGCCTGGTCCCGGAGAACCTGGGCGAGCTCTGGATCGTCTTCGAGGCCGGGGCGATGTCGCGGTCAATCGACGCGGCGCGCGTCGCTCCGTTCCTGGTGGGCGTCGGCATCAAGGACGTTCCGGGGCCGTTGGCGCAGTTCCAGTGCACGGTTTTCGAGAAGGAGGACGTGCGGAAGCTCGTGCACAGCATCAACAAGGCCTCCGACGCGCCGATGGATCAGAGGCGTCTCGATCAAGCCTTCGATCGCGGCTGGCCAGATCTCGCAGATCTTGTTCATGGAATCGAGAAGGTCGGGTCGCGGGCGGCCGTGGTAGAGGAACCCGCCGCGCCCCACAAGGATCTCTTCAGGGATCCCGAGAGCCTGCCCAAGGAGCAGCTCGCGATCTTGACGGTGCTTGCCAAGAACCCCGATGCCGACCCCACGGCAAACATGGTGGCGCGCGCGATCGGCGAGAATCCGACGCGGACCGAATACCACCTGGATCGCCTGAGAGAACGCCGCCTGATCGATCACCGCCTCGTCGTGGGCGAGCCTCCCGCCTATTATCTGACAAAGGCGGGGAGAGCCTACGTCGTGGAGAACAATTTGATCTAAATCGGTCGGCTGCTTGCCGGCCGCTCGCTGGTCATCGGATCGGCGCCGTCCTGCGGCATCCACCGGGCATACACGCGGAGGAGCACGCTAGCTGATCGCCACCCGCCCTGCTGCTGGACGTAGAGCAAGGGCGCGTTCCTGGACAGCATCGTGCTAGCGAAAGTGTGACGCAACTGCTCAGGGGCGCGGTAGCGCACGTTCGCGGCCAAGAGCACACGGCGCCACGCCCGGTGTAGCTCCATCGAGGAGCGCGGCGTCCGGCCACGCCCGAAGACGAAGGCTTCCGGGTCCATCGAGCGGATGGTGAGCCGGCGCAGTGCGGTTACAGCGGATCGGGCCTCTGTCGTCGAGCCTGGGCGCCAGTCTGGCGTGTCGTCAGTGACGGGGTGAAGGAACGAGACCTTGCGTGCGAGCCCAGTCTTCGGTGGACCAAGACGATGCCGGCTCCACGTACGCTGAACGAGAGCCGTGCCGGCTTCGAGATCGACGTCCTGCCATTGGAGTCCGCACACCTCACCAGCTCGCATCCCTGATTGGGCCCACACGTGAAGCAGCGCCGCGAAGTCAGGGTCGATCCGTCGCGCCGCGGCGAGTAGCGCACGGAGCTCCGGGCCCGAGAACGGGTCAACCTGGTCAATGCGCTGCGCCCCGCGCCACTCGATTTCCTTGATGGGATTGGCGGTGAGGACCTTCATGCGCACCGCGCGTTGCAGGATGAGCCGAAGCGCGAGGAGACCGGTGCGGAGGGAAGCGTCCGCCAATGCCTTACCGGGCCAGCGGACCGAGCCGCCTGGCGCCCGCTTCGCCTCGATGAAGTCCTCAATGCTCTGCGCCGTGATGTCGCTGACCGGGACGGAGCCGAAGAAGGGGATGAGGTGCTTCTCCGTGAAGGACCGGTAGTTGTCCATCGTCGCCGGGCGGACGGCGTGGAGCGCCGGGTACTTCGTGAGCCATTCCTCCGCGACTTCGGCAAACGCCGGTGCCGCCGCAGGCTTCTGTGCCTTGTCGAGTACCGAGGTGTCGCCGTCCAACAGCTTGGCTGCGATCTTCGTGGCCGCCGCCTCGGCGAGCTTCCGGCCGCGCGATCCAGGCCCCGCGCGTTTCGCCTTGCGCCGGCCCTGGTGGTCCACGAAGACCCACCAGGCGCCTTTCCATTCCTTGACCTTTACGCCCACGTTTATGCCTCCTCTCGTCCTGCCGGTTCACTTCACACGACGCTCACGGTACATCGGGTATGTCGTCAAGCGCCACGGAGGTCACGCATCACCGAGTCAACGATCCTTTCGACGTCGACCTGTCTCGCTTGGCGGTACGCTGCCATCCAGGCGTCGAATTCCGAACGACGCACGAGGATCTTGCCGCCGAGGCGGTAGTGGGGCAGGGGATGCGCCGGATCGCCAAGGTACTCACGGAGCTTCCTCACGCTCACGCACGAGTAGTTGGCCAACGCCCGCAGCGACAGGAACGGGTCCAGGGCGCTGCTGACGACGACCTGCTCGGCCAGGACGCCGCGGATCTGCGCCATGGGCTGACCCGAGCGGGTGGGCTGGCGCACAATCGCGGGCGGCTTTCCCGCCCTCTTCGACTCACCCAACCTGTTGCCCTCGGTGTCCACGATTTGCGGTTTCTAGCGCGCGGAAGTCGCTCTGTGTGCGGGCCCGAACCCTCTCCGGCGCGCCTCCTTGGGCGAGAGGGTTCGCTGGCGACCGGCCTTGATGACAGCGACCAGCTGAAGCGCCTCGAGCGGGCACGGATCTCGCATGACCTGGGCGGCGAGCGAAGATGATGCCAAGGCCCGGCGGCGTGCTGCGGCGCTCCCAAGTGCTCAAAGAATCTGGCGGAGCCGCGCGAGACCTCGTTCCATGACGCGCTTGTTGGAGGGGCGTCGACCGATGAGAAACGCCGCACCCTGCGGTAAAATCACGCGGGATCACAGCCTTGACAGTCAGGCTTATGCTGCTAAGCTAACGATGTACTTGCTCCCCGCCCGACATGCCGAGCGGCCCGGGCGGGGTTATTTTTTCCGGCGTAGCACGCCATGAGCCCGTCGGAGCCGCCGGTCAAGCGGACGGCCGTCTTCATTGACGGGCAGAACCTCTTCCACGGCGCCCGAGAGGCGTTCGGCTACACCTACCCCAACTACGACGTTCATGCGCTCGCCCGCCGGCTGTGCGCCGCGCGCGGCTGGCAGCTCGTCCAGACTCGGTTCTACACCGGGATTCCGGACCCCGCCGACAACCAGTTCTGGCATCGCTTCTGGGAAGGGAAGCTCCGAGCGATCAGCTGGCAGGGCGTCCACGTCTACAGCCGGGCGCTTCGCTACCGGAACAAGACCGTGAAACTTCCCGACGGCGCCCGGCACACCTTCCTTTCGGGAGAGGAGAAGGGAATCGACGTCCGCATCGCGCTCGACATCATCCGCATGGCCCATCGCAAGGAGTACGACGTCGGACTGGTTTTGAGTCAGGACCAGGACCTCTCGGAGGTAGCCGAGGAGATCCGCGTCATAGCTCGGGAACAGGACCGCTGGATCAAGATCGCGTGCGCTTTTCCCTCGAGCCCAACCAGTCGGAACCGACGCGGGATCGACAAGACCGACTGGATCAGGATCGATCGGGCGACCTACGACGCATGCCTGGACCGGCGTGACTATCGGAGAGGCGCGCCGGCGGACGTTCCGAGCGATGGGTGAAGCCGTTCGTGTGTAGGGTGAGCGGCTGATCGTCCTAGCGGCACCGCAAGATAAAGGGCGAGGGCCGGATGGCGCCTAAGTGCGCGCGGTTATTGAGCGGCTGACGGCCCTCTCCGAGCGGAATCCATTCAGCCATTTCAGCGTGAGGGCCGTCTGAGGGCCGTCGCCAAACGGTCCAAGACGCTTCGCGGAGGTCCCTCCTAAAGGCCGCGGGCGCGAGCTTCGCCGGGCGTCGAAGCCGAAGCCCAAGCTGGGCCCAGCGGCGGCAGCCCGTGAGCACTGCTTGGAGTCGCCCGATCGCAACGCGTCGTTCCGCGCAACCACCCTACTGACGGTCCAAGCCGCGCGACATTGGTGCACCAGGGCCGG
>MNCR01000075.1 GCA_001914535.1 Candidatus Rokubacteria bacterium 13_2_20CM_69_15_1
CCGTTGCAGGAGCTCGCCGAGGCCCACCGGCTCCACGCCGTATTGGCTCATGAGCAGCTCTTCGATGTAGGGGTCATAGGCCAGCATGTGCACGCCGAAGGGCCGGGCCCGGCGGGCCACGGCCCGCGCCACGTGGCCGAAGGCGACGAAGCCCAGGGTCTGACCCATGAGCCGCGGAAGCTCGTACAGCATTGGCCGCCCCTCCCGCCACCGTCCTTCGCGCACCAGCCGATCCTGGACGACCAGCCGGCGGAGGGTGGCCAGGATCAGCGTCATGGCGTGGTCGGCCACTTCCTCGATGAACGTGTCGGGGACGTTCGTGACGGGAACCCCGCGCGCGGTGGCCGCCGCGACGTCGACGGAGTCGACCCCGACACTGCCGAGCGCGATCACCTGGCACCGCTCGAGGCCGTCGATGATGCGCTTGGTGATCGGACGGACCTTGGCGTAGAGGGCGTCGGCGTCGCGCGCCGCGCTGACGAAATCGTCCTCGCTCTTGGCCGCGACTTCGACGATCTCCGCCCCGAGCGGCTCGAGGGCCTCCATTTCCAGCTCGTAGCCGGGCCTTCCAGGGCCCACGCCAGCCGGTGTGACGACCTTGAACTTGGCCACGTCGTTCCTCCTTGTCAGCGGCGGCGGACAGCCGTCGCGGGGGTCGGGAACTCCTCAGGGTCGATCGGGATCTCGACGACCGCCGGGCTGCCAGAGGAGAGCGCCGCTCGAAGCGCGTCGCCGACCTGATCGGGATGGTCCACATAATACCCCGCCGCGCCGAAGAGCCGAGCGAACGCGTCGTAGCGCGGGTTCCCGATGTCGCAGCCGATGTAGCGCCCGCCGTAGAAGTGCTTCTGGTACGCCTTCTCCGATCCCCAGCAATTGTTGTTCATGACCACGGTCACGACGTTGATCCCGTGCCGCACGGCCGTCTCGAGCTCCTGCGCGTTCATCAGAAACCCGCCGTCGCCGTGAATGGCGAGCACCGGCGCCTCGGGGCGGCCGAGCTTGGCGCCGAGGGCGGCAGGAAAGGCGAAGCCCAGCCCGCCGAGATCGAGCGGTGTGAGAAACGTGCGCGGCCGCGTGAAGTGCAGGCGATCGTACCCGTAGGCCGGCGCCGCTCCGGCGTCGAGCGCGACGATCGTGTCCGGGGGCAGCACGCGACGCAGCTCCGCATAGACCCGCTGGGGCTTCAGCGGCTTCGCCTCCAGGCGGGCCTCCATCGCGAGCCGCGCGAGGCGTTGGCCGCGCAGGGCGTCCGTTTCCGTGCGCCACGCCGGCGAGCTCTGGCGACCGCCGTCCCCGGCGAGTGCGCGGAGGAGCGCCAGGCACGCTTCCCGGGCGTCGGCCTGAATGCCGACGGCGACCGGGTAGTAGCGGCCGATGTCGCGGCTGTCGACGTCGATCTGGATGAGCGCCGTCTCGGGCCGGATGTAGCGGTCGTCGAACTGGCTGGTGAAGTGCGCGAGTCGCGAGCCCAGGACCAGCAGGACGTCGGCCAGCCGGCAGGCCGCGGCCGCTTCCGGCGATCCGGCGCGCCCGAGGGGGCCGATATAGAGAGGATGCGCGCTGGGCACGGCGTCGTTCCGCCCGTACGCGGTGATCATCGGGATCGAGTACTCCTCGCTCAGGCGAACCACGAGCGCGTTGGCGTCGGCCCAGGTGACGCCACCGCCGACCAGCAGGAGGGGCCGCTCCGCCCGCCGCACGAGCCGCGCCGCCTCGCGGATGGCGTCGGGGTGCGGGGGCTGCGCGTGAATCACCCGGTAAGTCCCGGGATCGCGCACCGCAGCGTTGAGCACCTGGTCGTTCAGAACGTCTCGGGGGATCTCGACGAAGACCGGCCCTCGGCGGCCCGTCATGGCGGTACGCAGCGCCGCACGCAAGAGCTCGGGGATGCGGTCGGGCTTGCCGATCTGGACCGCGAGCTTCGTCACCGGACGAAACATGCGCACCAGGTCGAACTCCTGGAAGGCGTCTTTCTGGGAGTGTTCGAGGGAGATTCCCCCGACGAGGACGACGACCGGCGAATGGGCCACGTGCGCCGCGGCGACCCCCGTGAGAAGGTTCGTCGCCCCCGGGCCGCTCGTCACGAGGCAGACGCCCGGGAGTCCGGTCACGCGCGCCAATCCGTCGGCCATGAAGGCACCGGCCTGCTCGTGACGCACGTTGATGTACTCCACGCTGCGGTCGTCGTAGAGCGCGTCGAGCACGTCCAGGAAGGTCGCGCCGACGATCCCGAAGATGTACCGCACCCCCTCGGCCTTCAACAGCTCGACGACGGCCTGTCCGCCGGTCAGCTCACCCACGCACGCACCTCCGTGATCCGCCTGGCCGGATTCCAATCGAGCGCGCGCCGAGACGACGGCCGCTCCGGCTCCCGACCCCTGTATCGTGTATCCTGACGGGCGATGGGCGGCGGCCTGCGGCGTCCTGGCGCCTCTATTCTCGGCGTGCTCGTCCTTTCCGCGATGCTCGTCGCCACCCCCGCGGGGCGCCGCCCCTTCTGGTCTTCGGACGAAGCGCGATTCGCGCTCCTGGCCCAAGACGTCCTCGACCACGGCCGATGGCTGGTCGCCGAGATCCGAGGCCGATACTACCTGAACAAGCCCCAGCTCTTCTTCTGGGCGGTGGCGGCGACCGCGCTGCCCTTCGGCCGCGTGACGGAGGCGAGCGCCGCGCTCCCGGCGCTCGTCTCGTCGCTCTGCGGCGTGGCGGGAGCGATCGCGGTGGGGCGGCTCGTCTGGGGATGGCAGACCGGTGCCGTCGCGGGCCTGATCCTCGCGACGACGCCCCTCTACTTCGAGATGGGCCATCAGGTCTTGCCGGACGGAATGCTGAACGCCTGGCTCGTGTGGGCCCTGTACTGGCTTCTGAGGGCCGAGCGCGCGGGATGGTCACTGCCGCCGGTCCTCGCCTTTTACGGCTGCGTGACCGCCGCCCTTCTCGCGAAGGGGCCTCAGGCGCTCACCGCGCTCGCCGCCGCCGCGGTCGCGCTGGCCTTCACGGACGGATTCGCCACGCTCCCCAAGCTCCGACCGGTGCTCGGGCTCGCGCTGACGTTCGGTGTGGCCGCGATCGTGTGGCTGGCGCCGTACCACGTGAGGTCGGCGGGCGCCTTCGACGATCACGTGCTCCGCGGTCACTATGTGACGTGGTACCTGCTCGGGCCCGTGCTGCCTCGCTTCACCGCGTTCTCCGCGCCGTTGTCCGCGTTCCTCCCGTGGACGCTGCTCCTCGTCGCGGCGCCGCTCTGGTGGCGGGAGTCTCCCGACCCGGGGCGGCGGCGGATCGCGCTCTGGACGGCGACCCTGTGGGGGCTCATCGCCATCTCCGGCACCTACCGGTCGCGATACATGCTCGTGGTCCTCCCGGGGCTCGCGCTCGTGACCGCAGAGTTCCTGACGGCGCGCGTCCGCGGCCGAGCGCGGCGGGCGCTCGATCTCGCGTCGCTCGCGTGCGCCGTGCTCGCCGTGCTCGTGGTCGGGGTCATGCTGTCGCCCCTGGTGCGCATGGTCGAGAACGAGGACCGTGCGTACGTTCCGGATTCGCGATGGGAGCAGGCGGCGATCGGCGCCCTGGCGCTCGCGGCGTGCGCCACCCTGGTGCGCGGCGTCCGGCTCGGCGCGCCCCTCGCCGGGGCGGTCGGGCTCGCCCTCGCGATGGCCGGCATCCTCCTCGTCGAAGGCGTCGCCTACCCGATCCGCTACACTCGCGCCTTCGACGTGCGACCTCTCACGGCCGCGGCCGCCGCGAACGTCCCGCCGGGCGGTACCGTGGTCGGCTATCCTGACCTCCGGCTGAGCTATGACTTCTATCTCCGGCGCCGTGTCGTCGAGATCAGCGACGAGGCCTCCGTGCGGACCCGCCTTGCCACGGCCCCGGACGACGCCTTTATCATGACGGCGGAACGGTGGCAGGCGCTCACGGCGGCGGCGGACCCCGCGTGGCAGGTGCTCGCGTCTGCCACCCTGCGGGACAAGCACATGGTGGTCGTGGGCAGAGCGGTGCGATGAGCCAGGCGCCAGAGCTGTCGGTCATCGTCCCGGTGTTCAACGAGGTCGAGAATATCTCGCTGCTCTGGGAGGAGCTCGACGCCGCCCTCGGCCGACTCGGTCTGCCGGCGGAGATCGTGTTCGTGGACGACGGCTCCACCGACGGGAGCGCCGACGCGATCCGCGCCCTGATGAACCACGATTCCCGGGTCCGGCTGTTGTGCTTCGAGGCCAACGCGGGCCTGACGGCCGCTTTCCACGCCGGTTACGGAGCCGCGCGAGGCCGGATCGTGGTCACGCTCGACGCCGACCTCCAGAACGATCCGCGGGATCTCCCGCCCCTGCTCGCGGCGCTCGAGGACGCCGACGCGGCGGTGGGCTGGCGACGCGCACGCCATGATCCCTGGCTGAAGCGCGTCTCCTCCCGCGTCGGCAACGCCGTGCGCAACCGGCTCACGGGCGACGAGGTGCGGGACAGCGCGTGCAGCCTGCGCGCGATGCGTCGCGAGTGTCTCGGTGCGATCCCGCCCTACGCCGGCATGCATCGGTTCGTGCCGACATTGCTCCGGACGGCGGGCTACCGGGTGGTCGAGGTCCCGGTGCACCACCGCCCGCGGCGCTTCGGCCGCTCGAAGTTCGGGATCAAGAACCGCGCGCTGCGGGCGTTGATCGATCTGCTGGCCGTCCGGTGGATGATGCGCCGCGCCCTCCGCTACCAGGTCCGAGAAGTCGTGCGCCCCGTTCAAGAGAAAACTCTGTCGCCAGCCGCCGGACGTATGAGTGGAGGTGGAGCGTGAGCGCGAAGCCCTGGGTTCTCGAGTTCGGAATGGGTGTCGACGTCCACGGAGGGGACGGGACGAAGGCGGCCTGCCGCGCGGTGTCGGACGCGATCCGGCATTCGAGCCTGCCGCTGTTCCAGGAGGTCCGCGCGCGCGGCGGGCGGATGCTCGTGGACGTGACCGTCGGCGTCCCCGATCCGGCGTCCGTCGATGTCGATCGCGTCCGGCGCGAGCTTCCGCACGGTGAAGTCACCGTCCGCCCTGTCGCCGGCGGCCTCCGCGTGCCAGGCGCCGACGCGCTCATCGCGTGCGTCGCCATCACGGTGAGCATCGACAACCCTCAGGCGTGATGGACCTCGGGATCTTCGACCATCTCGACCGACGCGAGGTGGCGCTCGACGAGCTCTACGAGAGCCGGCTGCGCCTTTTGGAGAAATACGACGCCGCCGGCTTCTACTCCTACCACCTGGCCGAGCACCACGCGACGCCGCTCGGGCTGGCGCCGGTGCCCGGCATCTTCCTCGCCGCGGCCACCCAGCGGACCCGGCGCATCCGTCTGGGGCCGTGTGTGTACTGCCTGCCGCTCTACGATCCGCTCCGACTCATCGAAGAGGTCTGCATGCTCGACCAGCTCTCGCGCGGCCGCTTCGACTTCGGCGTGGGCCGGGGGATCGTCCCCTACGAGATGGCGTACTTCGGCCTGCACCATCTGGAGACCGAGGAGATCTACCGAGAGGCGCTCGAGGTCATCCTCCAGGGACTCACGGCCGACGTGCTCGACCATCGCGGGCCGCGCTACACCTACCGCAATGTGCCGATGGTGCTGCGTCCCTTCCAGCAGCCGCACCCGCCGCTCTGGTACGGCCTCGGCCACCTGGCGGGCGCGGAGTGGGCCGCGACCAACCGGGTGAACGTCATCACCAACAACACGTGGGACGCGTCGAAACCGCTCTTCGAGCGCTACCGCGAAGTCTGGCAGCGCAAGCACGGCGTGGCGCCGATGCCGAAGCTCGGCATGTCGCGACACGTCGTCGTGGCGCCCACCGACGGGGAGGCCGAGGCGCTCGCCCGGCCGAACTACGCCGTCTGGTACGCGAACCTCACCAAGCTCTGGCGCGACTTCGGCGCCCTCCCCATCCGCTTCGCCCGGGATTTCGACGAGGCGCGCCAGCGCGGTATCGCCATCGCGGGCACGGCCGCCCGTGTCCGCGAAGAGATCGAGCGCCAGATCCGCGCGAGCGGGTGCACCTACTTCGTCTGTCGGCTGACGTTCGGCGACATGCGCGAGACCGAGGCGGCGGCCGCGATCGACCTCTTCACCACCGAGGTCATGCCGCACCTGATCGCGCTCACCCCACCCGGCCCCTGAACCGCGGGAGACGCGCATGAACGGCAAACGGCGTCGTGGTCTGGGCTGTGTGTTCCTGGTGTGCGCCGCGCTCGCCGCCGGTCTCCCCGACGAAGGAGCAGCGCAATCCAGGCCCGAGGGAGAGATGCGCTGGGCGTTGTACGTGACGCTCTCCCCGGTCTGGTTCGATCCGGCCGAGGTCGTGGGCGTCATCACGCCCTTCTGGGTGATCTATGCCCTGCACGATGCGCTCGTGAAGCCCATGCCCGGCAGCCTCATGGCGGGAAGCCTGGCGGAATCGTGGACGGTGAGCGCCGATCAACGCGTCTACGAGTTCAAGCTGCGCGAGGGGCTCACGTTTCACAACGGCGATCCGTTCACGGCCGAGGACGTGAAGTTCAGCTTCGCGCGCGCCCGGGCCAAGATCCTCCACGACAAGGTGCGGGAGGTGGCGGTCGTCGGCCCCCACCGGGTGCGCTTCCAGCTGCACGAGCCGTGGCCGGACTTCATGACCTTCTATGGGACCTTCGCGTCCGGGGCGGGCTGGGTCGTGCCGAAGAAATATGTCGAGCACGTCGGGAACGACGGCTTCAAGAAGCACCCCGTCGGCCTCGGGCCGTACAAGTTCGTGAGCCATACGCCGGGCGTCGAGCTGGTCATGGAGGCCTTCGAGGGCTACTGGCGCAAGGTGCCCCACGTCAAACGGCTGGTCTACAAGAGCGTCCCCGAGGCCACCACGCGGCTCGCCATGTTGAAGCGCGGCGAGGTCGATCTCGCGTACCTCCTGGATGCGCCTCAGGCGGAGGAGGTGCGGCGGAATCCGTCGCTGAAGCTGGCGTTCTCCGGCGGGATCGGGACCTTCTACCTGGACTTCTTCGACCAGTGGGACCCCAAGTCGCCCTGGCACGATCGGCGGGTGCGGCTGGCCGCCGTCCACGCCATCGACAGTCGGGCGCTGAACGACGCGGAGAATCTCGGGGCCTCCCGCCTCACGGGGAGCATGGTCCCACGCAAATTCGACTTCGCCCTTGCCCTCGAGCCCTACGCCTACGATCCCGCGAAGGCGAAGCGGCTCCTGGCCGAGGCGGGCTATCCCGACGGGTTCGATGCCGGCGACCTGCATCCCTGGCCCCCCTACTTCTCGATGGGGGAGGCGATCGGCGGCTTCCTCGGCGCGGTGGGGATCAAGACGAAGCTCAGGACGATGGAGCGCGCGGCCTTCTACTCGGCGCTGGCCTCAAAGAAGCTCCGGGGGCTCTGCGTCTGCATCAACGCCGTGTACGGCAACGCCGCCTCGCGGATCTCGGAGATCGTCCCGAGTGACGGCGCCTTCGCCTATGGCGGCTCCCCCGACGTCGACGCGCTGTACAAGACGCAGGCCCGGGAGACCGACCGGAAGAAACGAGAGGCCGTGCTCCACCAGATCCAGCGGCTCATGTACGAGCGGGTGCGATACGCGCCCATCTACGAGTACATCTGGCCGAGCGGCGTTGGGCCGCGCGTGGAGGACCCCGCGCTGATGCTCATCGATCCCTACCCCTGGTCGGCGCCCCTCGAAGAGGTGCGGCTCAAGCGAAAGTGACGCCCCGCTCCCGCGGACGTCAGCGTGCCGCGTGGATCGGGAACGCCGGCGGGATGATCTGCTCGACGCCGTTGCCGTCCCAGCGCCACGCCGGCACGTGGCGCCAGTAGTTCTGCGTGGCCCCTCGCGCCTTCGCATACACCTCCGCCTCGTCCACGTGAACGGTCCGGCCCCCCGCGATCAGGATTTTGCCGTCGACGATGACCGTGTCCACGTCGCGCCCGCAGCCGGCGTCCACCAGCGTCTTGATGGGGTCCGCGTAGACGGGCGCGCCGAGGTGATCGAGGTTGATCAGGAGAATGTCGGCCTTGGCGCCAGGGGCCAGACGCCCGAGGTCGTTGCGCCGGAGGAACCGGCACGCCGCGAGCGTCGCGGCGTTGAAGACGTCGCGGTGGAGGCCCGCCTGGTAGTCCCCGTCGGTGATCTTGGCGAGGATGGACGCCCAGCGGAGCTCCGCCACGATGTCCATCGGGTACGTGTCCGTGCCGATCGCCACGTTCACGCCGGCGTCCACGTAGCGCTGGAAGGAGTGCAGCGTCATGGCCATCTTGGCGTACTTGTACGGACAGTGCCCCACGGTGGCGCCTCGCTCGGCGAGCACGCGCACGTCGTCGCCGAACGGATAGCGGGGCCAGGGATGCGCCGTGGTGAACACCGCGTGCCCGATGAGCGCGCGGTCGTCGAGGAAGCCGATGTCGGCCAGGAACTGGATCGGCGTCTTGCGGTACTCGTCCATGATCCGCTGGAACTCGACGAGGTTGCCGCCGGCGTGCGTGTGCACGGGCACGTCCAGCTCGCGCGCCGCGTCCTTGCAGGCCCGCAGCAACGGCTCGCTGCACGTCTCGACCTGCGCCGCATTCAGCATGCCGCGCAGGCGCCCCTGCGCCGCGCCGTCGAAGCCCTTGATGAAGCCGACCGCCTCCTTCAACCCCTGCGTGCCGGCGTTCGCGTCCTCGTCGTAGTAGAGCCGGCCCTTCGCATCCATGAAGGTGTTGCGGTCCCGGAACGGCGGGCCTCCGTAGACGCGCACGCCCAGCTCGTCCACCAGCCGTGCGTAGCCGTCCCAGTCCCCGCGCAGGCCGCCGACGTCGATGACGGTGGTGGTGCCATTCTTGAGCGCGTGGAGAAACACGAACGCGCGGAGCGCCGCCACGGCCTCCGGCGGCGGGGGCGTCATCTTCCCCTTGAGCGGCGCCGCGAAGCTCATGTAGTTCGCGGTCCGATAGTCGTTCTTCGCCGTGTCGAGCAGCAGGTAGTCGCCGCCGTTGCCGGCCGTGTGCACGTGGGTGTTGATGAACCCAGGCGACACCAGCTTGCCCCGCGCCGACAGGCGTGCGTCGGCCGCGCCCGCGTACGGCCCGCCGGCGTGCACGATGCGGTCGTTCTCGAAGACGACGCTCCCCGCCTCGTGCACCTCGTGGCTCTGGCCGTTGAACGCGACCACCCAGCCGCCCTCGATCAGCGTTCGCATGAGGTGACCTCCCGTGTCGAGCTCGCGCTATGGCACCTTGACGCGTCGGAGGAAATCGACCCGCGCCTGGCCCCCCGCCATGACGAAGGAGAGGTCGCTGCCGCAGAGGATGAAGCGCGCGCCGACCTTGACGTACGTCTCCATGGTCGGGTGGTCGTAGATTCCGCCCATGCCCGGGTACTTGCCGTGTCGCGTGCAGGCGGCGATGACGGTCTCGTACGCGCGCATGACCCGGGGATCGTCGTACTTGCCGGGGATACCCATCTCGAGTGTCAGGTCGTTCGTACCGATCAGCAGCACGTCGACTCCAGGCACGGCGGCGATGGCGTCGGCGTTGTCGATCGCCTTGGGGGTTTCGAGCATCGTCACCACCAGCGTCTCCTTGTTGACCAGCGCCGTGGATTCGGCCCGCGGGTACGGGCGAAAGCCGAGCTGCGCCATCGGGCCGCCGAGCGAGCGGTGGCCCACGGGCGGGTACTTGCAGTTGCTCACGAGTTGCCGCGCGTGCTCGGGAGTGTCCACGTGCGGAAAGACGATCCCCAGCGCTCCCGCGTCGAGCAGCCGCGTGGCCAGGTAGTGCTCGTAGCCCGGCACACGCACGAGCGGCGTCACGCCCGCGTCGTGGCAGGCCACGGCGATCTGCGCCGCCGTGTCGATGCTCATCGTGTTGTGTTCCATGTCGAGGAACGCGAAATCGAATCCGCACGCGGCCAGGACGCGCCCGATCTCAACGGTGCGCGCCTGGCGCAGCGCCATGCCCAGGCAGAGCTGACCCGCGGCCAGACGCGCCCTCGCCGGGTTCGGAATCTGCGTCATCGTGGCCTCCTCAGAACGAGGTTCACGTCCTCCGGGGTGATCGGGTCGGGCACGGTCCAGCCGTCGAGGTCGTACAGGTCATGAGGTCCTCCGTGCCGGGATCGTAGTGGCAGTCGGCTCGCTGGGCGGCTCGGGCCCTTACGGCGTCGAGGGGGGCGGGTCGACGTCGCGCGCGCCGGCGGTGCGCTGCCGGAATTCGGCGGGGACGACGCGGCCGGCGTCGAGGTAGGCGCGGCGCACGGCCTCCACGTTGGGGCCGAAGATCGTCTTCCGGTTAGAGCGCGCCCACTCGTTCGATCCACGGACGGTGTCGAGCGAGCCCTGGAAGCGTGGCATGACGTAGCGGGCGAAGAGCTCGTAGCTCCTCAGAGTCCCCTCGCGGTCGGCCCACTCGTGGGCGCGGAAGAGCAGGCCGCCGAAGCCGCCCTGGCTGTACCCCAGGAGCCGCTCGATCCCGCGGATCACGGTCTCGGGCGAGCCGACGAGCGTGGTGCCCATGCGCACGCCGTCGCGCAGCGGATCGTCCGCGCGGCCGGGCGGCCGACCGAGCGTCTCCTCGAAGTAGGTGACGGTCTCGTGCCGCTCGGCGCGCTGCACCTCGCGCAGGGCCCGCTCGTCGTCTTCGGCGACGTGGACGTTGACCACGACGCGCCAGTCCTTCCGGTCCATGCGCTTGCCGTGCGTGGCGGCGGTCTCCTCGGCGATCCTCCACTGGTCGGCGAGCGCCTCCGGCCCGCCGGGCAGGCCCGCACCGATCGAGAGCACGCCGAGGCCGTGCTTGCCCGCCGCCACCACGCCGGCGGGGGTAATGGTGCTCGCCACCGCGATGGGAAAGTGCGGCTCGGTGTACGGGGCCAGATGCAGCCGCGCCTCGCGCAGCTCGAACCAGTCGGTCTTCAGCGTCACGGGCTCCTCGCACCGGAGGAGCTGCATGATGGCGTCGAGCGCCTCCTCCATGCGCGGGCGCTGCGTCACGGGCTCGATGCCCAGCATGTAGGCGTCGGACACCAGCGCCCCCGGACCGCAGCCGAGCATCGTGCGGCCGCGCGTCATGTGGTCGAGCTGGACGAAGCGGTTGGCGACCAGGAGCGGGTGGTGGTACGGCAGGCTCGTCACGCCCGAGCCGAGCATGATGTGGCGCGTGCGCTCGGCGGCCGCGGCGATGAAGATCTCGGGCGAGGCGATGAGCTCCCACCCGGCCGAGTGGTGCTCGCCCACCCACACCTCGTCGTAGCCGAGGTGATCGAGCCACTCGATCAGCTCCATGTCGCGCGCCAGCGCGAGCGTGGGGTTCTCGCCGATCCGGTGGAACGGCGCGAGGAAGATGCCGAACTTCATGCCTTTGTGGGCCATGCCGAATCCTAACACGCGCCGTGCTACTCTCGAACCCCGATGCGCCACGTCCGCCTCGGCCACACGGGCCTCAGCGTGTCGCGCCTCTGCCTCGGCACGATGACCTTCGGTCTGCAGTGCGACGAGACGACCTCTGTCGCCATTCTCGACCGCGCCGCGGCGGGCGGGATCACGTTTCTCGACACCGCGGACGTGTACCCGCTGGGCGGTGGTCTGGACACCGTGGGACGCACCGAGGAGATCCTCGGCCGGTGGCTTCAGGGCCGGCGGCACGAGTTCATCGTCGCCACCAAGTGCGCCGGCGCCATGAGCGCGCGCCCCTGGGGCCGCGGCAGCTCACGCAAGCACGTCCTCGACGCCATCGACGGGTCGCTCCGGCGGCTCCGTAGCGACTACGTCGACCTCTACCAGCTGCACCACCCAGACCCGGAGACGCCGATCGACGAGACCTTGCGCGCGCTCGACGACATCGTGCGCGCGGGCAAGGCGCGCTACATCGGCTGCTCGAACTTCCCCGCCTGGCGGGTGGCGCGCGCGCTGGGCCGGAGCGAGGTCCTGGGCGTGGCGCGCTTTGACTCCGTGCAGCCTCGCTACAACCTGCTCTTCCGCCAGATCGAGCGCGAATTGCTGCCGCTCTGCCAGGCGGACGGGCTCGGCGTGATCCCGTACAACCCACTCGCCGGCGGCTTGCTGTCCGGCAAGCACCGTCACGAGGCGGGCCCGGCCGCCGGGACCCGCTTCACGCTCGGCACCGCGGCCCGCCGCTACACGGAGCGCTACTGGCACGAGCGTGAGTTCGCGACGGTGGAAGCCCTCCGCCCGCTCGCGGCCGCGGCGGGAATCTCGCTCGCGCGGATGGCGGTGGCCTGGGTCCTCGCGCATCCCGCGATCACCGCGCCCATCGTCGGCGCGAGCCGGCCGGAGCAGCTCGACGATGTCCTCCCCGCCGTCGAGAAAGGGATCGACGCCACCCTCAAAGCGCAGCTCGACGAGCTGACGCGCGAGTACCGCTGGGGCGACGACCCGCGCTGAGGGTCAGGACCGGGTGCTCGCGAGCCAGAGACCGAGGAGAACGCCCGCGAGCCCGAGCAACGACATCGTCGAGACCTCTTCCGCGAGGAACCACGCCCCCAGCCAGGTCGCCGTGACGGGGCTCAGCGCCAGGAAGACGGTGACCTCCGTCGCCGCCGCGTGGGCGAGCGCCCAGAGCCAGAGGTAATAGCCGACGCCGCTGCCGATCCCGATGAAGACGACGGCGGCCCAGCCGCCGGTGGTGAAGCGGGGCAGCGCGTCGAAGAAGCCCTCGCCGGCGGCCAGCAGCGCGAGGAACACGACCGAGGCGAGCATGGCGAACGCGCTCACCCGAAGCGTCGGATACTTCCGCAGATAGGGTCGGTAGAGGACGCTGCACGCGGCGCCGCACAGGGCGCTGGCGAGGACCGCCAGCTCGCCGATCCACTCGTTCGGCCCGCCGCCCCGGCGGACCGCCTTCTCCCCGAGTGCCAGCCCCACCCCGGCGATCGTCAGCAGAACGCCGAGCGTCTTCGCCGCGCCGAGCCGCTCGTGACCGAGCGCTGCCGCGATGACCATCGTCAGCAACGGAACCGTCGCGAAGATCAGCGCGGCGCGCGCCGACGGGATGAACCGTAGCCCGTAGTTCAGCAGCGCGATCAAGACGCCGAACTGGATGACGCCGAGCCGCGCGAGCGGCAGCAGATCGCAGCGCTCGAACCGCACGCGCGGCGTGGCCAGCAGCGCGAGCGGCAGCAGGCAGGCGAATCCAATGAGGTAGCGCAGCAGCGCCAGCGAGATGGGACCGGTCTGGTCCACGACGAATCGCGTGGCCACCATGGCGGAGCCGACCTGGGTGGAGGTGACGGCCGCCGCGATCGCGGGCAGGTATTTCACGGCAAGAGCCCGAGCTCCCACGTCTCGCCGATCAGGTCGTGACCGAAGCTTTGATGCCGCTCCTTGTGGACCAACCGGAAGCCGGCTTCCTCATAGAGGTGTCGCGCCGCGCGCAGCACGCTGTTGGTCCACAGCGTGAGCTTCCGGTAGCCCGTCTGCCGGGCGAAGCGCACGCACTCCCCCACGAGCCGGGTGCCAATGCCGAGCCCGCGCGCCTTCGGCTCGACCAGCAGCAGGCGCAGCTGGGCCACCGTCGGCGAATGCGCGACGAGGAATACCGAGCCGACGATCTCGCCGTCCCTCTCCGCGATCCACGCGCGCTCCTTCTTGGGATCGTAGCGCTCGATGAACCGCGCCACGATGGTCGCCACGAGCGCCTCGAAGCGCTCGTCCCATCCGTACTCCTGGGCGTACAGCGCGCCGTGGCGGTGGACGACCCAGCCCATGTCGCCGGCGTGGTGGGGCCGAAGGATGTACGGGACCTTGTGCGCGGGCGGCGCGCCGAGCAGCGCCTCGATGGCCTGCATCGCCTCGAGGAGCCGGCCCTGCCCGGCGGCGGACAGCCTGGCCAGCATCGCACCGATCTCGCCGTGCGACCGTGCGTGCAGCGGCGCGAACGCCTTCCGCCCGCCCGCCGTCAGCGACAGAAGGCTCTGCCGCCCGTCGGATTTCGACGGCCTGCGCGTGACGAGGCCGCGCTTTTCGAAGCGGTGAAGAATCCGGCTGAGATAGCCCGCGTCCAATCCGAGCTCCGCGGCGAGCTCGGTCGCCGTCGGCTTCTCGCGGTGCGCGAGCTCGTAGAGCACGCGCACCTCGCTCAGGGAGAACGGACTCTCCAGATACCCCTCGTGCAACAGGCCGATGCGCTTGGTGTAGAAGCGGTTGAAGCGCCGCACGGCGGCGACGCGCGCATCGAAGCCGGTCTCGGCCATCGTCGCCCTCCTTCGCCCGCCTCTCGGGTATATGCCACTATCAAGCATCTAGTTGACTTAGTCAATTATCGGTCGCCTGCCCCGACCGCGCGGGCGGGCACCGGCCTCCCTTGCCCCGGGACTCGGGCCGCGCGAGGTGCTACCATGTCGCGCCATGGCCGAGGGGACGATCCGCGTGGGGTTCGTGGGCGCGGGCAACAACACTCGCCGCCGGCACATCCCGGGGTTCCAGAAGCAACCGGGCGTCGAGCTGGTGGCCGTCGCGAACCGGACGAAGGAGTCCGGCGAGCGCGTCGCGCGCGAGTTCGAGCTCACCCGGGTGTATGAGAACTGGCGCGACCTCGTGCGGGCCCGTGACGTCGACGCCGTCTGCATCGGCACCTGGCCCTCCATGCACTGCGCGATCACGGTGGCCGCGCTCGAGGCGGGCAAGCACGTCCTCTGCGAGGCGCGCATGGCCATGGACGCCGCTGAGGGGCGGCGCATGCTCGCCGCCGCACACCGGGCGCCGCACCTGGTCACGCAGCTCGTGCCGGCTCCTCACACGCTCGAGGTGGACGCGACCCTTCGGGCGCTCCTGGCGGAGGGCTACGCGGGCGAGGTGCTCGCGGTCGAGCTCCACGCGGCCCAGGGCCAGTTTGTTGAGCCCGAGGCGCCCCTGCACTGGCGCCAGGACGTCACGCTCAGCGGGCTCAACATCCTCAACATGGGCATCTGGTACGAGGCGATGATGCGCTGGCTGGGGCCCGCCCGCCGGGTGGCGGCCATGGCGAAGGTCGCCGTGCCGCGACGCCGCGACGCCGGCGGCGCCTGGCACGACGTGCGGGTGCCCGATCACGTCGACCTCCTGGCCCAGCTCGAGGCCGGCGGTGTCGCCCACCTCCGCTTCAGCTCGGTCACGGCGCTGGCGCCGCCGAGCGAGGTGTGGATCTTCGGGACCGACGGCACGCTCCGGCTCGAGGCCGACGCCAAGCGCCTTTCGGGTGGGCGGCGGGGCGATCGCGAGCTCACCGAGATTCCGATCCCCGCCGAACGGCGCATCGGCTGGCGGGTCGAGGAGGAGTTCGTCAACGCGATCCGCGGCCGCGAAAAGGTTTCGCGCACGACCTTCGAGGACGGCGTGTGCTACATGGAGTTCACCGAGGCCGTGGCCCGGAGCATTGCGCTCGGTCAGGCCGTCGACGTCGCCGGCCTCTGAACGTTACCGAGGTGATCGATGACCACGATCGCTGACCGTGACGGTCTCATCCAGAACCTGGACCGGGTCGTGCGGGACACCCTGGCGTACTTCGACGGGCCGGGGCGGGTCACGCGGGCCCACGTCGACCGGTGGGGTGCGCGGGACATCCTGATGCACTTCATCTACTTCCACGAGGCGACGGCGTGGGGCATTCAGTCGGCGGCGGCAGGCGGACCGCCGTGGCCGGTGCCGGCCGATTCCGACCTCGTGAACGAGGTCTGCCGCCGCCTCCACGAGCACGAAAGCTTCGACGAGTTGCTGGCCCAGGTGCGGCAAGCGCACGCCCGGCTCGTGCGTGCCGCCCGCAACGCGCCCGACCTCGACAAGCCCTGCTTTCGGCGAGCGACGGGCGAGCTGATGACGGGACGGCAGCGGTTGGAGTTGCTCGCTCGCCACTGGGCCGAGCACGTTGGGGAGCTCGAGAAGGCGGTTCAGGCCGACGCGAAGTGAGAGCCCGCCGGAGACACCTCAGCGAGGTGTTCCTATCCCACCCGAGCACTCCCGGCCACGTTCGGGCGCCTGAAGCCCGTTCTGGAAGATGCGCACGAACCGGCCGAGGCGGGAGTCGTTGGCCGAGTCGAGGCGCAACTGTCGGCCCCACGCCGAGGCCACGACGGGGACCGGCAGCTCGGGATAGGGGCTCACGAGCACTAAGCGCTCGCGGCGCGCCAAGCGGCGCAACGCATCGAGCTCCCCCGGGGGCAGGTCGGGCCGATAGGTGATCCACACCGCGCCACGCTCGAGGGAGTGCACCCCGTTCTCGGTGACAATCGGAGCATCGTAAAAGCCGCAGTTCTGGACTTGCGGCGCGTGCGGGCCGCCGACCGGCGGCGTCTGCGGATACGCGACTGGCGTGGAGGTGTGCGAGCGTC
>MNCR01000132.1 GCA_001914535.1 Candidatus Rokubacteria bacterium 13_2_20CM_69_15_1
CGAACGGCGAGTACCTGCCGTATCCCCAGACGCAGAAGCAGAAGCACGTCGAGGTTCGAACCAAGGAACTGGCCGACATGGCGTCCAAGAAGCTCGGGGTCAGCCGGCGGAAGTTCTTGGCCAGCACGGGAGGGCTGGCGGCCGCGTTCCTGGCGATGAACGAGGTCTTCGGCCGGATGTTCAACGTGAGGCCTCTCGAGATGTTCGAAGCCGAGGCCTTCGCCGAGACCGGCCCCCCGGCGGATCTGTTCGTCTTCGACGATCAGACCCATATGGTGCGCTACACGCAGGCCCAGGGCCGATCCCTCCGCGCCATCGCCCAGGGACCGGGGCAGGCCTCGACGCGAGCGGCATTTTTGGCCAACCCGAACAACGCGGCGGGTCTTCTGGACGAGCTCGGCAGCCCCTGGACGCCGTGGAACCCGCGAGAGCTCCATCCCGACTACCCCCCGAACACCGGAAGCGAGTTCCACCTGGTGGAGTACATTCGGCGGTTTTTCCTCGAAAGCCAGGTGGCCGTGTCGATCATCAGCAATGCCAACCTCGGCAGCATTGCCGCGGCCGGCGAGCCGACGCGTCCGCCGAAGAACATCACGGAGAATCTCGGCGTCGAGAATCTGACCGGGTTCATGGGGGCGAGCGTCAGAGACTTCGTCAACAAGATCGCCGGGTCGACGCGGATGCTCGCGCATGGCCAGATCTATCCGGGCATCGGCAACCTCCGTGGCAACGAACCCGTCTATCGAGACTTCGCGCAGTGGCAGATCGATACGTTCCATCCGGACTCCTGGAAGGGCTACAACATCGCCTTCGCAGCCAAGGTGAACACCGATCCCAACAGCCTCATGATGCAATGGCGACTCGACGACGAGGCGGTCGCCTATCCCTTCTACGAGGTCGTCGTCAGAAACAAAGCGGAACGGGCGAAACACCCCGGCTTCTTCAACATCTGCATCCACAAGGGCCTGGCGCCCGGGCTGCCCGACATCCCCGAGCGCGGCAACCCCACGGACATCCCGAAGGCGGCGGGTCACTGGCCTGAGTTGAACTTCATCATCTATCACTCATGTATCCGCAACGGGTTCTTCGATCTCGACGCGCTGCAGACGATTCAGGACAGCGAGCGCGGGCTCATCCCGTTGCGGCAAGGCGTGCCGGACATCAGTTGGACGACCCAGTTCGCGCAGCTCTCGCGGCCGTTCCGGAACGTCTACGCCGAGCTCGGCACGACGTTTGCCGGCGCCGTCGTCACCTTCCCGACGGTGTGGGCTCATATCATCGGCCAGCTCCTGAAGTTCATGGGAAGGGATCGGATCGTGTTCGGCTCGGACTCGCTGTGGTATGGCGGCCCTCAGTGGCAGATCGAAGCGTTCTGGCGGTACCAGATCCCCGAGGTGATCCGTCGCCGGTGGGGCTATCCGCAGCTGGACGAGGATGCGAAGCGGAAGATCCTTGGGCTGAACTCGGCCCGGCTCTACGGACTGGAGCCGGCTGGCAACGCGGGGAGGGATGAGAGCGACGAAGCTCGAGACAACGGGCACGAGCGCGGCGCGTATCACGCGGTGCCGGCCAACTTCGAATCGGCGATCACCAGCGAGTTGTTGACTCGGCTCGAGTATCAGGGCCTTGCCAACGACACGTTCTCGAAGATGAAGAAGCGCTACGTCGAGATGGGCGGCGGCAGGAGCAACACGCGCTACGGCTGGATCCATAGAAAGGCCTAGCGCGTAGCGATCGGCACCCCGGGCCTGACAGTCCCCCGGACCTCCGGGGGGCTGTCAGACCCCGTCTTCGCGAGAGGGCGCGCTCTCGGCACGCCCGTCGCCCGAAGGTCATCCGGATGCGGTGGACATCACTCGGCAGCGATCTCTTTTGCCCGATCGCCGTGTGCCGGCGCCCGGGCGAAATCACACTGTGCGCGCGCGGAGCGACGGGAGAACTCGTCTACCGAGAGTGGAAGAGCGGAGGCTGGGGCGAAGCCCGATCCTTGGGAGCCCCTGTCGCGCGCGATAGCGAATCGGGTCGCACGATGCCGGTCGAGTGGCCACTGGCCGGGTGCAGCGGCGACGCGACGCGGATCGACCTGTTTGCGCGGAGTCCCGACGGCGACCTGCTGCATATGACCGTGAGGGGAGACACGTGGGGGACGTTCGAGCGCCTCGGAGCGCCGGCGACGACGCGCGGCGGCGTTACGGTTCCCCTCGGGCTTGTCACGGCGCCGGCGGCCTGCAGCTCGGGACCCGATCGCATCGACGTCCTGGCCGTTGGGCAAACCGGAGAGCTGCTCCACACCGTGTGGGATGGTTCGGGCTGGAGCGGCTTCGAGTCGCTCGGCGTTCCCGCGTTACAGTGCGGCGACACTCAGCGATCGGTCCCTCTGTCGGGACCTCTCGCGGCCTGCGCGGGTGGCGATCATCGCATCGCCGTGTTCGTTCCAGGCACGCGCGGTGATCTGATCATGAAATGGTGGGACGGAACGGCGTGGAGCGAGTTCGTCTCCCTCGGGTGGCCCGAGGCGCCGGACGAGATTTACCCCGCCATCATGCTTGCCGCGCCGCTCACCGGCCCGCCGGCCGCGTGCAGCTGGGGACCTGATCGCGGCCTGCTCGTGGGGCCCGAACCGCCTCGATGTCTTCACTCGCGCGGTAGACGGGAACCTGTATCACGCCTGGTGGGACGGAAGTTGGACCCATGACTGAACCGAGCGTGGCTCGTCAGTGGCCGGCCCAGGTGAGTCGTCCGGGTGTTTTCGCCATCGCGGCCCGGAAGGCGTCCGCGATCACCCGGTGCCCTTTGTCCGTCGGGTGCCCATCGAGGGGATCGGCGCCACGAAGCTCGTCCAGGATCAGGCCCCGCCGCCCTTCGAAGGCCTCGTGGATATCGACGATCGTGGCGTTGAACGGTCGCGCGACGGTCGCGAGCACGTCGTTGAGCAGCTGCACGACGAGACCGGCACCGGGGATCAGCTCGTCGATCTTCGGGACCTCGTAGAGGTTGCTGACGAAGACCCGCGCGTGGCGGAGATGGGGATCCGCGCAGATCGTCGTGAAGACGCCGGCCATGTTCGTCGCGAACGCGGTGAGGACCTTCATCACGGCCGCCGGGTCGGTCGGGTCCGGGTTGTCGAGCAGCGTGAAGAGATCGTTGCCGCCGACCGTGATCGTGATGACGTCCGGGCGGAAGCCCACGCGGCGCGAGCCGGGAAGCGCCTGCGGGAGCTGATGGAGAAGGACGTTCTCACTGGTCGCCTCGCTCACGGCGGCGTTGCTCAGGTGGGTGTCGCTGAAATCGTCGATCGCGCCGGAACGGTAAAGGAGGTAGACGTACCCGTTCGTCTGCGGCATCGCGCCACGGCCGGCCGCGATGCTGTCGCCCAGCGCCATGTAGCGGGTGTGGCTTTGCGCGTCCACCCACCAGTGCTCGGCTCTGGCGAGCGCGGGGAGAGCCAGGAGTGCGATGGCGACGAACACGAAAAACACCGGCCGGCACGCGGAGCGGGGTAGGGACCTCCGTCGATCCATCGTCGTATCCTCCGTGGGAAATATTGTCGACATGTGGTGTCTCGAACTCTCGGTTCGGGGATGGCCGCTTTGCCGCTACCCCTCGCCACTTCTCCCAGCACCCGAGGGCCGCCGCAAGAGGCGCGGCGAACCGGAGGCTCGGGATATGATCGGGCTAGACCCTGATGGACGTGCCGCCGACCGTGGATCAGGATGTGCTCATCGCCATCGGCGCCAGCATCATCGCGGCCTCGGTGTTCGCGTTGCTGGCCCGGGTCATCCGTCAGCCCTTGATCCTCGGCTACATCGTCGCGGGCGGCGTCCTGGGACCGCACATTGGACTCGGCGTCGTCACCCACGACGCGAGCATCGAGTTCATCTCCGAGCTGGGGCTGATTCTGCTGCTCTTCATCATCGGGCTCGAGATCAGCCTGCCGAGCATCATCCAGACCGGACGCACCATCGTGGTCAGCGGCCTCCTGCAATTCCCGATCAGCGTGGGCCTGGCGTGGCTGGTCTTCGGCGCGCTCACGGCGGCGACCGGCGGCGCCTACGACCGCCTGTACCTGGCGACGGCGCTCAGTCTCTCTTCGACGCTCATCGTGGTCAAGCTGTTGTACGACAAACTCGAGATGGCGACCCTGGCCGGGCGGATCACGCTCGGGATTCTCATCTTCCAGGACCTGTGGGCGATCGCCTTCCTGGCGCTGCAGCCCAGTCTGCACGCGCTCCGGCCCGTGCCGCTGCTGGCTTCCCTCGGCTCCGGCGTGGGGTTGGTGGCGACGGCGGTCGTCCTGTCACGGCTGGCGCTGCCCCGGCTCTTCCGCGCGGTGGCCCGATCGCCCGAGCTGATCCTCATCACCGCCATCGCCTGGTGCTTCCTGGTCGCCGGGACCGCCGGCCATCTCGGGCTCTCGAAGGAGATGGGCGCGCTGATCGCGGGGATGGTCATCGCCGCCTTTCCCTACGGCGTCGAGGTCGTCACCCGGCTATCCGGCGTCCGCGACTTCTTTCTGACCCTGTTCTTCGTCGCGCTGGGCATGAAGATGCCGGTGCCCTCGACGCGCCTGCTCCTGCTGACGGCGGCGCTGGCCGTGTTCGTGGCGGCGAGCCGGATCCTGGTCATGTTCCCCATCTTCATGCTGTTGCGCCTCGACACGCGAACGGCCGGCGTGGTGGGCATCAACCTCGCCCAGATCAGCGAGTTTTCCCTCGTGATCGTCTCCCTGGGCGTGGCCTATCACCACGTGAGCCAGGAGATCGCCTCCCTCGTGCTCTACACGCTGCTCTTCACGGCCGTCGCCGCGACCTACGCGATTCTCTTCAACCACGCGATCGCGACGACTGTGGCCCGCGCGCTCGGCGCGGCCGGGCTGCCCCGGTGGTGGGGCCGGCAGGGGCCGGGAGAGCCGGCGGCGAGCACGGGCCCGGTGCCCGACCTGTTCTTCCTGGGCGTCTCCCGCGAGGGGCTGGCCTTCCTCAAGCACCTCGACCTCGAGCGGTCGCCCTTGAAGCATAGGATCGTCGCCATCGACTTCAACCCGGAGACGCTGGAGCGGCTCCAGACCGAGGGGATCGTGTGTCACTACGGGGACATCGGCAACGCCGACACCCTACGTCACGCCGGCATCGAACGCGCGGCCGTCGTCGTGTCCAGCATCTCCGACTGGTTCCTGAAGGGCACCGACAATTTCCGTCTGCTGCGGCAGGTGCGCGCGATGGCGCCCCGCGCGCGCGTCATCGTCACGGCCGACACGCTCGCCGCCGCCGAACGGCTCTATGCGGAGGGCGCCGACTACGTCCTGGTCCCGCCCGCGCTGGCCGCCGAGCATCTCTACGAGCTGCTGGCGCCGAGCGGCCCCCAGGCTCTGGCCGAGGCCCGGCAGCGCCAGGCGGCGGCGCTCGGGAAGTCAGGCGTGCGGCCGGGGCGCCGCAAGGAGGCCGGTCCGCCGCCAGGCCAGCCGGGTGCCGTATAATACGCGACCGTGTCGACACGCCCCCGTCGAGAATCCCGGCCGCTCCTCATGGCGGCCGTCGCGCTGCTCGTGCTGGCCTCGCCTCCGCTCCTGGCCTTCGCGCAAGCGAACTTCACGGTGACCTATCGCGTCGAGCGCACGGAGGCACAGCGGGTCGAGCTGGCGGGCAACGTCCGCAACGTCGGCGGCATCGACGCGGTGGACGTGTACGTGACCGCGGAGGCGCTCGACGCGTCGGGCAAGGTGCTGGCCCGCGGCATCGCGTTCGTGGCCGCGTCCCTCCCCGCGCGGGGCGAAGCCGACTTCAGCGCGCGCGTGCCCAACGTCCCCGGGACGACGAGCTTCAGGGTCGGCGTTTCGAACTTCCGCGTCGGGCTCCGGCGCAGCGAGTCGCCCTGAGGCGCGGCGGGCGCGCCCTCGGGGCCTAGAGAAAGCGGCGGCCGGCGCGCTCGTCGGGCGGCTCGAGCCCGAGCGCAACGAGCTTGCGATCGACGTAGCTCTTGTAGGCCTGCCGGATCTCGGCGTTGCCGACGCTCTTGACGAACATGTCGAGCGCCGCCGGATACCATTTGAGGAGCAGCCGCCGGACCAGCTCGCGCCCCCGGCGGTCGCTCACGATCTCGCCGAGGAAGTAGTAGCCCATCTCCGAGTGGCCCAGCTCGTCACGCTCGACCGTCGCCGACATCTTCGCCAGCGGCCCATAACTCGACTCGCGCCAGTCGCGCGCGTGGAACGCGCCATTGAGATCCACGAAGAAATGGAAGAAGGCGTCGTCCGCCCACGTCTCACGCGGCAGGTGGAAGGCGTAGTGGGCATACGGGACGTCGCGCAGGGCGAAGTCGTGCTGGAGACCGACCGCCACACGGTGGAACATGATCGCGTGCTTGAGCTCTTCGGCGAGGTACTCGGCCTTGAGGAGCTTTGCCTCCGCGGTCGGGAAGAGCGCCTCGGCGATGTCCAGACACGTCGCCATGAAGCCGAGGAAGCTCTTGTTGCCCGCCCGTTCGCCCTCGTGGCGCAGCATCTTGATCAGGAGCTCTTTGTACTCCTCGGGCAGGGCTTCACCTTCGTCGAAGCGATAGGTCGGCCGGCTCACCTGGCACGCAAGCTGGGGCAGGGGATCGCCTTTGGCGTACGCCTGACGCCAGAAGGGCCAGCGGCCCGTACGCCCGCGGCGCTCGGCGTCCTCGATCACGCTCATCTCGCTCGGCAGTCCCTCCGCCATCGTCCCCGCGCTCAGTCGGCAAAGCGTCGCCGCGCGGCCTGCCAGCGCGGGGCGTCGAGCTGGTGGGTGGTCTCGGACTGGTGGCCGCACGGGCAGCCGAGCAGCCCCGACGCGTAGAGGTCGAACTGCTCGGCGACCAGCTCGGCGGCCATCCCCGGCAGGAGCCGGTCGCCCACGTTGCCGACCATGCGCCCGCAGCCGCCACAAAGGAGGCGGTAGTAGGTCCCGTAGGCCGCCGGCACGTCCAGCGTGATCCCCACCGTCGCGTATGCCTGCCGGATCTCCTCGAGGATCTCGCTCACGGCGCGATTCTACCCGCGCGGCCGGCCGAGCGCGAGAAGCGTATAATCGGCCCATTCGTTCCACGGGTCGGTTCAAACACCCGGAAAGGAGAGGGTGATGGCCGTTCAGACGGGCGCAACTGCGTCAACCACCCCCGAAGCTCGAACGACGGCGCTCTATCAGGAGGGTCTGATCGCGGGCTTGATCGGCGCCGCCACCGTCGCCCTCTGGTTCCTCATCCTCGACTCGCTCAGCGGCCGGCCGTTGCATACGCCCGCGGTGCTCGGCACCGCGCTCTTCCGACATGGCGCGCCGACGCCCTTGACCGATGTGCTGCCCGACCTCGAGATGGTCCTCATGTTCACCTGGGTCCACGGCCTGGTCTTCGTGGCCATCGGCGGCATCGTGGCGCGCCTGCTGGCGCTCGCCGAGCGGCAGCCGAATGTCGGCTTCGGTATCCTCATGCTCTTCGTGTTCTTCGAGTTCGGCTTCGTCGTCGCCGCGATGTTCTTCGCCGAGCCGATCCTCCGCGCGCTCGCGTGGCCGGCTGTGCTCGTCGCGAACCTGCTCGCGGCGGCGGCGATGGGCGGCTACTTCTGGCTGCGGCATCCCAATCTCAGGGTGCAGCCGTAGGTCGGGTATACTGACGAGGCCTGACCCCGTCGTCTAGCTAGGCCAAGGACGCGACCCTTTCAAGGTCGAGATCGCGGGTTCGAATCCCGCCGGGGTCACCATTTCAGGTGTGGAAAGGCTGGCGGGCAGAAGTGCGGCGTATGAGCCGCGCGCTTTGAAGCGATAGCCGACCCGTTGGCCTTCGTCGAAGGCCTCGCATTCCAGGCGCCCCACCAGCAGCCGCCGGAGGATCTGCCGCGTGCGGGGGATGTCCGTCCCGAGCAGCTCGCGAATCTCGGCGACGTGGCGCCGCAGTAGAGGAATACGCGGACGCCGGCCTGGACGAGCGCCTTGAGGGCGTAGGCGACCTCGATCGACTTACGGCCGAGGCGCGACTCCTCGCTCATCACGAGGATCTGGAATGGCGGCCGCGGCCGGAGCGCGTTCAGGAGCCGCGCGAGACCGGGCCGGCGGTCACCGAACTCGGCGCCGCTGATTCCGTCGTCGACGTACACGTGCGCGTCGGCGACCATCCAGCCGTTCCGGGCGGCGTAGGCGCGCACGTGCGCGAGCTGGCGCTCGACGGACTCGCTTTTGTCGCCCGCGCCGGCCTGGTCGTGGACTTGCACGCGCGTGGACGGCAGCGATCATTCGCCGGCCTCCAGTTCGAAATGGTTCTTCAAAAACTCCTCGGGTTCTGAACGAAGCTCGATCGGCTCAAACATCATCGAGGGATCCACCCCATCGAAGGCACCACGATAACCACCGAAGATTTTCTGCGCCTGTTCGAGCGCGATTCGCATGTCGCCGTACGTCAAGCCGGCCTCGTCAATCCTCGATAGATCCAGATGGGCGAGGTATCCGTTGCGGTGGATTACCAGCGAGCGCCAGGTGGTTTCAATCCCCTTGCGGAGCTGTGGGATCGTCCGTTGAAAGCGATGGCGCCGCTCGGCGACTGCTGCTGATACTTCCTCGGCGGCATGATGCGGCCCCACTCGCTTCAGGAAGCTAGCTAGATTCGCATGATCTTTCTTGGCGGCCGGCTCAAAAAGCCTGCAGAGTGCCATCAGCACGGCCCCGGTGAAGACGCGCTCGAGGATGGGCACGAGCAACCGATACGCACCGCGAAGTCGGGGCTCGTTATAAATCGGAAAAACAACTCGTGTCAAAAGAGCGTATGTACTGGTGGCAAAGACTATCTCTTTCCACACAGCGTCCTTGATCTCGTCGAATTGCGGTCCGCGTCGCGTCATCGGGCGATGTTGGTTTCTCACTTCCCCGAATGTCTGGAATCGAGCCAGCGGCCGTAGCTCTGATTCCAGGCGGGGATCCAGCGCGCGAACGCATCGTGCAGTTGCTGGATCCAGTACGTGGCCTCATAGTCCCGGCTCCAGAGAGCAACGAATCTATCGTCGAAGTAGTCAGCCTGGTAGTGAAAGGCGCCGTTTCGGTATCGCCGGAGCAATTCCTTCTTCTCCTCGTCGAGGAGCAACTCGTCAATCTTAGGATCCGAGAGCCCGAGCTCTTTCCAGCCCTCGACGACGACATAGAGCAACCCGTACCAGGCCGCCATATACGGTTCCCAATGTGCCTTCCGCTCATCGGCATATTGCTGCGACTCGAAGTGCCGTCTCATCACATTCGCCCAATGGTGATAGCGCTCAAGGGCGAAAATCTTCACTGGATCTCCAGCCGGGCGGTCAGTCATGTGCTTCCTGACGTGCGATCTGGACGATTTTAGCTTGCATCGCTACGGCAGCTTGGGACAGACCCTCCCAGATCGCAACGAGTGTTCGCAATTCAATGCGGTCATCCGGGCCAAAATGGCCGGGCCGCCAGTTCATGGAAAAGATCGGTGGCCAGCCGGCTTCACGAATGTCAAAGGCAAGGAATAGCGAGCGCTCGTGGATGAGATCTCCACGAATACGGCGGAGAGCATCCGCCCACGCTGATTCCCCGGTAGACATCGCTACCACGTTATAGCTGTCCCGCTCTTTGATCGTTCTATTGCAATAGACTTCAAGAAACAGACGATAGAAGTCGGCAAGGTTCTCAAAGCACGAGCGCGATTCAGTGATGAATGCGGTTGCTCCGAAAAGCACTTGCTGGACAGCCTTGTCATTACTGAACGCAAAGGCCGCGCCGCGGCTGAGATGGTAGCTAACGGTGCCCGCGATGGTCCCGCGGCCGAGCTCCTCGTTCAGTTCTTTGAGGTTGTCGTCGAGAAACATGATAATTCGAGGCAAGTACGTCAGGCGTGTTTCTATCGCGAACGCACGATCGGAGAGCGAGCCTTTGCTCCAAGCCTCGTCTTGTTTCGCGAGTCTGGGATTGTTTTCGATCGCGGAGCGAATTGGATGCGCCCAATGCGCTGCCATCCGGTATTCTGCTTCTAGGATCGCGTTTCGCTTGTTGGCTTGGTTCATACGCGCTTCTTCGCGCGATGACGCTCGTCGGTGGACGTGGGGGCGGAGATCGCAGCGATCATGGCTCCTGGGCCTCTATGGGTTGCTCATCAGCATGAACCCGGAGGCCGAGGTGGTACCTGATGTTCTGCACACGCTGCCTGTTGAAACTGTTGGTGTTGTGTTGGTTCTCGGCATCGGCATATAAAGAGTTCGAGAGGCCGATTAGATCTCGTGCAGCAAGCCGGACGTTATCCGGGCGAGGCGCAGCAAGGCTTTCAGCTATCCGGTACGGCTTCACCGCGTTTGTTGTGCTAACTAAATTGGTCGCGTACTCGCGGAATGCCGTTCTCGCTTTGTCTCGTTCATCACTCTGGTCCGCAGGCCACGCAACGACATTAGACCACTCACGCGCCCAAAGGATCAGTCCGGCATCGATTGCACCAATTACGCGGCGTTGCTCCATGAGCGGTTCGATCAGAAGCTTTTGGGCTAGCTGACCTATGACTTAGACCAGAACGCCGCCGATGACGGTGAGTGCAGCCGTTAAAATACTCGTTGCGAGTGGTATCACCGCTGCGTCAGTCCCTCGAGCGTCATTCATTTGAGGATCGGGCCGGTCTCGAATGCGACCTGCTGAATGAACCCCAGTTGACCATCCCATTTACGCCGGTAGCTAACCGGGTGTCGTAAAACTCAAGAAACCATCATAGAATCATATACTTCAAATTGCCCTATTGACAGGCTCCCCGTTCCGGGGATACTGGCGCCGCTCCGCGGTACCTTTAAGAATAGGGGTCCTAAGACAAGAGGCATGGCTGTCCACAACGTCCAAGTCGTTCAGGTTCAAGGAAACCTTGAGTGGCGTTTTCTCCGCGCTAGGGGCGGCAATTGGGTTGCCGTCTGCGACCCGTTGGCGCTTACAGTGCAGTCGCCAAGCTTCGCGGCGCTAATGGAGGATATTGCGGAGACGATCAACGCGATGCTTCATGAGTTGGTCAGATCCAACGATCTCCAGCGCTTTTTTCGTGAGCGCGGCTGGCAATCTGCCCCGATCCCCGCGAAGGTCCAAGACGTGTGGTTTGATGTGCCATTTGTGACTCGCGCGTCGGACCGTGATTTCGAAGACTCACTTCGTTAACAAGATCCGCGAGCTCGGATACTCCTACAAGAGCCAACACAAACGCATTGATCTTTGGCGAAAGAGCAACGGCACACATTTCATATCGGTTCCGCGAAGCGATAAGCTAGAGGACGAGTTTGTCATCGCGTCGTTGCGCCAGGCCGGGCTATCTCTTGAGGACATCAAGGCCTTCATCGGAGTAGCAAAGTCCTAGTAGGGCAGATTCGCGCTAAGCTACGGCTGCGCCACGGATCTCAAACCTGCAGCAGTCTCACGACCGCCCGGGGTCACCATCCCCCGAAAATCGCCTCTTTGCTGGCCTCGTCGCTCGAGGGGCTCTCTGAACCACGTCCAACACGTCCACCTCGCGACTCTCGCTGAGAGTTCTGGAGACGGAGCTTAGTCAGGAGGAATCTGTTGAACTGCGGCCACACCGAAATCAGGATGGTCCCGTCTCTCGAGGGACGCAGTCCTCCAGGAAGTAGTGGTCGGTCCAGGGGTCCAAGCGCCGGATCGCGGCGCGCGCAGCCTGGCAGACCTCGCGCGTGGGGTAGACCAACTGGCCGTCGGGCTCGAAGTGGCGCGCCTGCCCATTAGAGCCTGGCGCCACGACCGAGAGGTAGAGTGTGAACACCCAGAGGAGTTGCATGCTTGAACGTCCGTTCGCCTCAGCCCCGACCGAGCAACAGAAGTGCCAACTGGCGGAAGTGAGACCTGTAGGGCTCCGGTGCTTGATCCGAATCGAGAATTGGTCATCTGGAAATACAGGACGGCTCGCGGGGTATGAAGCGAATTACCTAGACGCTGGAGGAAAGGGCTTCCACTGCGCAAGCGCTTTCAGGGGCCAGCGGAGGATCCTCGGCGTTCCGGTGAGCGGATGAGCCCGCCACTTGTCCTTCGACAGGAGGAGACCGCCACGGGAGTCTTCCTCGGCGGCGCCCTCGGCGCTCTTGTCCTTCTGTTCGTCCTCGTCAACGGTGTCGCTGCGCAGTCGGCCGACATGTCCTGCCAACAGGCGCCGGGAAACCGCTTCTACTGGATCGAGCGTGCGTTTTGCGATCTCGAGTTGAACGGTCCCGAGAAGGCGCAGGGTCTCGTCATCTGGAACCACGGGATAAGCGGAACCCTGGAGTCGTACAAGGCACCAGCCCCACTGGCGTTCCGGCTGCTGCAGGCGCGTGCCTGGGATGTCATCATGATCAAGCGGCACAACCAAGCCGAGACCATGGCTGGAGGCCCGTTGTACCGCACGGTCCAACGCACCCTGGAGGAGGTGAAGACGCAGCGGAAGCTCGGATATCGGAAGATCGTCCTAGCGGGTCAGTCGTTCGGCGGATACGTGACGCTCGATGCCGCCGACGAATCTCCTGATGTCTTCGCCGCCGTCGCCATGGCGCCTGGCTTCCGCGCTGGCGGCGCCTCCGGACGCCTTGACGCGTCGATGGTCGACCGGCTGCTTCAGAGCGCGAAGACCGGGCGGATCGCCGTCGTGTTCCCGAAAGACGACGCCCTCTTTGGCAACGTCGTTCGCGGCGAGAGCGCCGGTCGGATCCTGACCCGCCGCAACATGCCGTACCTGCTCCTCGACGAGACGAGCGGCCTCGCGGGACACGGTGGGGGCGTGGGCGGCCGGTTCGCAGTCCGGTACGGGCTGTGTTTGGCCGAGTTCCTCTCCGCCCCCCAACTCCCCGGTGGGCGGTTCACGTGTCCGCCTTCCGGAGACCCCTGGCCTGTCGTGCGTGAGCTCTTGGTGCCGGCTCCGGCGGACCGGCCCGCGATCGCGACCGATCCCACCAAGCTTCCGGACGGACTTGGTCGCTTGACCGGGCTCTGGTACGCCCTTATCGACGAAAGCATTGTGCTCTTCGCGCTGGTGCCGATGGACGGTCCGAAGCTGCGCGCCGTCTACCGATCGTCATCGTTCAGCCGCGCCGGCAGCGTCTACGATGCCGAGATCAGGGACGGCCAAGTGCACGTCGTGCTTCCCCAGAAGGACCGCATCACCGTGGGGCGCGACGCCGACGGCGGCATCATCACGTGGACCTCGTCCGACGGCTCACGCGTGCTCAAGGGGACGCTGCTCCGCGCGCCCGAGTAGTCCTGCCTTACGGGCTCTTGGCCTTGAGGCGGAGATTGTCGGTCAGTCGGCCGATCTCCGCGACGTAGGTCTCCAGGGCCTCGACCGCTTCTGCGCGTCCGCGCTGCAGACGATCGACCTCGGCTTGAAGCCGCGTCATCTCGGCCTCCAGCCGGCGCGCGTCTTCCTCGGCCGACCTGAGACGCCGCCGCAAGCCGTCGCGTTCCTCGAAGACCGAGGGGATGGCGCGAATCAGCTCCGCTCCCTCATGCATCCACTGGTCGATTTGCTGCGTGACCGTGGCGGTCGCTTCGGTGATCTCCATGGTCGCGCCTCCTTGAACTGGCTGAGTCGATCGGGTGGGAGTCGTCCCGGGTGAATCCGCCCTCACCGTGATGGGGACGATCACGACAGAATGATGCCGGAGGTCTTCCCAGTAGTCGGGAGGATGTCGGCGGTCGGTTCGTCGGCGATCCGGTTCGCGCCCCTGATCCCGTTGGCGCCGCTCGCGTCGTCGGCGGTCGCGCATGACGCGCACCCGCGGATCGTTGAGAAACTGCTTGCTCACTCGGACCAACGTATCTTGCTCGTTCTTCGCGACGATCGCGAGGAACCGAACCAGATCGTCCCGCAGCGCGGGTGTCCCAACTTCGCGCGTGGCTCCCGTCGCGATGGGTCACGCCCTCGCGTAGGAGAGTCGACGAACCTTGTCCATGTTCTTGCCCTCGATGCGGATGAGCCGGGTTGGACCCTCGCGCCGCGGGGAGTGAACGTCGCCTTCGTTGTAGACGTGCGCCATGCCCGGCTTGAGCGTGTAGCTCCTGGCGTGGCGGACCCTCCCCGGCGTGTTCTCGCCGGCGGGCTCGACGAGCGCCCAGTCGCTCATCACGGTCTCGCCACGCGCCTGGCCGTAGATCGCCCAGGACGGACCGTGATCGTGCGGCTCGCTCTCCTTGGCGCCCTTGTAGACATGGGCGAGGATGCAGAAGCCGAGCGCCGGATCCTCGTACAGGATCTTGCGCTCCGGCACCTCGTCGCCGAGGTGTGTGGCGATAAACGCCGAGTCCTTCAGGACGTCCTGGACGAGGGCGCACACTTCTTGTCGACCCCTGGGACCGGAGTCGTCCGTCAGGATTCGCTGACAAGCGGCCGCGAACTGCTCGAGGGTATACCCCATGGAGCCGACCTCCTCGCTCGCCGGGCATTTTCTCCGAGGTACACGTTCGCGGCAAGGGCGGAAACTTCTGGACTCGAATGGCCCCGATGCGCTAGCTCTGACCCTAGAGTGTGGTCCTTCGGCCTGGCCGGGATCGCAGTCACGATCGTCCTGCTCACGGGGTGCGCCCGACCGCGCGCCGTCGTCGCCCCGCTCCCACCGCCACCTCGCATCGGTTACGAGGAGACGGGCCTCGCGTCCTGGTACGGTAACCCGTTCCACGGCCGGCGAACGGCCAACGGCGAGGTGTATGACATGACGGAGCTCACCGCCGCACACCGAACGCTGCCCTTCAACACGTGGCTGATCGTCGAGAACCTGAACAACCGCCGCGCCGTCGAGGTGCGGGTCAACGACCGGGGACCCTTCGCCGGCGGGCGCATCCTCGACCTCTCCTACGCTGCCGCACGGGTCCTCGACGCGACTGGGCAGGGTGTGGTCCCCATCCGGCTGCGCGTCATCAGCGGGTCGGCGCCTGCACCGACGTCGCGGGACCGCGCCTATACGGTCCAGGTGGGGGCGTTCAGCGCGGAAGAGCGAGCCATCGCGCTCCAGCGCGAACTTGGTCGGACAGGTGCTCGGGCGAGCGTCCAGCGGGCGGACGTCGGTGGACGCACGGTGTACCGCGTGCGGATCGGACGCTTCGCCAGCCACGGCGAGGCCGCCACGACTGCGCGGCGACTCGCCGCGAGCGGCTACACCGTCATCGTCGTGGGGCCCTGATCCCGCAAGCCTCAGAGGCTCGGTGACCCACTTGTCCACCGTTATCCACAATCGAGGCTGGGCCGAAAAAAAATGGATTGACGAGGTCTTAGGCATCGCCTACCCTCCAGCCCTATCGTACGGTTGGGTGCTCAGGGGGCGCCGATGCGGCTGGCAGACAGCCCCCGACGCCGACCTGAGTGGGGGGCCGGAAGAAGATGTCCGCCGGGGACGCGACGACCGATTGTGTCCCGACCATCCTGAGAACTGCTCAAATCCTCGACCTCGTCGCATGCGGACAGCGTGCGGACCTCCGGGCGCCTTTGCTGATCCGGGGCGAAGCCGGCGTCGGCAAGGACATCCTGGCCCGTCTCATCCACGCCGCCTCGGCGCGTCAGGCATACTCTTTCATTAAGGTGAACTGCGCGGCTCAACCGGCCGACCGTGGCGAGGCCGACTTATTCGGCCACGAGAGGGAGGCGTCGCCCGTGGCGATCCGGCGGCGGCTCGGGAGCTTCGAGTTCGCACACCACGGTACGATCTACTTGGATGAGATCGGGGCCTTGCCGCGCGCCCTGCTTCCCAAGCTCGCGCACGTGCTGCGTACCGGGGAGGTCTCGCGCACCGGCGGCGGCGAGAGCCGCCGGGTCGATGTGCGGGTCATCGCCTCCACCATGCGGGGCGTCGACCCCGGAGGCCGCGACGACCTGTGGCACGAGCTACACGATCTCAACGCGGCGGAGATCTCCATTCCTCCGCTGAGGCAACGAACGGACGAGATTCCCGTGTTTGCGTCGTTCTTTCTCGAGCAATTCAATCGCCGGTACCGGCGCGATGTCCAGCTGCGCTCTGACGTGATGGCCACGTTCAGGGCGCGCCCGTGGCCTGGGAATATCCGCGAGCTCGAGGAGGCAGTTCACCGGCTTGTCGTCGGTGATGCGATGTCTCCGGTTCACTGACCGAATGCCCCGCTGGGACTTCAGGCCTCACGGCACCATCGTCGACGAGGAAACCTTCGGTCGGGTCACCGAGCTCGAGACGCGCCAGGCTGCGCGTCTGCAGTATGCAGTCTCCATGCTGACGATTCACCAGAGCCGCGACGGGTCTGTCGCCGACCAGGCCGACGTCTCCGAGCAGCTGGCGGAGGTGGTCAGCCCAGTCGTTCGAAGCACGGACCTCATCGCAGTCATGCCCTCGGCCCCCGCTGTTCGGGTTCTGCTCGTCGGGGGAGAACTTGAAGACCTCCGCTCCATCGTTCAGCGCATCATCGCGGAAGTCAGCTACCATCGATCCGGCGAGCAGCGCGCGCTCGTGGTGTCGATCGGCGGAAGCTCCGACACCCTGGCGGAAGAGGTCCGCCAGGAGCAGGGTCACGACTCGACGTATCGGCTGCGCGAGCGTCCCGACGCCTCATAACACCGCTACCCCCCACGGGGGGCCCAGTCGAAGGTGAGGATCTGCACGCGGTAGCCGGCCGCCTGGGCTGTCCCCGCCCGGAAGAAGGCGTGGTTCCTTGGAGGAACGTCGCCGAGCACCCAGACGCTCGAACGCCCCACGACTTGGCCAGCGCCGTCGAGCCGCTCGATCTCGAGCAGCATCCGGGAGGCTCTCATATCCGTCTTGTTGTTGATGTAGCCCTCGATCACGGGACCCCGGGCGCTCTGCGTCACCTGCCACTCGATCGTGAAGTACCGCTGAAGACTCTCGGCCGCATAGGTCTGCGCCCACGCCCGACCGCCGCCGACCAGCAGCACCGCGACCGCCACCGAGACGAGTGTTCGACGCATCGCTGTCCCTCCTCGGGCTGTTGACACGCGCATCCTTAATAAACGGCGGAACCCGGGCCCCGGGTTCCGCGTTGTCCACGCGGAGGCGAGCCGTGATCCAGCGACTCGGGGCCTTGCCGTTGCTCTTCGTACTCCTCGCCGGGGCGGGAGACCCGCCAAAGTTTCAGGCCGAGCTCCAGCGCTACCGGGAGGCGCTCGGGCCGATCTGCCGCACCGGCGTCAGGCCCGAGATGCTCGAGCGCTACCGCGAGGCCGCCGCCGCGCTCGAGGCGGCCAACTACGGCGGCGGACAGGACAACAACTTCTGGGGTTTGAAAACCCCGGAGCGAGTGTGGCTCGAGTGCTTCCAGTCGCCGGGCGACATGCGCTGAGGGGCGCGCGCCGGCGCTATTCGACGCGTCTGACCGCGTAGCCCTTCCGTTCCATGCAGCGGTTGAGCCGCGTGCGGTCCACCCGCTGCTCGGCCGTGAGTCCAAAGACGCTCGGGTCGAGAGACTCGCTCCGACAGGTCGCCAGGTCATGGTCGAGGCGCGCCGGCGTCGCGCCCTTCTTCTCGTACGCCCACTGCCCCGTCGTCGCGCAGGCTGTGACGAGCCCGACGACCGCCAGCGCCGCGGCGACACGCCGCCTCATTGGATCACCCGGTCGGCCCGCGTGAGCAGGGAAGGCGGGATGGCGAGGCCGAGCGCTTTCGCCGCCCGGAGGCTCACCACGAGCTCGAAGCGTGTCGGCCGCTCCACGGCGAGGTCGCCGGGCCGCGCGCCGCGGAGGATCCGGTCGACGAAGCCCGCCACCCGGCGAAACGCCTCGATCCAAGTCGGACCGTAGGCCAAGAGACCGCCGGCGTCCACAAACTCGGCGAGGGGATACACCGCCGGGAGCCGGTGCTTCGCCGCAAACGCCGCGAGCTCGCGGCGCCGCGCCACCGTGACCGTGTCGGCCAGCACGACCAGGGCGCCCGCGTCTTCGGCCTTGAGCCTGTGGAGCGCCTCTCCGAACTCGGCGTCTTCACGGAACTCGACCGGGACTAGCGCGACGCCGAGCGTGCGCGCGGCGGCGTGCATCGCCTTGAGCTCGAGGGCGGCGGTCGGGTTCGACGGGTTCCACAGCACGGCGACGCGCCCGGCGCGGCCCACCGCGTGCGTCAGCAGCTCGAGGCGGCGCCGCGCGAGCTCGGGGACGAAGAGGCTCACCCCTGTGAGATTGCCGCCCGGGCGGCTCGCGCTCGCGACGAGCCCGTTGGCGACGGGATCGTCGGGGGTCGCGACCACGACGGGAATCGTCGTCGTCGCTCGGCGCGCGGCCTCGGTTGCGGACGGGCCCGCGGCCACGATGAGGTGCACGCCGACGCGGAGGAGCTCCTCCGCGTGGCCGGGGAAGAGCTCGAGCTTCCCCTGGGCGTAGCGGTTCCAGATCTTGAGGTTCTGCCCCTCGACCCAGCCGCGGTCGTGCAGGCCCTGTCGGAGAACGGGCCCCGACTCGGGCGTGGCCTCGTTGGCGAGGAATCCGATCCATGCGACGCGCTCCTCGTCGGCGTCGGCACGCGGCGCGGCGGCGAGGCAGAGCGAGGCGACCGTGACCGCGACCGCGCGCGTGATCACGCGTCGGGTCTTCGTCACGCCGCGCGTCTTCTCCGCGACCGGGATTTGCAGACTGCGCGGCATGCCGCGAGCCTATCAAAGTGGCAGAGAAATTGATATGATGCCCCGCGAGATGGTGCAGGGGCTGCGAGAGCTGGTGGGGCGCGCGATGGTCGATCCCGACTTCCTCGTCGAGCTGCAGCGCTCACCGAGCCCCCTCCTCGCCCAGTACGAGCTCAGCGACGCCGAGCGCGCGACGATCCTCCAGGCGCTCGTGCGGCTTGCGAAGACACCCGCCCGACAGCGACTCCACGAGTTCCGCAACGCGCTCCTCCGCCGTGTGGCCACCTAGGCGCGCGGGGCGCGACCGGTGCCGGCGCCCGCCGACCTCCTGACGTTTCTGCGGGACGTCCGCCTCTTCACCCGCTTCCGGGAGCCGGACCTGATTGCCCTCGCGGAGAGTCTCCGCGAGCGGCACCTGCGCAAGAACCAGGTGCTCTTCCGCGAAGGCGATCCCGGCGACGAGCTGTTCATCGTCCGCCACGGCAGCGTGCTCGTCTCCAAGGCCATCAAGGGCCGCGTCGAACAGGTGCTCGACCGCGTCCGCCCCGCGGATTTCTTTGGCGAGATGAGCCTGCTCGACGGCTCGCCGCGATCGGCGACGGTCCAGGCCGAGGCCGACGCGACCCTGCTCGCCCTGAACCGATCGGGCCTGCAGCGCCTCACCGACACCAACCCGCACGCAGCCGCGGCGTTCTTCTCCGCGATGGTCAACGTCTTCATCGAGCGGCTCAGGCGTTCGACCCACCAGGTCGCCGAGGCGACACGCTGGGGCCTGGAGGCGACGGGCCTCGACGTGGAGTCGCGATGACCGAGCGGCCCGCGCCCGCGAGGCTCGAGCTTCTCGTCCGCCACGACGACGAGAGCTTCGAGGTCCGCGAGGTCGGCAGCTCCCTCGCCTTCGTCCAGTCGCGCCCCCGACGCGGGCTCGACGGGTCCTTCGAGGTCTCCGAATTCGCGTCGCGCGTGGCGGGCGAGCAGGGGTTCGTCCTCAAGAACGCCGCGACCGAGCGGTTTCTCGTGCTCTCGGAGCCGGAGAAGTTCCTCTGGGAGCACATGGACGGCAACACGTCGCTGCAGGAGCTTGCCACCGCCTACGTCCTGCGATACGGCGAGTTCGACTTCGACATCATTCCGAACCTGATCCGCAAGCTCCAGCGCGCTCAGCTCCTCACGCTCGAGCCGAAATCGCGCCTGCGCCAGGCCCTCGCACGGAATCGGCGCCAGCGCGCGGCGAAGACCGTCGAGACGATGCTCATGGGGCTCGAGCGCATCAAGATCGCGAGCCGCACGGTGCAGCCCTTCTTCCAGCGCCTCCACCGCTGGGGCGGCTTCGTCGTGTTCACGCGCGCGGCGGCCGTCTCCTGTCTGGCGCTCGGCGTCCTCGGCGGCGTCGCGGCGGTGGCCCTCCTGCGCGAGCTGGACGACATCTTCTCGGGCTTCGGGGGCCATGCCCTGCTCGGCGTCCTCGTCGTGAAGCTCCTCTTCTTCGGCAGCGTCGCCCTCCACCAGGTCGTCCACGGCCTCGCCTGCGTCCACTACGGTCGCCGCGCCCGCGAGTTCGGCTTCGCGTTCCTGCACGGCTTCGTGCCGACCTTCTACGTGGACGTGACCGACATCTTCATGGCGAGCCGGCGGGCCCGCGTCGTGACGGCGGTGTCGGGCACGCTCGTCCACCTGGTGCTCGGCGCCGTCTGGTTCCTCATCGCGGCGCAGGCGCCCGTGGGGAGCTTCACGCAGGCGTTCGCGGCGGCGTCGGGCATCATCCAGTGGCAGGCGCTGGCGATCTCGCTCTATCCCTTCTGCTTCATCGAGGTGGACGGCTACCACGTCTTCGTCGACCTGCTGGGCGTGCCGACGCTCAAGCACGACGCGCTCTCCTACGCGGCGGCGCTCCTCGGCGGGCGGGCGCGGCTTCGCTGGGGGCGGCTCGAGGGGCTCTGGCTCGCCTACGTCGCCCTCTCGACGCTCTCGATCGCGGCGTTCCTCGCCTTCAACGTCTGGCTCGTCGTCCGCGCAATCGCCTGACGCTCAAGCTCCCACATCCGACAGGAGCGCCTCGATCGCATCGGCGATCGCGCGCGCGTGCCGCCCGTCGGCGGGCGGCAGCGTCCCGAGCGCGTCGAGCGCTCGGGCCTGGGCCTCGGGGGGCAGCGCCGCGAGCCGCGCCTGGGCGCGCGCGCGTAGCTCATCGCCGAGAAGCCCCGCGAGCTCCACGACCGCGGTGAGGGCGGCCGTGGCGCGGGGGCCACGCCCGCCCGCGGCCGCGAGCGTCTCGGCGAGCGCGCGGCGGAAGCTCTCGGAGACGCGAATCCGGTCCCGCTCCACGAGAATCAGGTCGCGCGTGACGGCGCCCCACTCGAGCGCGATCGCGCGCGCGACGTCCTCGATCGCGGGCGCGAGCGGCGCTCCGCTCCCCGCAGCGACCGCCGCCGCGACGCCCGCCCGAATGTCGGGCGCGATCGGCCGTGCCAGACCCTCGGCCGCCGCCGGCTCGAGAACGCGCAGCAGGTCTCCCGCGGGCGAGAGGAGCAGGTGATCCTCCAGCGGGCGGCCGAGGGCCCAGAGCGAGCAGAGGACGCCCTCGGAGACGTCGCGCACGCGTTTCGGCGCGTGACGCGCGACGGACTGCCAGTCCGGCCGGTAGTACGCCGCGCCGCGGAAGACCACCTTCTCCACGCGGCCGCGACGCTGGACGTAGAGGCCCTCGGCGCCGAAGAGACGCTCGTGGGGCGCGGGCGTCCAGACGAGCGCGCCGGCCATAAACGCCGCGAGCGGATCCTGGGCGTCCGCGGGCTCGTAACGGAACGACTCGAGGAGCGCGAGGAAGAGCTGCTCGGTGGGGTAGGGGCCGCGATAGGCGAGCCGGGCCGCGCCTTGTTCCCGGGCGAGCTCGGCGATCAAATTCAGCACGGCGGTGCCGCCCCCGGGCGGCAGGCGCGCGGGCTCGGCGAGCGACGGAATGCGATCGATACGCGCCCAGTCGAGCGCCTCGAAGACGGTGAGGCGCTCGCCCGCCCAGCCGCCGGGTTCCGGAAATCGTTCCGCGCGCCAGAGACGGTCGGAGAGCCCCCACGGTGGAGCTGTCGTCGCGCGCGGTTCGACCGAGAGCCACGAGCCGTCGGGCAGCCGCACCCGCGCGCTCTCGAGCGAACCGTCGCCCGCCCACGCGAGCTCACTCACCGGATTGCCGAGACGATCGAAAATCTTCACGACGCAGGATGATACAATCGAATCGTCGATGCTGATCTGGCAGTCCGCCCTCGAGCTCAGCCACCTCGTGCGGGCCAGGAAGCTCTCGCCGGTCGAGATCGCAAACGCGGTCTTGTCGCGGATCGAGGCGCTCAACCCCACACTCAACGCGTTTTGCCTCGTCGCCGCCGATCGTGCGCGCACCGCGGCGCGCGAGGCGGAGATCGCCGTCACGAAGGGCGAGCCGCTCGGCCCGCTCCACGGCGTGCCCGTCTCGATCAAAGACGTCCTCTTCACGCGCGGGCTCACGACGACGGGCGGCTCGCGGCTCTTCGCCGACCATGTCCCCGACGAGGACGCGATCGCCGTCGCACGCCTGAAGGCGGCCGGCGCCGTGCTCCTCGGCAAGACCAACACGTCGGAGTTCGGCCACAAGGCGGTCACCGAGAACCCGCTCTTTGGCGTGACGCGAAACCCGTGGAACCCCGCGCTCACGCCGGGCGGCTCGAGCGGCGGCGCGGCGGCCGCCGTGGCGAGCGGCTGCGGCCCGCTTGCGCTCGGCACGGACGGCGGCGGCTCGATCCGCATCCCCGCCGCGTTCTGCGGCGTGTACGGCTTCAAGCCCTCGTACGGCCGGGTGCCGGACCGGAGCGGCTTCCCGAGCGGCTTCGCCCAGGTCTCTCACGTGGGGCCCGTCACGCGTACCGTCCGCGATGCCGCCCTGACGCTCGACATCATCGCCGGTGGCGACGACCGCGACCGTCACTCGCTCCCGCGTGAGGCGGGCTCGTACCTCGAGGCGTGCGACGGCGGCGTGAAGGGTCTCAACGTCGCCTGGACGTCCGACCTCGGGTACGCCCGCGTGGACCCGCGCGTCGCCGAGATCGCCGGCGACGCGGCGGCGGAGTTCGAGTCGCTCGGCTGCCACGTCGAGGTCGTCAATCCGGGCTGGGAGGACCCGGAGGAGTTCTTCGGGACGATGATCGCCGCGCAGTTCTACGCCGCGTGGTCGGATCGGCTGCCGGAGGCCGAGGCCCAGATGGATCCGACGCTCGTGAAGTTCATCCGCCGTGGCGGCGGCATCACGGCGCGCGAGTACGCCCAGGCGCTCGGGCGCGTGGACGCGTACTGGCGCGAGGTTCACGCGTTCCTCGAGCGCTTCGACGTCCTGCTGATGCCGACCGTCGCGGTGCTGCCGTTCCCCGCCGGCCAGGCGCCGCCCCGCGAAATCGCGGGCGGGCACGTCTCGGTCCTCGGCTGGATGCCCTTCACGTTCCCGTTCAACCTCACCGGCCAGCCCGCCGCCTCCGTGCCGGCGGGCTTCACCGACGACGGACTGCCGGTCGGCCTGCAGATCGTGGGGCGCCGGCACGCGGACGCGACCGTCCTCGCGGCCTCGGCGGCGTTCGAGGAGGCGCGGCCCTGGAGCACGCGCCGTCCCGCTCTGTGACCCCGCTCCCGTGAGCCCATGACCGATCGCGGGCGCTGGGCGATCGCCGCGAGCGTCCTCATCGTGACGCTGGCGGTCGTCATCTGGTTCGCCACCACGGATTCGCCGCTCCTCAAATGGCTGATGCGGCTCTACGAGGACAAGCACCTTCTCAAGGAGACGGTGCGATCGTGGGGCTGGCTGGCGCCGCTCGTGTTCATCGCGATCCAGGCGCTCCAGGTGATCATCTCGCCGATCCCCGGCGAGGTGACGGGTCCCGTCGGTGGCGCGCTCTTCGGCACGTTCTGGGGCGTGGTCTACTCGACGATCGGGCTCACGGCGGGCACCCTCTTCTGTTTCTGGGTGGGCCACCGCTGGGGCGAGCCCCTCGTCCGCGCATGGCTCAGTGACCACAACTGGAACCGGATGAATTTTATCCTCGAGGCGGAGGGCGCGATCATCTGCTTCATCCTGTACCTCATCCCCGGGTTCCCGAAGGACATCATCTCGTACCTGTTCGGGATCAGCCCGATGCCCTTCTGGGTTTTTGCCGTCGCCTCGACGGTCGGACGGCTCCCGGGCACCGTGCTCTCCTCGTATTTCGGCGCCCACGTCGCCGATCAGCAGTACATTGGCGCGATCGCGTTCCTGGCGGTCGCCGTCGCGGTGTGCCTACCGCTCTACTACTACCGGGACCGCATCATGAAGCGTCTCCGCAAGGCCGGCAGCGGCAAGGCCGAGAAAAGCGCTTGACGGGCCGGCGCCCGGCCCGATAGAGTACCCCCACGATGGGCAGGCGGACGATGTGGGCAGGCTACTTTTTCTACTTCGCCGAGGTCTGCCCAGGCGCTCTGACCTAGGACACACAGAGGGCCGCGGGCGGACCGAACGCCCGCGGCGATGCCACCCCAAGGCCGCGGGCGACCTGCCGCGGCCTTCGTGTTTTGCGCGACTCCCACGCGGGGGGCATGGGCCCGAGGAGAAATGACATGATCATCGTACTCAAAGCAGGCTCGTCGGACGCCGAGGTCGAGGACGTATGTGGTCGCATCGAACGGATGGGTTACCGGGCGCACACCATCCGTGGCGAGGTCCGGACGGTCATCGGCGCCATCGGCGACGACCGCGGCAAAGATCGGCTCAAGAGCCTCGAGTCGCTCGAGTGCGTCGAGGCGGTGCAGCCGATTCTCCAGCCCTTCAAGCTGGCGAGCCGCGAGGTGCGGCGCGAGGCGACCGTGATTCCGGTGGACGGCGTGCGGATCGGCGGCCAGGAGATCGTGGTGATGGCCGGGCCCTGCTCGGTGGAGTCGCGCGACCAGGTGCTCGAGGTCGCGGCGAAGGTCAAAGCCGCGGGCGCGCGCATCCTCCGCGGCGGCGCCTTCAAACCGCGCACGTCGCCCTACTCGTTCCAGGGGCTGGAGGAGGAGGGGCTCAAGTACCTCGCCGAGGCCAAGCGCGAGACGGGACTTCCCGTCGTCACCGAGGTCATGGAGCCCGACAAGGTGGAGCTGGTCGCCCAGTACTCGGACATCCTCCAGATCGGCGCGCGCAACATCCAGAACTTCTCGCTACTCCGCCGCGTGGCCGAGACGAAGCGGCCCGTGCTGCTCAAGCGCGGCATGGCCACCTCGATCCAGGAGTGGCTCCTGTCCGCCGAGTACCTCCTCTGCGGCGGCAACGCGAACGTGATCCTGTGCGAGCGGGGTATCCGCACCTTCGAGACCGCGACACGCTTCACCCTGGATCTCAGCGCCGTGCCCGTGGTGAAGAAGCTCTCGCACCTGCCGGTGGTCGTGGACCCGAGCCACGGCACGGGGCACTGGGAATACGTGGAGTCCATGGCCCTGGCGGGCGTGGCGGCGGGCGCGGACGGGCTGATCATCGAGGTGCACCCGCGGCCCGAGGAGGCGCTGTCGGACGGACCCCAGTCGCTCAAGCCCGACCGATTTGCCGCGCTGGTCGACCGCGTTCGGCGCGTCGCCCGGGCTCTGGACCGAGATCTCTAACGGCTATAATCGGGGAGTGCGCATCAGCCTCAGAGGGTTCGGCCGCAAGCGGACCGTCGTCAGCGTCGCTGGCTCGGTCGCGGCACACCTGCTCCTGCTCGCCGTGCTCGTCTGGGTCAAACCGCCGGCGACGGTCATGACCGTGAAGCGGGGCGAGCCGATCTTCGTGGAGCTTCCCGAGGCAGACGAGCGGGCGCAGCGCGGTCTGGCGGCCGCCCGGCCGCCCGAGCGCCCGAAAGCGCCCTCGACACCTCCGGCAGCCCCGCCGGCGCCGGCCCAACCGGCGCCTCCGGCGGTCGCCAAGGCGGCGCCCGTGCCCGAGCCGGCGACGCCGCCCGCTCCGCCTGCGCCACCCGAGGCGCCGGCCCCAGCGCCACCGCCAGCGGTGCAGGCGCCCGCGCCCGCCGGGCCGCCCAAGGAGTCGCCGCGCGAGACACCGACGGCTGCAGCGCCGAAGGTCGCCGCCGTCCCGCCCGCGCCACGGGAGCCGGTTCCCGACATCCGCAGCCTTTCGCGCGGGCCCGGTGGCGCCGGCGGCTCGGGGGAAGGGTGGGCCGGGATCGAAGGTGACCCCATCCCCCTCGACACCAAGGACAACCGCTACAGCGACTATCTCCTCCGCGTCCGGCGGATGATCACGGCGAAGTGGGTCTATCCTTGCGTGAGGAACGCGTCGACGAGCGAGTGCGAGTACAAGTCGGCCAAGCTCGTGATCGTGTTCGGGATCCTCAAAGACGGCCGGGTGCCGAGGGTGGATGTGGCCGAGCACTCGAACTACGAGATCTACGACGACGTCGCGGTCAGGGCGATCCAGCTCGCCTCGCCGTTCCCGCCCGTACCGGCGGAGTTGATGACCGCCGCCCCGGCGGGAAGCGCCGGTATCCGCATCGTCGCTTCCTTTCACTACATCCTCGAGTCATCGCTCACGAACATCCTCCGGTGACGGACGGGAAACGTCAGTCGCCGCGCCCGCTTGCTTGACACCCCACGAGAGCGGCGTGTAGCATGTGCGGTACTCTGGATAGGCTCGTAGCTCAGTGGGAGAGCGCCTCTCTGACGCAGAGGAGGTCGGCGGTTCGAAACCGCCCGAGCCTACCATTCATTCCTGAGAACGAGCGCACCACTGTCTGAAGAAGAGCGACACCTCAAGCTGACCGGCGAGTTCGACTGCGATCCCTCGCCGCTCGCGACGCTCCGCCATTCCACCTCGCATGTCATGGCCCAGGCCGTGAAGCGCCTCCACCCCGGCGTGAAGCTGGCGATCGGCCCCGCGATCGAGGACGGCTTCTACTACGACTTCGCGAAGCCCGAGCCGTTCACGCCCGAGGACCTGGCGAAGATCGACGAAGTCATGCGCGAGATCGCGAAGGCGGACTATCCCTTCCAGCGCCAGGAGATGACCCGGGCCGACGCCGTCCGCTTCTTCCGCGAGCACGGCGAGCCCTACAAGGTCGAGATCCTCGAGGGGCTCGACGCCCCGCGCGTCTCGCTCTACCGCCAGGGGGAGTTCGTCGACCTCTGCCGCGGGCCCCACGTGCCCTCGACGGGCCACGTGAAGCACTTCAAGCTCCTCGCGTCCTCGGGCGCCTACTGGCGGGGCGACGAGAAGAACCCGATGCTCCAGCGCATCTACGGCACCGCCTGGCTCACCCAGGACGAGCTCGACACGCACCTCTGGCGGCTGGACGAAGCCAAGAAGCGCGACCACCGGCGGCTCGGCCGTGAGCTCGACCTCTACGTCTTCCACGACGTCTCGCCGGGCGCGCCGTTCTGGCTGCCCCACGGGTGGGCCCTGGTGCGCGAGCTGGAGCGGTTCGTGCGCGAGGTCCTGGACGCGCGGGGCTACGCGGAGATCTCGACGCCCATCCTCGTCAACAAGAAGCTCTGGGAGCAGTCGGGCCACTGGGAGCACTTCCGGGAGAACATGTTCCTCGTGGAGTCGGAAGAGCAGATCTTCGGCCTCAAGCCGATGAACTGCCCGGAGTCCACGCTCGTCTATCGCCACGCGCTCCGCTCGTACCGGGACCTGCCCCTGCGCTTCTCGGACATGGGCCGGCTGCATCGCAACGAGCGCTCGGGCACGCTGACGGGCCTCTTCCGCGTGCGGCAGTTCACGCAGGACGACGCGCACATCTATTGCCGGCCCGACCAGCTCCAGGACGAGATCCGGGAGCTCATCGAGCTGATCCGCGACTGGTACAAAACCTTCGCGCTCGACCCCTTCTTCAAGCTGTCGACGCGGCCGCCGAATTCAATGGGCACGGACGCGCAGTGGGAGACGGCCGAGCGGGCCCTGCACGACGCGCTGAAGGCGAACGGTCTCGCCTACGACCTGAACCCCGGCGACGGCGCCTTCTACGGGCCCAAGATCGACGTGGACGTTCAGGACGCGCTCGGTCGCCGCTGGCAGCTCGCGACCGTCCAGCTCGACTTCGCGCAGCCCGATCGCTTCGCGCTCGAGTACATCGACACGGACGGACAGCCGAAGCGCCCCG
>MNCR01000129.1 GCA_001914535.1 Candidatus Rokubacteria bacterium 13_2_20CM_69_15_1
CTGAACGTCTCCGTACGCGACGCCGCGGCAGGGCTGATCGGGCGCGTCTCGGTGAAGCTCGCGGCGCCCGCGGCGCTCAGGGTGATCTCGGTCACGCCCGCGCTGTCCGTGGCCGATACGGTGGCGCTCACCGGTGTTCGCGGATCGATCACCGTCCCTTGCGTGGGGCTCGTGATCTGCACGACCGGCGCGATCGAATCGACCACCCGCACGGTTCTGATCGCCGGTGAGCTTATGTTCCCGGCCGGATCGCTCGCGGTCACGCTGAACGCGATGGTCCCGGGCGCCGTATCCACCGGCACCGCCAGCGTGAAGCTCGTCCCAGCTGGCGTGATGGCGGGCGAGATCGTGCGGGTGTCGCCGCCGCTCACGACCCCCGTGGCCGTGAAGGCAATGCGGCTCACCGCCACGTCGTCGGTCGCCTGCACGGTGAGGGTCACGCTCTGGCCGAGACCGACCTGGGCGCCTTCTGCCGGCGACAGGACCGTCACCGTCGGCGGCGTGCGGTCACCGGCGACGACCAGGTTCAGCGTCGCATCGGGGCTGACGTTGCCCGAGGCGTCGCGGGCGTGACCGGTGACGATGATGCCAGACCCGTCGGCCGCGGCCGCCGGTACGTTGATCGCGAAGTCGGCCGTGGCGGTGGGCGCCGGAACGACGGTCACCGAGCGGCGGTCGACCACGGCACCGCTCGCCTGGAAGTCCACCGCGGCAACGGCGACGTTGTCCGTCGCGGTCGCGCGCACGGTCACGCTCTTCCCGGCCGTGACGGTCGTGGCTCCGCCGACGACGGCCAGCGTCACCGACGGCGGCACGAGGTCGCGGATCCGCAGGGTGATCGCGCTGCTGGCGGGGTTGCCGGCCGTGTCCTGCGCCCGCGCGGTGAGGACCAGGGGCTGGTCAGCGGTGGCCGTCGACGAGACCGGCACCTGGAACGTCGTGGCAACGGAGCGCTGGGGCGGCGACACGGACCGAGTCTCGGAGAACGTCGCCGCGCCACTCGCCTCCAGCGAGAGGGAGGCGATCTGCCCGTTGTCGTCGGCCGAGACCAGCACGCTCACCGTGTCGCCGGGTCCGACCTGAGATCCGGGGCTCGGGCTCACGATGCGAACTGTCGGCGGTGTCGTGTCGCCGACGACCAGCGACGAGGAGGCGGCCGGGCTTTGCTGACGGCGCGTATCCACCGCGATCGCCCGAAGTGCGATCGTGTTGCCAGGCGCCGCGTCCCTTGGCACGAAGACTGTGAAGGGGACGTCGCGGGCTGTCACCGACGGCGTCAGCGTCGTCGTGATCGAGGTGTTGAGAGCCCCCGTGGCCTGGAACGCCACCTGCGCCACACCGAAGTCGTCGGTGACGCGAACGGTGATGGTGACAGGGCTGCCGGTCCCCACGGTGGCGCCACCGGAGGGTGAAATGATCGTCGCCGTCGGGGGCGTGTCGGGTTGCACGCTCAGGACGAGGGTCTGGAACGGCCCGACGTTCCCGGACAGGTCGGTGGCCCTGGCCATCACCGTCGGGCTCAGCCCGAGCCCGGATGTGATCGAGAGCGCGAGCGAGAACGGCGCGGATCGCTGGGTCAGGACGAGCTGCCCGTTGACGAGGAACTCGACGAAGGCGATGTCAGTCACCCCGCCCACGTCGGCGGTGATGGTGGTCGTCGACCCCGCGAACACCGACGATCCGCCCGCCGCCGTCAGCGCCTGGACAACGGGCGGCTCGGTGTCGATCGTAGCGAACGCGTAGGTGAGCGGCGCGCTCTGAGTGTTGCCGTAGACGTCGCTCGCCGGGAGGACGTCCACCCGATACGTCGCGTTCGGGCTCAGCGGTGCCGACGGCGTGAACACTATCGCGGTGTTCCTCAGGATGAAGTCGAGCCGGCCCTGCACCGCGGTGCCGTTGCGCGAGAGCACGACGGCCGATCCGGCGTACCGCGACGGGTCGACGGCCTCCGAGTAGGCGACCCGGATGACCGTGTCGACTGGCACGTCACGCGTGCCCTGGCGCGGGCTGAGGCTCGTGAAGGTCGGCGGCGTGCTGTCGGCGGTCACGAACGAGGTGACGACCTCTTGCGCCAGGGGCTTGCCGACCCGGTCCTTGACTGCGGTCGTGACCTTGACACTGACGGTCGAGAAATCCTGATAGGGCACGGTCGGAGTGAACGACGCTCGCGTCTGGTCCGCGCTGAGGCTCCAGGCCCCGGCGACGGGGCCGCTCGACCCGCTCACGAGCAGATTCGGTGGCCCGATCGTCGCCGGGTTGACGGGCTCGGAGAAGCGTACCTCGATCACCGTCGTGACGGGAACACCACTCGCGCCGTTCGCCGGCGTGACGGACGCGATCCTCGGCGGCGACTCGTCGAGCACGAGGTTGCCGACGTCGGCGATCTGGCCCTGCACCGCTAGCGACGCCGTGCTGCCGGCGATGCCCGTGCCCACGGGATCGGTGACGGTCAGCACGTAGGCCCCCAGCGACAGATCCTGGAACTCGAAGCGCCCGTCGGAGCCCGTGGAGCCGAACCGGCGCGAGCGGTTGGCCAGCTCGAGCGCCATCCCGGCAGCCGGCGTCGCGCCATCTTCACGGAGCACCCGGCCGCGGATAGTGCCCGACGGTTCGAGGACCACCTGCAGGTCCAGCGTGGCGCCGGAAGGGCCGAGCGTTCCGGACGCGGTACCGGCCAGCAGGGTCGCGCTCTGCGTGGCCGTCGCGCTGATGTCGCCGACAAGGACAACATCGAACTCGAAGCGACCGGCCGGATCCGTCAGCGTCTCGGCGGCGAACGACCGCGGGATCGTGGTCTTGCGCGTCAGCACGACGCGGGAGGACGCGACGACGTCCCCGGCGCCGTTCTTGACGGTCCCGGTCACGCGGCCGGTCCCGATGAACCGGATCTCCACCCGGCTCACGTCGCCGTCGAACGCGATCTCGCCCGTCGCGACTCCGGCGTCGGGTCCGATCGCCGCGGTCGCGACGACCGAGTGCCTCCCGACGGGAACGCGGTCGAAGAAGTAGAAGCCAGTGTTATCCACGGTCGTCGTGAGCCCGGCGTCGAGTATCACCAGGGCGCCGATCGCGGGGCTTCCGTTCGCCTTCGTGACTACGCCTTCGATCCGGCCGACTGCCGGGACCTGGAGGACGACGTCGCGCGAGACCTCTTGCCCTTCCGTCGCGAGCGCCCCGGACGCGCTCCCGGAGAAGCCGCTCACAGGATCCCGTGCGCTGACGGAGAAGTCTCCGGCCGAGACTCCTGGAAAGGTGAACGCGCCGTCCACGCCGCTCGTGGTCCGGAGCCCGCCGCCGAACGCGCCGCCCACCGCGATCGACACGTCGGCGTTCGCCACCGCCGAGAGATCCTTGGACAAACGGACGAACCCCTTCACGGTCCCTTGCGCGACCTCGATGATGTCCGCGGTGACGACTTCGTGGTTCGTGCTGACCTGGCCGGTGCTCCGGCCTCGCCGGGCGGTCGTCGGGTCGAACGCCTCGAGGGTGAACCCGCCCCTGCGAACCCCCTCGAAGACGAACTGGCCGGCGGCGTCGGTGGTGGTGAAGGCGTCACCGCCGGCCGACGAGAGGTGGATCTGGGCATTCGGCACCGTCGTCGTGCTGTCGGCCTTCAGGAACCGTCCCCGTACCGTACCGGCCTCGTCGGGCAGGATGACGAGCACGTCCGCGTGCGCGTCGGGCTTGGCCAGCGTGCCGCTGGCGAACCCGGTGAGACCGCTGGCGGCAGCGAACGCCGACACGCTGAACTGACCCTCGGCGATTGCATCGCCTCCCGAAAAAGTAACCGTGCCGTCGGCGAGCGTCACACGCTGGCGCTGCTCGGGCGGGAATCCTCCGTGGGTGAGCGTCACCCGAGCCCCGGCGATCGGCCCCCCGCTGCCCTGAACCTGGACGGTGACGGTGCCCGTGCCGAGGATCCTGATCGGGATCTCCGCAGTCCGTCCCGGATCGACAGCACCCGCGCTCTGCCCAACGAGACCGCTCAGCGGGTCCTCGGCGGTCACAGTGAAGGCGCCCGCGTTGACCAGCGGCAAGGAGTATCTCCCCTGCTCGTCAGTGACCACCTTCACATCCCTAAGCGTCGACGAGTCGAAGGTGACGACGACATCCTTACCGACCGGGGTCACGCCGTCTGGTTGAAAAACCGTCCCCTTGACGGCGCTGGTCGCGACGAGCTGCAGCTTCACGTTGACCGTGTCGCCCACCCTGGCGATCGTGGCTGTGGCAGCCATGACGGTCGGGCTGAAGGCGTTGACCGCCTCGACCGTGAATGGGCCGACGAAGACGTTGTCGAAGGCGAAGGTCCCCGACGCCACGTCGTTGTTGATGACCCGGGTGAGGTGGACCGATCCGAAACCGATCCCCACCGGAACGCACTGGGGCAACTCCACCGTCACATCGCCGACCTGGATGTTGCCCTGAATACAAAAGAAATTCTCCGGCGGTTTCAGGACTCCGGTCCTCACCTGGAGTTCCGAGAATCCCACCCGCGCACCGAGCGGCGTCACGCCGTCGGCGGCGAAGACCGTGCCCGTGACCCGGCCCTTGCCGCGGAAGACGACGTTAACCGCGCGGATCTCGTCCTTGAAGACGAGCTTGGCCTCGGCGATGTTGCCGTCGGAGAAGTCGGGGCGGAACGCGCTTACCATGTACGTGCCGAGAGGAATCCTGTCGAACCGGAAAGCGCCGTTGGCATCGGTGACTGCGCTCAGGTTGCGCGGTCCGAGCAGGAACACTCGGAGGCTCGTCACGGGCGTCGTCCCGTTGGCCTCGAAGACCCGACCGGCGAGCGCGGCGCGGGCCTCGAGGTTCAGTTGAACGGTGAGAACCTCTCCGGGTCCGGCCAGGTTCACCACGGCCGAGGCGGTGAGCTGGTTCGTCTGATCGAGCGCCGTCAGCGTGCGCTGCCCGACAGGGACGTCGTTGAGGGTGAACCGGCCGTTGGCATCCGTCGTCGCCAGCGAGAGGCCGCCGCCAACCACCACCCCGGCCACCGGGCGCCCGTCGGCGTCGAGCACGACGCCCTTCACCGTACCGGTGCCGCCGAAGAGAATCAGGTTGGCGGTGATGTCCGCCCCGCCGACGACGGTGGTCGCCACCGTCGCCTGCTCGAGCCGTGTCTGGTCGATAGCTCTGATCGTGACCGGGCCGGCCGCTACCCCGTCGATGCGATAGCTTCCCGACGCGTCGGTCGTCGCCACGCCTCCCCGATCGGTGAATACCGGGATTCCAGCGGCGGGCGTGACACCGTCGGAACGAAAGACCTGGCCCTTGAGCGCGCCGGTCTCGGTCTGCTGCTGAGCGAGCGGGATGAGCGTCAGGTTCTGCACGACGGTCGCGCCCGCAGTCGTGATAGTCGACGCGACCACCGTCCTCGAGTTGCTCGGCACGTGGACCGCCTCGATGGTGACGTTGCCGACAGGTATGCCGGTCAGCGAGAACGCGCCGCTCGCATCGGCGACCGCGCTGAACGTGTCGAAGGTCGTGAGACTCGTGACGCGGACCACCGCGCCGGGGAGCGGCGTGCCGTCCGGCGCCCGCGCCAGCCCCACGAGTCGCGCCGTCCCCAGCATGATGATGTCCACGTTGAGCTGGGCTCCCGCGCGGATCTGGGTCCTCACCTCTCCGTGATCGCCTGTCTCCAGATCTATCGCCTGGAACCTGGAGGGGAATGACCGGACGAAGTCGAACGCATAGCGCCCCGAGTCGTCGGCGTTCTTGACCGCGACCGTGATCTCGATCGGGGGCTCCGTGGTCTGGCCGAGCCGGATCCGGGCGCGCGGGACGGGCGTCCCGTCCCCACGCTTCACCTGCCCTGAGACGGCGGAGCCGTCGGTCAACACAGTCCCGATCGGCATCGTTGCGGCGGTCATCCGGTTACCGAGGCGATCCGTGAGCCCTGAGACGGTCACACGGCGGTTGAAGAAAGGACCGATGCCGTCGCGCAACGATAGGAGGACCACGCGGCCGCCCGACTGCAAGGCGACACCGAGAACCTGGTTACTTTCCACGGCGTAGTTGGTGATGGAGGCCGGGTCGAGTCCGCTCTGTGAAGAATTGGCCGAGACCTCCTCGCTGAACACGAGCCCCACGAGCTGACCGAACCGGCTCAAGTCGTCCTTGCCGGTGACGATCTGGAGCGCCGCGAGGAGCGTCGGTCCGGTGTCGGCCAGCAGCTCGTTGACGATGGCCACGATCTGGCGGTCGGGCACGCCATCGCCGTTGTCATCGATCTCGAGCAAATACTGGTTGTCGGAGCCGAGCACGAAGCGGACGCGGGCTTTGATCCCGGGCGCAATGGCCACGTCTTCCCGGGTGAGCCGGTGGAGTCGGCTCCCCTCCGGGACGACGAGGCCGAGATCGAATGTTCCCGTCGCAGTTCCAATCATCTCGACGGTGTACGACCCCTGCTCGGGGACGGCCACGAGGGCCACCTGACTCCGTGGCGGGCCGACACCGTCGAGCGAGAGGAAGGCGCCGAAGGGAATGTCGCGCGCGACGTTGCCGCCCGCGGCGGTGAGCCCGAGACGCGCGCCCGTCGGGTTGCCGACGTTCAGCACCACCGGGACCGCCCCACCTTTGGATCCGGTGATCGCCGAAAGGTATGGCGGGCGTGAGGTCGTGGCCCTGGCAAACGACTCCTGGAACGCGAGTGGTCCGCGGGCGGCGACGTCGGTGGTGAACACGTCGCCGAGCAGCTTCATCAGCGTCGCGCCTCGGTTCGACTTGCGAAGCAGGTCATCGAACCCGCGGTAGTCCTGTTCGGTCACCTGCTGGCGGCTCGTATCGCCGGGGAATCGCTCGCCGATCCGGGTGAACCCGTTGCCGAGGAAGTCCAGCGTGAGGTCGCGGACGACGGACAGAAGCGGCTCGCCGAGGCCGACCCGTTGGCCGGCGGCCGCGACGTCGGTAGCTCGCTCGTAGACGATCTGCTGCGTGATCGGCTTGAGGCCGGATGGTGTCACCGGCGAAGTGGCGAGAGCGAAGGCCTGGCCGATGAGTCCCACGGCGGCGTCCCGCAACGCCTTCGGGAGCGCGTCGGCCGCCGGCGGCAGCACGAGCGTATTCGGCGACATCGGGATCCCGAGGGCACCGACCGCCGTCGTGAGCTCGAACTTCCCCGGGATGCCCTCGGAGGAGAACGACGTGGAGGTGACCGTCCCGGTCTGCTGGGCGAGCAGGCGGAACGTCGCCGTCGCCGAGTCGCCGGCCGCGATCGTCTCGATGCTCACCGTCTCGTTCGAGAGCAGCACCGCCCCGCTGATGGAGCGCGGCAGCAGGCTCAGGTTGACGAAGTTGGCCGGCGTCTCCGAGGTGTTGGTGACGATGACGTTGAAGTCGTACTCCTCACCGGCCGTCACGGTCGCCGGGTGGGACAGCGTCAGCGCGAACGTCGGGTTCCGGACCTCGACCACGCCGGTAGCGCTCCCGCTGATCTTGACCGGCCCGATCGGCAGCCCGTCGAGGGTGCCCGTGATCTTGATCTGGACCTGGTGCGTACCCTCCCGGCGCCCCTCGACGAGGAACTCGGCGTTGCCGCTCTGGCCGGGAGCGACGAAGAGGAGGTCGTCCGCGGTGCCGAGCTTGCCGTCGGGCCCGGGCTGGGCGACGGACTGGATCTTGGGCTGGGGCGCCGGCGGCGTGCCGACGACCGCCATGCGGAGGGGATCGTCGCTCGTGTCGGGCACGGTGTCCTTGCCCGCGGGCAGCACGATCTCGGCCTTGATGTCGCGGACTACCAGGTTCGATTGACCCGGCGCCACGTTCGACA
>MNCR01000115.1 GCA_001914535.1 Candidatus Rokubacteria bacterium 13_2_20CM_69_15_1
TCGGAAATGCGGTTGCCCTCGACGAGCGTCCACCGGCTTCGCCACGACAGGATCAGGGGCGTCGCCCAGCGGTTGGACAGCACGTTGTTGGCCACGACGTTGTCGATGACAAAGCCGTCATCCGGCTGATCGCCGCCGACCTGGATCAGGCTGTGGCCGCCATTCGTCAGCCGGTTGTTGAGCACGCGGTTCCGGCTGGCACCGTCCGAGATCCAGACGCTGTCGCCGGTGTTGGTCCCCTCGTCGCCGATGTCGACCATCTGGTTTCCCTCGACGAGGTTGTCGCTGGCCCGGGTGATCCGAACGGCGTGGCCATAGGCCGGTGATCGCGATGGCATAGCCGGGGACGTTCTGGATCCGGAGCCGCTCGATCACGATGTAGCTCCGGCCGCCATTGAGCACCACCGCGCGGCCGACACGTCCGACGTCCAGCACCGCCGTCGTCCCGGGATAGCTCGTGAACGTGATGGGCGTCGCCGCGGTCCCCGAGGCATTCGGCGCGATTCGCTGCCCGGTGAACGTCCCCAGCAGCACGACCGTGTCGCCCGCCACGACGGACTGGTTGGCCTGGTCGAGCGTCCGCCAGGCCGTGTTCGGGGAGAGCCCGTCGAACGCGTCGTCGCCGTTGGCGGCGTCCACATAGAGCGTCCGATTGAACGCCGCCGGGTTGGCCACGGTCATCTGGAGCGGGGCGGACCGGATCACCTCACCCGAGGTGTAGCGGGCCTCGGCGGTGACCGTGTGGTCGCCGTTCGCGGCGCTGGCCGCGCTCCAGGAGATCTCGTACGGAGACGTGGTGGCGAGCGCTTCCAGCACGTAGCCGTCCACTTTGAACTGCACGCCGATGAGCCCCGGCTCGGCCGGGACGGCGGCGGAGAGCGTCACGGCGCCGGTCACCGGGGATGACTGTGACGCGCGGATCGCGAACCCCGGGTCGGCGATGGCCTGGGCCGCGACGGGCGCCCACAGAAAGGCCAAGGGCCCGAACACGACAAGCGCCAGACCGGCCCGAACGCGGACGGAGTAAGCGCGACTCACCATAGAGACTTAGAACCTCAGAATCCGGCCGGCCGGGGCGGGGATCCCCCAGGTGGCGTTCCGCGTGTCGACGACGAACGCCGCCGTCTCCACGATCCGCCGGTAGTCGAACTCGGGATGATCGGTGAGGATCAGCACGCAGTCGGCCGCCGCGAGCTCGCCGTCGGTGAGCTCCACGGCCTTCAGGACGGCCCCATCCAGCGCGATGGAGGCGACGTACGGGTCGACGTAGGCGACCTCCGCCCCGCGTTTCCGCAGGCTGGCGAGAATTTCGAGGGCCGGCGACTCGCGGATGTCACCGATGCCGCGCTTGTACGCCACTCCGAGCGTCAGGATCCGGGCGCCATTCACGGCGCGGCGCCGGTCGTTCAGGCCGTCCGCCACCAGCTCCACCACGTGGTCGGGCATCGCGCGGTTGATCTCGTCGCCCAGCGCGATGAAGCGCGCCTCGTAGCCGCGCAGACGCATCGTCCAGGCGAGATAGAGGGGGTCGACGGGGATGCAGTGGCCGCCGATACCCGGCCCCGGATAGAAGGGCATGAACCCGAAGGGCTTGGTGGCGGCGGCGTCGATCACCTCTTTGGTGCTGACGCCGAGGCGCTGGCACATCAGGGAGAACTCGTTGGCCAGCGCGATGTTCACGTTCCGGAAGACGTTCTCGTAGAGCTTGGCCAGCTCGGCGATCTTCGGCGAGGAAACCTCGTGAACGAGAGGGACGATCAGGCGATAGAGAGCCGCGGCCAGACGGGTGCAGACGGGGGTGACGCCGCCCACGACCTTCGGAATGTCCCGAGCCTTGAAGGTGGGATTCCCCGGGTCGATCCGCTCGGGCGAGAACGCCACGAAGAGGTCCTTTCCGATCGTGGCTCCGCGCGCCTGGAACATCGGGAGCAGCAGCTCCTCGGTGGTCCCCGGATACGTCGTGCTCTCGAGCACCACCAATTGCCCGGGGCGGAACCGGGCCGCCGCCGCCTCGGCGGCCGCCACCACGTAGGAGATGTCGGGATCCTTCGACTTGCGAAGCGGGGTCGGCACGCAAATGATCACGACGTCGCTCGCCTCCAGCACGGAGAGGTCGGCCGTCGCCTCGTAACGTCCCGCCCGGAGCAGCGCCGCGAGGTCGTCGCTCTCGACATCGGGGCTGTACGAGCGCCCGCTGTTGAGGGCGGTCACCCGGTCGAGATCCGTATCGAGCCCGTTGACGGAAAACCCGGCCCGCGCGAACTCGACGGCGAGCGGGAGGCCGACGTATCCCTGACCGATGACACTGATGCGGGCGGCCCGGTCTCGGATGCGGTCGATCAACGTCGCGTCAGTCATTTCCGATGACCTCGTCTGGGGGTTATGGGGATGATCGCGTTACGCCACCCGGCCAGACCGGCGCGTCCAGTCGACGCTCCTGTCGGGGCGCCCGACACGGGCGGCGGCGGCGGCCGAGCTGTGCCCTGTCCACACGATCCGCGCCGTCTCGAAGAGGATGCGGAGGTCCAGCCAGAACGACATGTGTTTGAGGTAGTAGAAGTCGTACCGGAGCTTCTCCATCTCCTCCTCGATGGTGTTCGCGTACCCGTATCGGATTTGCGCCCACCCGGTGATCCCCGGGCGGACCGCGCACCGGAGCGAGTAGTACGGGATCGCGTCGCCCGACACGTCGCTCAGGTTGCGGACCACCAGGATCAGGAGTCCGAGATTCGTGACCGGATGGGGCCGCGGCCCCACGAGGTTCATGTCGCCGCGGAGGACGTTGACGAGCTGGGGCAGTTCGTCCAGCCGAAATCGCCTGAGCCATTTCCCGACGCGCGTGATCCGATCGCAGTTGTCTTGCTCCCACTCGGACTGGGAGCGGCCCGCGGGGTGCATGGTCCGGAACTTGACCAGCCTGAACGACAGCCCGGACAGCCCCACGCGCTCCTGGATGAAGAACACGGGGCCGCGGGAGTCGAGCTTGATCAGCAGCACGATCAGGACGAAGACGGGTGCCAGCACGATCAGGCCCACGACGGACACGAGGAGACTGAGGGCCCGCGAGAGCGCCAAGTGAGGACGCGATACCTGGAAGTCGGCGGAGAAGACGATGCTGCTCGGCGACATCGCCTCCAGGGCGAGCTTCCCGGTCAGGCGCTCGTAGGTCGCCGCGGCGTCCTCGACCACGATGCCGCGCGCCCGCGACTCGAGGAGCGGGTAGACCGGCAGACGTCCCCGCCGCTCGGCGAGCGCGACGACGATGCGATCGGGCAGGGTCGTTTCGATCACGCGATCGAGGTTCTCGGCGTCATCCACCACGCCGACGACCTGGTATCGGAGATCGGTCCGCCGCTCGATTTCCTCGACGACCTGGCGCCCGAGGGGGCTGCTCCCGAGGACCAGCACGCGCTCGCCGTGACGCCGGCGCCGGACGCGGTGACACAAGCGTAGCCCGAGGAGGAAGCCGACGATCACGATGAGGCCCGCCAGGAGCGGGCTCCCGCCGAGCGGCGCGTCGGGGACGAGATTGTAGGCGATACCCATCGGATTCACGAGGCGCCGCCGGCCGGTCCTACACCCATTCCAGGCGCTTGGCCGCCAGCTCGCACAGGATCGGCCCAAGCTTGTCCGGGGCGTGCCGCACCACCGGACCGGACTCGAGCAGATCCGCGCGGACGATGACTGGAGGCTCGCCGGGCAGCCCGAAGTCGGGGTCCACGGGGCAGGCACCCTCGGCGGCGTACCGACTGCGGACCTTGAGCGGGATGGGCGAGGTGTTGACGATGACGTAGTCGAGCGCGCCCTGCGCCAGGCCGTGGGCGGCGAACGCCTGGAGGTGCTCGGCGACGCCGTAGCCATCCGTCTCGCCGGGCTCGGTCATCGCGTTGCACACGTAGATCCGGATCGCCCGCGAGCGCATCACCGCCTCGGCCACGCCCGGGACGACCAGCGCGGCGAGGACGCTCGTGTAGAAGCTGCCGGGACCCAGGATCATCGCGTCCGCCTCGTGCAACGCCTCGAGCACGCCGGGCGCCGCCACCGCGTCGGGCGGATCGAGGCGGACGCGCTTGATCGGTGTGCCACTCCGAGGGATCTCCGACTCGCCATGGACCGTGCGGCCATCCAGGAGGTCCGCGACCAGGTGAACCCGCTGCGTGGTCGACGGCAGGACGTGATCGTCCACGCCGAGCAGCTCGGCCGCCAGCCGGATCGCCGTCACCTCGTCGGCCGCGACCATGTCGAGCGCCGCCAGGAGGAGGTTCCCGACCGGGTGCTCCGCCGCGCCGCCGTCGAACCGATACTGGAGCGCGGCCGACACCTCCGGGGCCACTCGCGCCAAGGCGATCAGACAGTTGCGGATGTCTCCCGGCGGGAGCACGCCGTATTGCCGTCGCAGAACTCCCGAGCTTCCGCCGTCGTCCGCCGCCGTGACGATCGCGGTGACGCCGCCGCTCGCCGGGAGATTGCGGCGCAGCGCCGTGAGGACCACCGGGAGCCCCGTGCCGCCACCGAGCGCGACGACGTTCATGCCCGACTCCACGCGCCACGCCCTCGAGCGCCGCGCGACGAACCCGCGTACACGTCGTAGTAGCTGGAGCGGCGCGTGTCGTCGCCGTTCACGACGAGGCCCACGACCTTCGCGGGGTCGATCAGGTCCAGGGCCTCCGTCAGCACGCCCCACGGTGTCCGATGCACGGTCACGACGACGAGAAACCCGTCGACGCTCTTGGTGATGACCCGGCAGTCCGGGACGGGAACGAACGGCGGCGTATCGAGGACGATGTAGTCGTAGCGCTGCCGCGCCTCGTCGAGCAGCGCCTCGAGCCGCGGCGACTTGAGCAGCTCGTAGGGCGCGACGGTCGCCCGGCCCGCGGGCAGCACCGAGAGGTTGAAGTGGGCGAGAGTTTCCACCGTGTCCTCGAGCGAGAGGCCGGAATCCGCGAGCAACGCCTCCGCGAGACCGCGCTTTCCGCCGGAGAGCCCGAGCTGACCCGCGACCGCCGGACGACGCAGGTCCATGTCGACGAGCAGCACGCGGGCGTCCGCCGCCTGCGCGAGCGACCCCGCGAGGTTGATCGCCGTCGTGGTTTTGCCGTCGCCGACCCCCGGGCTCGTCACCGCCACGACCTGGAGGTTGGCGCCCTTCCGCAGCGTCTCCACGAGGTGGCGGAGCACGCGGTACTGCTCGGCCTCGAACGAGGCGGGGTTGAGCAGGCTCACGAGGTGCTCGCCGATGCGACTCGCGCGGTCGACCGGCGGCCTGGTGGCCGTCGCCGGCGCCTTGAAGACCGATGGCGCGACGGGCTCTGGCGCCGCCGGGGGCGGCGAGCCGGGCGGGCCGGCCTCCGGACGCGGCGAGGACGCCGGCGTCGGGCGGTCCGCCTCCCGCTCGGCTCGCTCGAGGGCTTCGAAGAATTTGCTCATTGGACCGGGGTCCGCGAGCTCGGCTCGCACCGAGGGTGGCCCGTGCGAGGTGCGCGCGGCTTCATCGCAGGAGCAAGTCGCGCACGTGGCGCACGAGCGTGAGAAGCTGCGGCGCTTCGCCTCTGAGTGGCGCGACGGCGATTCCGGCGAGCACCGCGGCGGCGACGGCGCCCAAGACCCAGCGCTCCCACGTCGTCCGGACCAGCGCCGCGGGGCCCCGCGCCGGACCCCGCGCCGCACCCGCGAGCGCCTCGATGGCCTGGTCGACGACATCGACGTCGATCCGCCGTCGCTGGTCGGCGTAGCCGATGACGAGGCAGTGGTCGCACAGGATGTTCACGCGGCGCGGGATCCCGCGAGAGTAGGCGGCGATTCGGTTCTGCGCCCGACTGCTGAAGAGGTCGAGGTCGCGCGCGCCCGCCACGCGGAGACGAGTCTGGATATAGTCGCGGACCTGCGCCCGCGACAACGGGGCCAGACTGCACTGCAGCTCGATGCGCTGCTGGAGCTGTCGGAGCGCTGGGCTCGCGAGCTTCGCCCGCAGCTCCGGCTGGCCCACGAGCATGATCTGGAGCAGCTTGTCCGTCGGCGTCTCAAGGTTGGAGAGCATGCGGATCTTTTCGAGTGTCGCCGCGTCGAGGTTCTGCGCTTCGTCGAGAATGAGCACGGTGTTCTGGCCGGCGCGCCGACGCTCGAGCATGAAGCGCCGGAGGGCGAGGAGTCGCTGGGCCGGTGACCTCGGAGGTGACGGGACGCCGAGCTCCTCGAGCACGTACTCGAGCAGGCCGTCGAACGGGAGCGTCGAGTTGAACACGTACGCGACCGCGGCCTTGCCATTGAGCCGCTGGATCAATGCGTGCAGGAGGGTCGTCTTGCCGGTCCCGACCTCGCCGGTCAACACGAGGAACCCGCGATTCTCCCGCACGCTGTACACGAGCTGGGCCAGGGCCTCGCGGTGGACGGGCGTGAGGCAGAGAAACTTCGGATCGGGCGTCGCGTTGAACGGCTTTTCCTTGAGCCCGTAAAAGGTCAGATACATTTAGCGACCTCGCGCCAGCACCAAGGCGAGCTGCTCGTTGCCGTGGCCGAGGTAGGCGGAGGCGCCGACGATCAGCGCGAGGCCCAGCGTGACCGAGACGGTGGCGAGCGCGACCCGCGCACGCCGCCGCCTGACGTCCGAGCCCGTGATCATCCGCGGAATGCTGACCAGGACCGGCACCGGAATCCGCGCCCTCAGGTCGTCGATCGTATGAATCGACGTGTCGAGCCGCTCGGCCAGCACGACCGCCCCTGCGGCCACCCCGAGCGAGAGCATCAGACCGTACACGAGGAGCAGCAGGCGGTTCGGTCCCGCCGGCTGCTTCGCCGGGATCGCCGGGTCGAGGATCCGGAACTGGGCTCCCTTCTGCTCTTCCATTCGCTCCCCGAGCTGGGCATCCTCGTAGCGCTTCAAGAGGGAGAGGTGGAGCTCCCTGGCGGCCTCGTAATCCCGCGACAGCGCCTGAAGCTGCTGCTCCCGCTCGGGAGCGCTCTCGACCCGTCGCTGATAGGCGGCGATGTCGCGTCGCACCTGCTGGTCCTCAGCCTCGATCCCCTTGAGCTCCGCGTCCACCTTGCTCAGCTCTTGCTTCAGGCGAAGCTGCGTCGGGTCGGCCGGAGTCTCCCGTTCCCCCACCGATCGGCCGTTCGGATCCGCCTGGGCCAGCGCGCGCTCGAGGGCGGCGATCTCCGCCTTCACGCGAACCACCTCCGGATACTTGTCGGTGAAGCGCTCGCGCAGCTCGATCAGCTCCACCTTGAGCCGCGCCAGCCGAGCCGCGGGGCTGTCGGGAACGCTCGGCGAGCCCATGTCGCCCAGTTGCTTCACCAGCGCCATCCGTCGCTCCGTTGCCCGGAGGTGCCTGTCGCTGTTCAGGCGCACCTGATCATTCAGCCGCATCAGGATGGCGAGGTTCGCGGCGACCTGCTGCGGGAGCTCATCGCCGGAGCGCTGCTTGAATTCCCGCACCCGGCGCTCCTGCTCGTCCAGCTTGGCCTTGGCCGCCTCGAGCTGCGCCCGGAGGAACTCGGTCGTCGCCGACGCCTGGTGCTCACGGATGCTCAGGTTCTTCTCGACGTAGAAGGACGACAGCGTGTTGGTGATCTCGGCCACGATCTTGGGGTTCGTGCCACGGTAGCTGAGCGTGAACGCGATCGTCGCGCCCCACACACCGGTCTGGCCGACCTCCCGGGGCTCGAGCTTGATATCCCGTCGCATTCGCTCGACGGCCGCCTCCGGCGACACCCGTCGCAGATCGCGGTAGAGGTCGAAGCGGGTGATCAGCTCTTCCAGGCGCGCACGGCTCAGGGTCTCCTGGCTGATGGTGTGAAGCCTGGTCTCGAGCTCGTTGGTCCAGAAGGATCGAATCGAGGCCTCGGGCAGTCGGACGAAGGCCTCCGACACTTTCTGAGGCTCCACGATGAATGTCGCGGTCGACCGGTAGACGTTGGGCACCGATTTTGCGACGGTGAGGGCGGGCGCGAACAGTCCGACGAAGACCAGAATCGCCAGCCACTTCCGCCGGCTCCACACGTCGCGGGCCAGATCGAATCCCGAGCGCGTGGGCACCCGATCGTCCATTGGCCCTCCTCCGGCCCGCCTCCGCGACAGCTCCATCGCGGGGACATCGCCGTGCTGAAAGGAAGCGTCGTCGTGCTTCATGGTGGGCGGCGGCCTACGGGACCACGACGATGTCGCCGGGCTGGAGGAAGAAGTTCTCGTGCTCCCCGTCCGCCGCGATGACCTTGTTGTAGTTGAAGGGAATCCGCTTTTTGGTCGTTCCGTTGAGCCTGAGGACGAAGATCCGCGCGCGCGAGGCGAAGTCGGTGAACGGGCCGGCCTTGGCGAGAATGTCCAGGACGGTGGTCCGGCTCTTGAGCTCGTAGTGGCCGGGGAGCCTGACCTCGCCGATCACGGCGACCTTGAAGCTATGCACCTCGCGGACGATGACGGAAACCTCCGGCGCGGGCACGTACTCGGCGAGCTTCTTCGCCAGGATGTCCCGCAGCTGCATCGCGCTGAGGCCGGCCGCCTGCACGTCGTTGAGCAGCGGGAGGGAGATCTTCCCGTCCGGGCGGACCGGCACGGCGCGGCTGATGGCGGTGTTGTTCCACACCGCGATGTCCAGGACGTCCTCGGGCCCGATCTTGTAGTCGCCGTCCACGCCCAACGCTCCCGCGGGGGGTTTCGGCGCCTCCTCCGCCGCCGCGAGCCCGGCGGCGGTCACGGACGCGACGAGCATGGCGGTGACCACGTGTCGACGGAGCGCCGTCATGCGGCGACCACCCAGGTGCAGTCCACGTGCGCGGCCACGCTGCGCTGCAGGAGGTCGACCGACACCACCAGCAGGCCACGATTCGGCTTGGTGCGAACCAGAATGCCTTCCACGTTCGCCAGCGGCCCGCGGGTGATCCGTACGCGCTGGCCGTCGCGCAGGAAGGCGTACGGCAGGGCGGGCACCCCGGCATCGACGATCCGCCTGATGGCGTCGATCTCCCCGTCGGGAACCGTCGAAAGCCGGTCCCAGCGCTCGCCGAGGACCTGCACCAGGCCGCGCGCCTTCAGGACCTCGACGTAGCTCGCCCGGTCCACCACGCCGTGGAGAAAGACGTAGCCCGGGAACATCGGAATGCGGATGAGGTGCCTGAGCCCGCCGCGCCGTGACCACTGGTCGATCTTCGGCAGGAACAGATCGAATCCCTTCGCCGCCAGCTGGTCGTAGACCAGCTGCTCGCAGTGGCTCCGCGTCCACAGCGCATGCCAGGCCGGCGACGTGCGCACGGCGCCGTCGTGGGCCGGGACCGCGTCCCGGACGGGAGCACTCAGTTCCATCATCGTCGCGCCATTCATCGGATGGGCTTCGCCCCCTTCGGTTCACGCCTCTCGAGTTGGGGCCGAACCATACAGCACAGACCCGTCTTCTTCATTCCTCGCGGTCGGTGCCCGCCGGGCGGGCCACGCGACCGCCTATTCGACCGTGACGCTCTTCGCGAGATTCCGCGGCTGGTCCACGTCGCAGTCCCGGAGCACCGCGATGTGGTACGCCAGCTGCTGCAGCGGAATCGCGCAGAGGATCGGCGTCAGCAACTCGGATGTCTGCGGGACGTAGAGCACGTGATCCGCCCGTGTCGCGATGTCCTCGTCCCCATCGCTCGCGACGGCGACGACCAGACCGTTCCGGGCCCTCACCTCTTCGACGTTCCCGATCACCTTGTCGTACAGCCGGTCCTTTGGTGCCAGCACGACCACCGGCAGCTTTGGGTCGACGAGGGCGATCGGTCCGTGCTTCATCTCGCCTGCGGGGTAGCCCTCCGCGTGGGCGTACGCGAGCTCCTTGAGCTTGAGCGCCCCCTCGAGCGCGAGGGGATGGTTGATCCCTCGCCCGAGGTAGAGAAAGCTCGGGTACGGCGCCAGCGCCGGCGCGAGCTCCATCACCCGTCCACCCCGGGCCAGGACCGTCTGCACGAGATGCGGAATCTCCATCAGCTCGCCGAGCAAGGCGCTCGCCCGATCCGCCGAGAGGGCGCCCTTCGTTCGTCCCAGATGAACCGCCAGCAGGTACAGCGCCACGAGCTGGCCCGTGAAGCTCTTCGTCGAGGCGACGCCGATCTCGGGGCCGACGCGCGTGTACAGGACGCCGTCGGCCTCCCGGCTCACGCTCGACCCGACCACGTTGCAGATCGCGACGCTCGTCGACCCCCGTTCCTTCGCGCGGCGGAGCGCCCCCAGCGTGTCGGCCGTCTCGCCGGACTGCGAGATCGCGATCGTGAGCGTCGAGCGGCTCGCGAGGGGGACGCGGTACCGGTACTCCGACGCGATGTCCACCTCCACCGGGATCTCGCAGAGCGTCTCGACCATATACTTGCCGATCAGCGCCGCATGCCAGGAGGTGCCGCACGCGACGATCGCCACGCGGTCGATTCGCTGGAGCGCCTGGCGGTCGAGACCGAGCGTGCCGGGGAGGTCGGCCGCCGCACGCGTCGTCGTCTCGATGGCGTGTGGTTGCTCGTGAATCTCCTTCAGCATGAAGTGCGGATAGCCGTTCTTCTCGGCCGCCGCGGCGTCCCAGGGGACCGTCGTCGCCGCCTTGCGGACGGCGTGACCGTCGAGCCCGACCACCCTCACGCCCTCGTCCGACAGCACGGCCATCTCGCCGTCGTCGAGGACGAGGACGTCGCGCGTGTATGTGAGGACCGCCGCCGCGTCCGACGCGAGGAAGAGCCCGTCCGGCCCGACGGCGACGACCAGCGGCGCGCCGCCGTTTTTCACGCCGAGGAGGGTCCCCGGCGCCTGCGCGCTGACGATGCCGAGCGCGTAGGCGCCGTGGAGAGCGGTCGCCGCACGGCGCGCCGCGCATTCGAGCCCCTCGTCCGCGTACCGCTCGATCAGATGCGCGATGACCTCGGTGTCCGTCTGCGATTCGAACGTGTGCCCGTCGCGCTCGAGCGACTTCCGCAGGTGCGCGTGGTTCTCGATGATGCCGTTGTGGACGACCGCGACGGACTTCGAGCAGTCGCGATGCGGGTGCGCGTTCGCGTCACATGGCTTGCCGTGGGTCGCCCAGCGCGTGTGGGCGACGCCCAGGGCCCCCTGCAACGGTTCGCCCGCCAGGACGCTCTCGAGGGCGGCGATCTTGCCCACACTCCGGCGCACCTCGAGGCGGCCGTCGTGAACCACCCCCACGCCCGCCGAGTCGTAGCCCCTATATTCGAGCCGCTTGAGCCCGTCCACGAGAATCGGGACGGCGTTCTTGCGACCGACGTATCCGACGATTCCACACATGGGATCTGTCGTCTTGTGTGCTCTCTATGTCCGCACGTCAACGTACGATCCCGGCTCAAAACCCTCAAGTCAGAGAACCCCCAAAAGCGAATAGGGAAAACCCCTGAAGAGTCGGGCAGGTAATCGCCTCCGCAGCGGAGGCGCGGCTCAGATCTGAATCAGGCCCCGGCGAATGGCGTAGCGGACGATGCCGGCGGTGTTTGGCGTGTCGAGCTTCTTCAAGATGCGTGTTCGGTGGGACTCGGCGGTCTTGATGCAGCACCTCACGCTCCCGAGGCGTCAGCGGGTCCGGCGGCAGCTCCGACTTCGCCAGGTAGGCCTGCACCAGGGTGCGTGAGACGCGCGGGCTCAGGTACATCATGCCCCGCAACACCTCGTGGACCGCCCGGATCAGATCCGCGGGCGCCTGGCTCTTGACGACGAAGCCGGTGATGCCGGTCCGGAGCGCCTCCAAGACGTAGTGGTCGTCGGTGTGCATCGTCAGGAGGATCGCCTTCGACCGCGGGCATGCCTGTAATATCTCCCGCGCCGCGTCGATCCCGTTCAGGAGGGGCATCGCGTAATCCAGCACGGCGACGTCCGGGCAGCTCTCGCGGGCGACGCGGATGGCCTCTTGGCCGTTGGCCGCCTCACCGATGACCTCAAACCCCTCCCGCTGCAGGAGGAGCCTGAGGCCCTGCCTGACGATCACGTGATCGTCTGCCAGCAGAATACGTGTCGACATCCTGACAGAAGTCTATCGGTCCGGAATTTCTGGAAAATCAGGAAAGTTCCGGAAATCCGACCCGGAAAATCCCTGATCACCCGCCTCAGGGGAATACAGGGTGAGGGACCCTCAGGGCTGGATCAGCCCGCGGCGCACGGCATAGCGGACGAGGCTGGCGGTCTCGTGGATGTTGGTCTTTTTCATGATCCGCGTCCGATGGGACTCCGCGGTCTTGAAGGTGATTCCCAGCAGCTGGGCGTCGGGGGGCATCGCCGACTTGGCCAGATAGGCCTCGACGACGGCCTGTGAGATGCCCGGGCTCAGATACGTCATGCCTCGCAGCACCTCGTGGATCGCCCGCACCAGGTCCGCGGCAGCCTGGGTCTTCACGACGTACCCCTTGACACCCGCCTGGAGAGCCTCCAGCACGTAGTGGTCCTCCGTGTGCATCGTCAGGAGAACGGCCTTCGCACGGGGACAGACGCGGAGGATCTCGTGGGCCGCGCCCAGTCCGTTCAGGAGC
>MNCR01000040.1 GCA_001914535.1 Candidatus Rokubacteria bacterium 13_2_20CM_69_15_1
GCGGAACATCTTCTTGTACCACTCGATCGTCTGGAGAGTGGCCGGCGAGTTGATGCGCACGGTCTTGCCGTCCTTGTCCACCTCCGTGCCGCCGAACGACCACAGCACCGGGCCGGCCGTGGAGATCGAGTCGTAGTTCTGGCTGATGGGGATTCCGACCGGATTCCCCATCTTCTTGAGCTCCTTGCCGACCGTGTAGAGGTCTTCCCAGGTGTCGGGGACCTTGAGGCTCGCCTTCTTGAAGAGGTCCTCCCGATAGGTCGGGACGAACATGCCGTGGTACTGGGGCACGGCGCGCCACATCCCGTTGACGTGGGCGCCCTCGTACGCCGAGCTGATCGCCTTGCCGTGCTTCTTCTCGAGCTCGCCGACGACGTCCGAGACGTCCACGAGCTGGGGCTCGTAGAGCCACGGGAAGTGCATGCGCATCTCGACGAGGTCGTGGCCGGCCTGGGTCTGGACTTCGGAGGCGTACTTCTGCTGTTGCGGGCCCATGTGCGAGACGTGGTCGATCTTGAGCTTGATGCCGGTGTCCTTGGTGAAGCGCTGGCCGATCTCCGCCAGCTTCTTGTCCGAGGCCGGCGCGAAGTTGTTCCAACAGAGGTAGGAGATCTCCCGAGCCTGGCCGCGGGCCGGCGGAACGCGCGCGGCGAGGATGCCGGCGAGGCCTCCGCCGGCGGTGGTCAGGAAACTCCGGCGACTGATCGGTACCATCGCTCCTCCTTTTCCTTTTCGGTTCGGGGCGGCCGGACGCTCCGGCTCAGAACGGTGAAGCGAGTGTAGACAACGCGCGCCGGCTGTCAAGGCGCGCCGCGGTGGCCGTCACGGCCCGGACCGCTCCTCGGCCGGCGGTCTCACGCCGGCCGGAAACGTCCGAACGCGCCCGTCGGCCGGGTTGATCGCGCTCAAGGGCGGCACGTAAGACTCGTGGTCGGAGAGCCGGCGTTCCCAGTGGCCCGGGACGAGCGCGAGGGATCCCCCGTGAGGCACGGGGATGTAGCGGTCCGGCACCCAGACGTTGTCGGGCCGCACCACGGGGCGCCGCGCCACCGTGGGCACGGGCGCGGTGCTCGCTCCATTGATCTGGTCTACCGCGTGCCCGAGGCCCGTCCCCCCTGCGGCCTGGAGGAACAAGAGGCCGCCCCCGATCAGCGCGCCGGCCCGTCGCATCAGGCGTCCTTCGCCTTCCAGCCCTTGTAACGCTCGCGCAGCACCTTCTTGTCGAACTTGCCGACGCTCGTCTTGGGCACCGCGTCGATGATCTCGATGGCGTCCGGGAGCGCCCACTTGGCGACCTGAGGCCGGAGGTGGTCGAGGATCTCGCTTGGATGGAGCCGCGCCCCGGGCTTCGGCACGACGCACGCCAGCGGCCGCTCGACCCACTTCGGATGCGGCACCGCGATGACGGCCGCCTCGAGGACCTTGGGGTGCGACATGATCATGTTCTCGAGGTCGACACTCGAGATCCACTCGCCGCCGGACTTGATCAAATCCTTTGTGCGGTCGGTAATCTGCACGTAGCCTTCGGCGTCGATCGTCGCGACGTCGCCGGTCCTGAACCAGCCGTCCTCCGTGAACCGGGAGGCCGACTCCGGATTGTCGTAGTAGGCCCGGACGACCCACGGGCCTCGCACCTGGAGCTCGCCCATGCTCGCCCCGTCCCACGGCAGCTCCGCGCCGGCGTCGTCCACGATGCGGATGTCCACGCCGACCGAGGGGTAGCCGACGCGCGCGCGCACGTCGTACTGCGCGTCCGGCGCCCAACCTTTCATGTAGCTCTTGAGCCGCGCGATCGTGCCGAGGGGGGTCATCTCCGTCATACCCCAGGCATGGGACATGACCACGCCAAACTGGTTCTTGAAGGCGAGCTGCAGGTGCTTCGGCGCCGCCGAGCCGCCGATCGCGATCGTACGGAGCGAGGCGATGTTCCAGCCCTCCGTCTCGCAGAGATCTTTCACGGCGATCCAGACCGTCGGCACCGCGCCGGTGAACGTCACGCTCTCGTTCTGGACCAGCTCGCAGATGTCGCGCGGCTGGGGGTTCGGCCCCGCGAAGATCTGGGTCGATCCCACCATGACGCCCGTGAACGGCAGGCACCAGGCGTTGGCGTGGAACATGGGGACGATGTGGAGGATGGTGTCGTCCTCCGAGATCCCGAACGAGTCGGTCAGCGCCTCCCCGAGGCAGTGCAGGAACATCGCCCGATGGGTGTACACGACGCCCTTCGGGCTCCCCGTCGTGCCGGAGGTGTAGCACATGCCGGCCGCATCGGTCTCCGCGAGCCGAGGCCAGCCCGTGACGGGCGCGGCGGCGGCGAGGAGCGCTTCGTACTCGTCGAGGCCTGCGGGCACCGTCGCGTCGGGCGTGTCGTGCATGATCACGATCCGGCGCACGCTCGGGATCTTGTCGCGGATCGCCTCCAGCACGGGCCACATGCTCGCGTCGGCGAAGATCACCGCGTCCTCGGCGTGGTTGACGATGTAGGTGAGGTCCTGAGCCGAGAGGCGGAAGTTGAGCGTGTGGAGGACGTAGCCGCTGAGCGGCGCCGCCCAGTAGATCTCGAGGTGGCGGTGGCTGTTCCAGGCGAGGGTCGCCACGCGGTCGCCCTTGCGGAGGCCGAGGGCCCGGAGGGCGCCGGCCAGGCGGGTCGTTCGCTCGGCAAAGTCCGCGTACGTGTGACGGAAGAGCGGTCGGCCGGGGACGCGCGTGGCGAGCGTCTTCCTCGCGAAGAGCCGGCGGCTCCGTTCGAAGAAGTGCGTCAGCGTGAGCGGGTAGTCCATCATGAGCCCGTCGAGCTGAGGATTCATCGTCATCGGCCTCCCAGATCCTCCGACCTCGCACCGCGGACCGCGACACGCCCGTCTCCGGCGAACCCCTTCCGTCCATTCCGGGAATTATCGGGAGAGGATCCCCGGGATTATAAGGATAGGGGCGCAGGAGGTCGACGTCCACTTTGCCGCATCGGGATCATGGTATCGTGATCCCGCGATGCGCTCACGCTGGACCGACGCCGAGGCCCGTGGGCTCGAGGGCCTCGACCTCCTCGTGTATGCCTCGCGTCTGATCGGCGCCGAGACCTCGCTCGTCGTCTGGGGCGGCGGCAACACCTCCATCAAGACCGTCGAGCGCGACCACCGCGGCCGCGAAATCCCCGTGCTGCGGGTGAAGGGGAGCGGTTCGGACCTGAAGTCCGTCCAGCGCCGGGACTTCCCGGGCGTGCGCATGGACGACATCCTGGCGTTGCTCCCGCGGCAGGACATGGGCGACGCGGAGATGGTCGAGTACCTCGCCCACGGACTCTTGGATCCCGGCGGACCCCGGCCCTCGATCGAGACGCTGCTCCACGGCTTCCTGCCGGCCCACGCCGTCGTCCACACCCACGCCGACGCCATCGTCTCGCTCACGAACAACGACCGGCACGCCGACGTCTTCGCCCAGGTGTACGGCAAGGACGTGATCACGCTCCCGTACCGGCGCCCGGGGTTCCGCATCTCCCGCGACGTCGTCGACGCGCTCCGTCAGGATCCCGAGGCGACGGCGCTCGTGCTCGAGCGTCACGGCACGATCACCTGGGGCGCGACCGTCCGGGAGGCGTACGAGGCGACGCTCGAGCTGATCACGCGCGCCGAAGCGGCGATCGCCGAGCGGTCCCAGAACCGGCGGGTCTTCGGCGGACCGCGCGTCCCGCTGCCCGGAGGGGCCGCAGGCCGCGAGGCCGCGCTCCTGGCGGCGCCGCGCCTGCGCGGCGTGCTCAGCCGCCGGCGCCGAGTGATCGTCGCGTTCGACGAGTCGCCGTCGGTGCTCGAGTTCGTTTCGTCGGTGGACGGGCCGCGGCTCTCGCAGATCGGCCCTGCCACCCCCGACCACACGATCTACACGAAGCGGCTGCCGTGCGTCGTCGCGCTCGAGGGTGCGCCGACCGGCGAGGCGCTCGTGGCGTCGATCGTGCGGTCGGTGGAGCGCTTCGTCGCCGAGTACACGCGCTACTTCGACGAGAACCGCTTCGAAGGCGCCGAGCTCGGCGACCCCCTGCCACGCGTCGTCCTGGTGCCCGGGCTCGGCATGTTCACCACGGGCCGCGACCGGCGCACCACGGGGATCGTGAACGACATCTACCGCCACACGATCGACGTCATCGCCGGCGCCTCGGTCTTCGGCGAGTACGTCTCGCTCTCGGCGAAGGACGCCTTCGACGTGGAATACTGGCCGCTCGAGCTCTACAAGCTCACCCTGGCGCCGCCCGAGAAGGAGCTGGCGCGGCGGATCGCGCTCGTGACCGGCGGCGCGTCGGGGATCGGCCGGGCCGTCGCGCGGAGGCTCGCGTCGGAAGGCGCCCACGTCGTCGTCGCCGACCTCGACGAGGCCGGCGCGCGGAAGGCGGCCGACGAGATCGAGGCGGCGGTCGGCGCGGGCCGCGCGCTCGGCCTGCGGATGGACGTCAGCCGGGAGGACTCGGTGAGCGCCGCCCTCGGAGAAACGGTGCTCGCCTACGGAGGGCTCGACATCCTCGTGTCGAATGCCGGCATCGCCCACTCCTGCCCCGTCGCCGATCTCTCGCTGGCCGACTGGGAGCGATCCTTTGCCGTGAACGCCACGGGCCACTTCCTCGTCGCGCGGGAGGCGATGCGGATCCTCGTCGCGCAGGGCCTGGGCGGTGCCCTCGTCTTCGTCGCGACCAAGAACGTCATGTCGCCGGGCAAAGACTTCGCCGCCTACTCCGCCGCGAAAGCGGCCGAAGCGCAGCTCGCGAAGGTCCTGGCGCTCGAGGGCGCGCCTCACGGGATCCGCTCGAACATCGTCAACCCCGACGCCGTCTTCCAGGACTCGAAGCTCTGGACCGAGGAGGTCCGGCGCGAGCGCGCGGCCGCCCAGGGGATCCCCGTCACCGAGCTCGAGGACTTCTATCGCAAACGCAACCTCCTCGGCGTCCGCATCCTCCCGGAGGACGTCGCCGAGGCGGTGTTGTTCCTTGCCTCTGACCGGTCGGCGAAGACCACGGGCTGCACGCTCACGGTGGACGGCGGGGTCAAGGACGCGTTCCCGAGGTGACGGAGTGACGTCGTTGGATCGGGGAAAGGAGCCCGTGGCTTCGTTCGGCGTCCACCTCTCCCTGCATCCCCCGGCGGAGCAGTTCGCTCTCGTGCGACGGGTCGAAGAGCTCGGCTTCGACTCGGTCTGGACCGGCGACCACGTCGCCTTTCACAACCCGCTTTACGAGTCGCTCACGCTGCTCGCGGCCTACGCGCCGATCACGCGGAGGATCAAGCTCGGCGTCGCCGTGTACTTGCTGGCCCTGCGCTCGCCTGCGGTCGCCGCCAAGATCACGGCGACGCTCGACGTCCTCAGCGAAGGTCGCCTGATCTTCGGCGTGGGGGTCGGCGGCGAGAACCCGAAGGAGTTCGAGGTCTGCGGCGTCCCCCACACGGAGCGGGGCGCGCGCGTGACCGAGTCCATCGAGGTCGTCCGCGCGCTCTGGCGGGACACGCCGGCGACGTTTCACGGGCGGTTCAGTCGGTTCGAGGGGGTCTCTATCGACCCGAAGCCGGTGCAGAAGCTCCCGCCCCTCTGGATCGGCGGGCGGTCCGACGCGGCGCTGGCGCGCGCCGGCCGCCAGGGCGACGGCTGGGTGTCCTACGTCGTCCAGCCCGAGCGCTATGCGCAAAGCCTCGACAAGATCCGCGAGGCGGCCCACGCCGCCGGCCGGTCGCTCGACGGCTTCACCGCGGCGCATCTCGCCTTCGTCACCGTGGGGCGTGACTGGGAGCGGGCGAAGACGACCTGGGTCGATGTCCTCTCGAAGCGCTACGCGCAGGACTTCGCGCCCCTGGCGAAGAAGTACGGGATCATCGGCACCCCGGAGCAGTGCGCCGAGCAGCTCGCGGCGTTCCGCGACGCCGGCTGCGAGTACTTCCTGGTGAGCGCGATCGGCGATCCGCGCGACGAACGGGAGCAGCTCGAGACGATCGCCTCGGAGATCCTCCCGCGCTTCCGCGCGCGCTGAGGCAGGCGTCGTGAAGCCGCGCGAGAGCCGAGCGCGGGTCGACGCGGTCCGGCGCCTCTCGACCGCCATCCTCGAGGCGGACCTCCGCCTGGAGGAACCCCCGGCGCTCGAGTTCGACGCCGGCCAGTGGGTGTCGATTCCGTTTGGCCCCAAGACCGTGCGGGCTTACTCGATCGCCTCGACCCCGCAGTCGCGCAAGGTGCTCACGCTCTGCGCCGACGTCGCGCCCGGAGGACTCGGCTCGGCGTGGTTCCGCGCCCTCAAACCCGGCGACGAGGTGCGCTTCAAGGGGCCGCTCGGGGGCTTCGTCTACACGCGGGCCGACCCGCGGCGCCCGCTCTTCGTCGCCGAGGAGATCGGCATCGTGCCGATCCGCTCGATCCTGACCGAGCTCTACGCGACGGGCTTCGGGCGCCCTGTGACGCTCGTCTACTGGGCGCGCGATCCGGGCTGGCTCGCCTACGACGCGGAGTTCCGATCGCTCGCGCGGCGGTATCCCGGCTTCGCGTACCGTCCGACCGCGGCGAGCGCCGCCGGAGCCGCCACCGACGGGCCGAGCGGCCTGGCCGAGGCGGTCCTGCGCCTGGTCCCCGACGTGGCGGGGCTCGTCGCCTACGTCGCCGGCGGCGAGCAGACGATCCATCGCGTCCGCGACGTCCTCGTCGCAAAGGGGTTGGATCGCAAAGCCGTGAAGTGGGAGAAGTTCTGGTAGCGGGTGCCGGGGCGTGAGGATCACCTTCCTCTGTCCCCACGTGCGGATCGCCGGCGGCGTGCGAGCGATCCTCGCGTATGCCGACCGGCTCGCCGCGCGCGGCCACGACACGACGCTGGTCGTGCCGGCGAGGAACCGCGTCGACGCCACGTGGCGGAACCTGCGCGGCGCCGGTCCCGACTGGGTCCCGGGCTTTCGTGGCCGCATTCGCTGGGTGGCGACATGGACGCCCGAGACGCTCCCCGAGGGCGACGCGGTCGTCGCCACGGCATGGCAGTCGGCGGGGGCGGCCGCCACGGCGCCGTCCGCCTGCGGGGCCAAGTTCTACTTGGTCCAGCACTACGAGAGCCTCTATCACGGCGCTCCCGACGCCGTCGACGCGACGTATCGGCTGCCGCTCCGGAAGATCGTCATCTCGACCTGGCTCCGCGAGCTGATGCGCGAGCGATTCGGCAGCCCCGCCGAGGTCCTGGTGACGCCGGTGGATCTCGAGCTCTTCCATCCGACGCCGGCCGAGGCGTCCACCTCGCGGCCCCGCGTGCTCATGCTCCACCACGAGTACGCGTGGAAGGGCGTCGCCGACGGCCTCGAGGCGGTCGCGCGGGCGAGGCGCCGCGTCCCGGCGCTCAGGCTCGTCGGGCTCGGCGTCAAGCCGCCGCGGGGACCCATGCCGTACGACGAGTTCCACGCGAACCCGCCCCAGGCGCGGCTCGCCGCCGTGTACTCGAGCTGCGAGGTCTACCTCTGCCCCTCGTGGGACGAGGGGCTCGGGATGCCACCGATGGAGGCGATGGCGTGCGGGGCCGCGCTCGTCACCTATGACACCGGCGGCTGTCGCGACTACGCGCGCGACGGCGAGACCGCCCTCGTCGCGCGACGGCGCGACGTTGACGACCTCGCCGCCAAGCTCGAGCGCCTCGTGGTGGACGAGCCGCTCCGCGCGCGGCTCGCCGCCGCGGGCAGGCGATTCGTCACGACGGCGTTCAGCTGGGATCGCGCCGTGCGCCGGCTGGAAGAGATCTTGGGGGACGGCGGGGCGAGATGATCAGGATCGGCGCGGCGTGAGCGCGATGAGGGCGGGCTGCCCGTCGAGCCTCGGTTCGCTGAGCGCACGCCGTACAGACCGACACGACGATGCGGGCGGTGACACGCCGGCCGGCCATCGCACCGCGTGCTAAGATTAGTGAGGGCATGCCGATTTACGAGTACGAGTGTCACGACTGTCGGCGACGGGTCAGTCTGCTCGTGCTTCGCCCCTCCGCGGCGTCGCCTCCTACCTGCCCCCGGTGTCAGGGTCAGAGCTTGAGCCGCGTGATGTCGCGCTTCGCCACGATGAAATCTGAGGAATCGCGCCTGGAGTCCCTCGCCAGCTCGTCGGCCTTCGGCGACCTCGACGAAAACGACCCCGCGAGCGCGGCCCGGTTCATGAAGAAGATGGGCCGCGAGCTCGGCGACGACCTCGGCGAGGACTTCGATTCGGCGGTGGACGAGGCGCTCAGCGAAGGCGAGGCCGGCGAGGCGGGCGGCGCCGCACCCGACTCCACGGACGCGACGGGCGCGTCTGACGATCTGTGAAGGCCGACGTCGTCGACCGCCTCGAGGCGGTGGGGGCGGCCGCGTGGGACCGACTCGTGGCGGGGAGTCGCCTGCGCTCGCCGTTTCTCACGTGGACCTGGCAGCGCGAGTGGACGCGCGCGTTCGCCGCGGCCCGGCGCCTCGAGATCCGGCGCGTCGAGGACGCCGAGGGCCAGCTCGTGGCGCTCCTGCCCCTCCACGAGGTGGAGCCGGGCGTCCTGGGGCTCCTCGGCGGCGCCGACGTCTCGGACTACCTCGACCTGATCGCGCTCGCCGGACGCGAGGAGGAGGCGTGGATGGCGCTCCTCCAGTCGCGCGTGGCGGAACCGACCACGTGGGACCTCCACGCCGTGCCGGGGACGTCGCCCACGGTGTTGGCACTCCCGCAGATCGCCGCCGCGTGCGGGCTCTCCGCATCGGTGACGGTCGAAGAGCGATGTCCGGTCCTGGTCCTCCCGTCCTCGTGGGACGCGTACCTGGCGTCCCTCAACGGCAAGCACCGTCACGAGCTGCTCCGGAAGATGCGACGGCTCGAGCGCGAGGCGCCCGAGGCGCGGGCCGCGTGCGCGAGCCNCCGCCGCTCACGAAGCGGGAAGGCGCGCTTCATGGACGCCCGGATGGAGGCGTTCTTCCGGCGCGTCACGGCCTCGTTCGTCGAGCGCGGCGCTGCCCGGTTGTGGTTCCTCGACACGGCGTCCGGCCCGATCGCGTCCTTCATCACGATCGAGTGGGATGACACCGTCGGTCTCTATAACTCGGGGTTCCGTCCCGACCGCGCGACACTGTCGCCCGGCGTGGTGCTGCTCGCACACCTCATCCGCGACGCGATCGAGCGGGGGAAGCGGCGGTTCGACTTCCTGCGGGGCGAGGAGCGGTACAAGTACGAGTTCGGGCCCGTCGCCGAAGACGTCTGCGCCGTGAGGATCCGGTGATGCCGACCGGCGCGCTGCGCGTCGCGATGCTCTCCGTCCACACCTGCCCGCTCGCCGCGCTCGGGGGCAAGGAAACGGGCGGGATGAACGTGTACGTCCGCGAGCTCTCCCGGGAGCTCGGGCGCATGGGCGTCGAGGTCGACGTCTTCACGCGCTCGCAGAACCCGACGATCCCACGCGTCGTCCCCCTGGGCCCGCGCGCGCGCGTCGTCCACCTCGCGGCGGGCCCGGAGGCGCCGTTGCCGCGCGCCGAGGTCCACGCGTACCTCGACGAGTTCGTCGACGGTGTCGACGCGTGGCGCCTCACGCGCGGCGCGGCGTATGATCTCATCCACGCTCACTACTGGCTCTCCGGCGTCGCGGCGCTCGCGCTGCGGGAGCGCTGGTCGTTGCCGGTGCTCCAGATGTTCCACACGCTGGGCCGCCTGAAGAATCGGGCGGCCCGCAGCGTCGCCGAGCTGGAGCCCGCGCTCCGACTCCGCGAGGAGACGCGCATCGTCGGGTGCGCCGACCGGATCGTCGCGGCAAACGTCGTGGAGCGCGCCGAGCTGCTCCGCGACTACGCGGCCCGCGCTCCGCGGATCGCGACGATCCCGTGCGGCGTGGACACGGCGCGCTTTGCGCCGGGCGACCGCGCCGCCGCGCGCGCCGCGCTCGCGCTCGGCGAGCACCCGCTGCTCCTCTGGGTCGGGCGCCTGGCGCCGATCAAGGGGCTCGACACACTGCTCGACGCTGTCGCGCGCCTGCGGGCCGCCGGGGGGGCCTACACCCTCCTGATCGTCGGCGGCGAGGCCGACGAGCCGGAGAACGGCCACGAGGCCGCGCTCCGTGAGCGGATCGAACGGCTCGGCCTGGGCGCCGCGGTCCGCTTCGTCGGGCCCCTCCCGCAGGACGTTCTGCCGACGTACTACGTGGCCGCCGATGTCACCGTGCTGCCCTCGTACTACGAGTCGTTCGGCATGGTCGCCCTCGAGGCCATGGCGTGCGGAAGCCCCGTCATCGCTTCCCGCGTGGGCGGCCTCGTGACGACGGTCCGCGACGGGGTGACCGGCTTCCTCGTCCCCGAGAGCGACGTCGAGGCACTCGCCGAGCGCATCGCGTCGCTGATCGACGACCCCGATCTGCGCTGGCGCATCGGGCACGAAGGCGTGCGGTGGGCCGCGCAGCACAAGTGGCCGTGCGTGGCGGAGGCGATCTGCCGAGAGTACGCGTCGCTCCAGCCGAGCGCGACCTCGCACCTTGCGGCCGCGCGCTGTCGCGACTGAGCCCCGGCCGCCGACCTTCGTCGCCCTTCCCCCTGTCGAATCTCCGACCACCGGTGGTCAGGCTCTTTCCAGAAATCCCGACGGGACGCGCGACCGAATATCCGGAAGCCCTTTCCCGAGAGACCGTTAGCCGTTTCGGGTTCGTGGCACGGCGATTGCTGGAATCCCATCCGGAGGGCCCTGCGGGAGCCAATGCGCGTTCTCGTTGTCGAAGACGACCCGGCGCTGTCCGACGTCCTTCGGGACTTTCTCTGCGAGCTCGGCCACGAGCCGGTCGTCACGCATTCCGCCGAAGAGGCGCTCGCCCGGATGCGCCTCGAGCTTCCCGACGCCGCGCTCCTGGACATCTACCTCCCCGGCATTAGCGGGCTCGACTTCCTGCAGCTCAAGGCCACGCGCGAGTCGCGGATCCCGATCGTGGCGATCTCGGGCATGGCGCCGGAAAGCCAGGCCCGCGAGTGCGTGCAGCTCGGCGCCGTGGACTTCCTGCCGAAGCCCATCGAGCTCGAGCGTCTGCGAGAGGTGCTCGCGTGCCTCGAGCCCCACGCCCGCCGGCACGCCCCGGCGGCGCACAAGGCAGAGCGGCGGCGGGCGCCGCGCGCGGCCGTCGCCGTCCCGGTCCGCGTCGTCGAGGACGGCGGTGTCGAGTGGGAGGCGACGTCGGTGGACCTCAGCGCCGTCGGCGTCAGGCTCCGTGCGAATGGCGCGGTCAATCCGGGGCCTGCGGCGAAGCTCTCCGTCGCGCTTCCCGACGGGGACGGGGCGCTCGAGGTCGTGGCGGCGCTCGTCAGGTCCGACGGCCGCGGGTACGCGTTCGACTTCGTCAACCCCACCCCGACGCAGTTCGGGCGGCTGCGCGAGTTCGTCGAGCGACGCGACGCCGCCGACGCGCGCGCCGTCGAGCCGCACTTCCGTATCCTGCGCGCGATCTCGCGGGCCCTCAGCCTGAGCCTCGACGTCGACCACATGCTGCGTATCGCGCTCGACGCACTCACGCGGGTGACCGGCCATGAGACCTCGTGTCTCCACCTGCTGTCCGACGACCGGGCGACCCTACGCCTGCTCGGCGACCGCGGGCTGTCGCCCGAGCTGCGTGAGGCGCATCGGGTGCTCCCCGTCGGTCAGGGCGTCATCGGTTGGGTCGCGTCGACGGGCGAGACGGTGCACATGGCGAACCTCGCCGCCTCCCCCGAGCTCCTGCCCTCCGCGCGAGCGATGGTCGAGCGGGAGGGGATCCGCGGGTTCGTCTGCGTGCCGCTGCAGAGCCGCGGACGCATCCTGGGCACACTGTCGCTCGGCCGGCGCTCGACGGAGCCCTTCACGGACGCCGAGATCGCGCTCCTGGAGGCCGCCGCGAACCAGATCAGCCTGGCGCTCGACAACGCCCGGCTCTATTCGGCGACCCGGAGCCAGCTCGAGGAGCTCAAGCGGGCCGAGACGCACCTGATGGAGGGCGAGCGGTTGTCGACGGTCGGCAAGCTGGCGGCCGGCCTCGTGCACGAGATGAACAACCCGCTCACGGTCATCCTCGGCCAGGCGGAGCTGGTGATGACGGAGCTCGCGGATTCGACGCGGGGCCGCGAGCGCGTGCGGATCATCATGCAGGAGACGTCGCGGGTCGGGCGTCTCCTGCAGAGGGTCCTGCAGCTCTCGCAGCCGCAGCCATCCGAGCGCCGGCCATGCGCCGTCGCGGACCAGGTGCGGTGGGTGCTCGAGCTCAAGCGCGACGAGTTTGACCGGGACGAGATCCGGATCGTCACCGAGATCGCCTCCGTGCCGTCCGTGTACGCCGACCTGGACCAGATCCGGCAGGTGCTCTTGAACCTCGTTCAGAACGCGCAGCAGGCCATGGCGAAGCATCCGGGGCCGCGCGTGCTGACCGTGCGGGTGTGGGAGTCGGACGGACGCGTTCGGGTCGAGGTGCGCGACACCGGGCCCGGCATCCCGCCGGACGTGCTCCCGCGGATCTTCGACGCCTTCTACACCACCAAGCCCGCCGGCGAAGGCACCGGGCTCGGCCTCTGGATGTGCTACAGCATCGTCGAGCAGCACCAGGGCCGGCTCCGCGCCGAGTCGGGGCCCGATGGCGGGGCGGCCTTCATCATCGAGCTGCCGTACCGCAAAGGGTCGCGCTGACCGTCCGATCCCCCGGCGCGCTGCCCGGGCCGGGAGCGCGTGCTACACTCCCGCGCACTGTGGGGGCCCTCCTCGAAGTCGAGAGCCTGACGACCGAGTTCGTGACGCGGGGCGGCGTCGTCCGTGCCGTGGACGGCGTCTCGTGGGACGTGAAGGAAGGGGAGACCGTCGCCCTCGTCGGCGAGTCGGGCTGCGGCAAGAGCGTCAGCGCGCTCTCCGTCATGCGGCTCGTGGCCGGCCCCGAAGGCCGCATCGTGGCCGGCCGGGTTGTCTTCAAGGGCCGGGATCTCCTGGCGCTCTCCGACGAGGAAATGCGGCGGATCCGGGGCCGCGAGATCACGATGATCTTCCAGGAGCCGATGACGTCGCTCAACCCGGTGCTCTCCATCGGGCGCCAGCTCACGGAGGGGCTCGAGATCCATCTGGCGATGACGCCGAGGGCGGCGCGGCGGCGAGCGGCGGAGCTCCTGACGACGGTCGGGATCCCCGACCCGGAGCGGCGGCTCGCCCAGTACCCGCATCAATTCTCCGGGGGGATGCGCCAGCGGATGATGATCGCCATGGCGCTCGCGTGCGATCCGTCGCTGATCCTCGCCGACGAGCCCACCACCGCGCTTGACGTCACGATCCAGGCGCAGATCCTCGAGCTGATGAAAGACCTCTCGCGGCGGCTCGGCGTCGCGATGCTGATCATCACCCACAACCTCGGCGTCGTCGCCCGCTACGCCGATCGCGTGAACGTGATGTACGCGGGCCGGATCGTCGAGCGCGCCACCGCGCGCGAGCTGTACGCGAACCCGCGCCACCCCTACACGCTCGGGCTCCTGCACTCGGTGCCCCGACTCGACGAGCCACGCCGCGCCCGCCTCGCTCCGATCGAGGGCCAGCCGCCCGACCTCACGCGGCTCCCGGCCGGATGCGCCTTCGCGCCGCGCTGCGCCTTCAGCGTCGAGCGGTGCGCCCGCGAGCGGCCGGGATTGGTCCCCGTCGGCGCGGGCGGTCACGTGAGCGCGTGCTGGGAAGCGACGCGGCTCGGCCGAGCGCCGGCGATGCGATGACCGCCGAGCGCCCGCTGCTCGAAATCCGGAACCTCACGAAGCACTTCCGCGTCGGGGGCGGGCTGTTTGGCGGGACGGCCGGCGTCGTCCGCGCCGTGGACGGCGTGAGCTTCGTGATCCGCCGGGGCGAGACGCTGGGGCTCGTCGGCGAGTCGGGGTGCGGCAAGACGACGACGGGCCGCTGCATTCTCCGGCTCGAGCGGCCCACGAGCGGAGCGATCCTCTTCGAGGGACGCGACCTCGCGACGCTCAACGACGAGGAGCTCCGGGCGGTCCGCCGGCGCATGCAGGTGATCTTCCAGGACCCGTACAGCTCGCTGAACCCGCGCATGACCGTGGGCCAGATCATCGCCGAGCCGCTGGCCGTGCACCGGATCGTTTCCGACCCCGCCAAGCGAGGGGCGCGCGTGCGCGAGCTGCTGGGGCACGTCGGGCTCCTGCCTCAGCACGCGCGGCGGTATCCCCACCAGCTCTCCGGCGGACAGCGCCAGCGCGTGGGCATCGCGCGGGCGCTCGCCATGGAGCCCACCCTCATCGTCTGCGACGAACCGGTCTCCGCGCTCGACGTCTCGATCCAGGCGCAGATCATCAACCTCCTCGAGGACCTCCAGCGCGAGTTCGGCCTGACCTATCTGTTCGTCGCCCACGACCTGTCGGTGGTCCGCCACATCTCGGACCGCGTCGCGGTGATGTACCTCGGCAAGATCGTCGAGCTCGCCGACCGGAAGGCGCTCTACGACGAGCCGCTCCATCCCTACACGCGCGCGCTCCTCTCGGCGGTGCCGATCCCAGACCCCGAGCTCGAGGCGCGCCGTGAGCACATCGTCCTGGGCGGTGAGGTGCCGAGCCCGTTGAACCCGCCGTCGGGCTGCGTGTTCCACCCCCGCTGCCCCATCGCGATCGACCGGTGCCGGGCGGTGATCCCCGAGCTCAGGGAGGTCAAGCCGGGCCACTGGGCCGCCTGCATCCTGGCTTGACAGGATGCGCGGCCGGTGGGTACCTTGCTGGAACTTTCCGCCGACACAGACGATTTCAACGGAGGTGGCCCGATGCGACGACGCGCCGCTCTGCTGAGTCTCCTGGCTGGCCTGGCCCTCGCGGCCCATCCAGCAGAAGCCCAGGACAAGCCTCACTATGGCGGCGAGCTGGTCTTCGTGGTGCCGTCCGACCCGCCCTCCTACGACGCCCACGAGGAAGAGACGTTCGGGGTCATCCATCCAATGGCGCCGCACTACAACACCCTGCTGCGGGTCGATCCCTTCGACAGGACCGGCACCAAGCCCGTCGGCGACCTCGCCGAGTCGTGGACGGTCTCTAGGGACGGCCTCGTCTACACCTTCAAGCTCCGACGGGGCGTGAAGTTCCACGACGGCAATGAGATGACCTCCAAGGACGTCAAGGCCTCGTACGACAAGATCGTCTTCCCGCCGGCCGGCGTGAAGTCGCTCCGCAAGGCCGCCTACTCGTCGGTCGAGGTCGTCGAGGCGCCGGACCCGTACACGGTTCGCTTCCGGCTCAAGTGGCCGGAGTCGTCGCTTCCGCTGAACCTCGCCTCGCCGTGGAACTGGATCTACCGGGCGGACGTCCTCGCCAAGGACATCCACTGGTACGAGACGCACGTCAACGGCACCGGTCCATTCACGTTCGTCGAGCACGTGCGGGGCTCGCACTGGGTCGGCAAGAAGAACCCGAATTACTGGGACAAGGGCAAGCCGTACCTCGACGGCTACCGCGCGATCTTCATCAGCAGCTCCGCGGCGCAGGTGGCCGCCGTCCGCGGCGAACGGGCCCACATTCAGTTCCGCAGCTTCAGCCCCGTCGAGCGTGACCAGCTCGTGCAGGCGCTCGGGCCCAAGATCACGGTGCAGGAGAGCCCGTGGGACTGCGTGCTCCTCGTCGCCATGCACCACGAGAAGAAACCCTTCGACGACAAGCGCGTCCGCCGGGCCCTGACGCTCGCGCTCGATCGCTACGAGGGGTCCAAGGCCCTGTCGCGAATCACGCTCGTCAAGGACGTGGCGGGCATCCAGGTGCCGGGCACGCCGTACGCCACGCCGCCCACCGAGCTGGAGAAGCTCGCGGGCTACGGGCGCGACATCAACCGATCGCGCACCGAGGCCAAGCGCCTGCTCAAGGAGGCGGGCGTCCCGGAGGGCTTCGCGTTCACGTTCAAGAACCGCGGCATCCCCCATCCGTATGAGCCGCTCGGCATCTGGCTCATCGACCAGTGGCGCCAGATCGGCCTCAACGTCAAGCAGGAGATCATCGAGGCCTCGGCCTACCATCCGATGCTCAAGCGGGGGGACTTCGAGGTGGCGATGGACTTCCAGTGCGGGTTCATCGTGGAGCCCGATCTCGACCTGCCGCGGTTCCTCAGCACGTCGGACGCCAACTACGGCAAGCACAAGGACACGGTGATCGACGAGCTCTACGAGAAGCAGGGGCGGGCGACCGACGCGGAGGAACGCAAGCGGTACCTGCGCGCGTTCGAGAAGCGCCTGCTCGACGAAGAGGCCCACATCCTCTACACCCTCCAGTGGCACCGGATCATCCCGCACAGCTCGAAGGTCAGGGGCTGGACGATCACGCCTAGCCACTACCTGAACAACCAGCTCGATACGGTGTGGCTCGGCGAGTAGCGCCCCCCACTCCGTTCAACGATGTCGCGCTACCTGCTCATGCGGTTCTTGCTCATGTTCCCGACCCTGCTCGGGGTGGCGGTCGTCATCTTCGTTCTCATCCGCGTGATCCCGGGCGACGTCGTCGAGCTACGCCTGGCCGGCGACCGCGGGGCCGTCTCGGAGCAGGTCCTCAACCAAGAGCGTGCCCGCTTCGGTCTCGACAAACCCGTCTGGCAGCAGTTCGCGACGTGGATGTGGGGCCTCCTCCGGTTCGATTTCGGCACCTCGATGTGGACGGGGGCGCCGATCGGGCAAGAGATCAAGCTTCGCTTCGCGCTCTCGTTCCAGGTGGCCGTGATGGCCACGATCGTCGCCGTGCTGCTCGCGATCCCCCTCGGCGTGATCGCCGCCCTCAAGCAGGACACCTGGGTGGACTACACGGTCAGGATCTTTTCCATCGCGGGTCTGGCGTGCCCTTCCTTCTGGCTCGGCATCGTCTTCATCCTGACGCTGCTGGTGGTGTTCAAGTGGCTCCCGCCGATGGTCTACACGCCGTTGTGGGTGAACCCGTGGCAAAACCTCCAGCAGCTCATCTGGCCGGCGCTCGCGGTGGGCTACCGCTACTCGGCGGTGGCGACACGCATGACGCGGTCGGCGATGCTCGAGGTGCTGCGCGAGGACTACATCCGGACCGCGCGCGCCAAGGGGCTCTGGCAGAGCTTGATCCTCTCGCGCCACGCGCTCAAGAACGCCATGCTCCCCGTGCTGACCGTGATCGCGGTCGAGTTCGCCTTCCTGATCGGCGGGCTCGTCGTGACGGAGCAGGTGTTCAACCTCAACGGCATCGGCCTGCTCTTCGTCCAGGCCGTCGCCCACCGTGACTACACGCTCATTCAGGCGTTGACCATGCTGGTCGCGGGATTTTTCATCGTCGTGAACTTTTTGATGGATATCGCGTACGCGTGGCTCGACCCGCGTATCCGGTACCGCTGATGGCCGTCGCGCGACCGGTCGACCCGCTCGAGCTCGAGACCCCGAGCGCGCTGGGCCGCTGGGCCGCGGCGGCCGCCGAGTTCTGCCGGCAGCGGCCGCTCGGCGCAATCGGCGCCGGGGCCATCCTGTTCCTGTTCGTGGTGGCGGCGCTGGCGCCCGTGATCTCGGCCTACGACCCCCTCGCGGTCCACTTCGACGCGATGCTCGCGCGACCATCGGCGCTGCACTGGCTAGGGACGGACGCGTTCGGGCGGGACGTGCTGGCGCGCCTCATCTACGGCTCGCGCACGGCGCTCCTCGTGGGCTTCGGCTCCGCCATCGTCGGGGCGGCGCTCGGCACGATCCTCGGCGTCGGCAGCGCGTACTTCGGCGGCCGCGTGGACCTCTATCTGCAGCGACTCATGGACGTCTTCCTGTCCTTCCCGCTGATCGTCCTGGCGCTCGCCCTCGTCGCCATCCTCGGCAACTCGGTGCCCAACGTGATCGCGGCGATCACGGTCCCGATGGTCCCGCGCTGCGCGCTCGTGATCCGCGCCTCGGCGCTCTCGATCCGTGAGATGCCGTACGTCGACGCGGCGCGCGCGGCGGGCTTCGGCCATGCGCGCATCATCCTGCGCCACATGCTGCCGAATGTGATGGCGCCCTTCCTCATCATGCTGACCGCCTTCCTCGGACAGGCGATCCTCCTCGAGGCCTCGCTCTCGTTCTTAGGGCTCGGCGTTCAGGAGCCCACGGCCGCGTGGGGTCTGATGCTGCGCGGCGCGGCTGTGGACTTCGCCGAGGCGGCCCCGTGGATGGCGATCTTCCCGGGTCTCGCGATCAGCTTCGCCGTCTTCGCGTTCAACCTCTTCGGCGACTCGCTGCGCGACGCGCTCGATCCGAAGCTGCGCACGCAGTGATGCGAGCGTGGTTGCGCCGACGCTCGCCCGAGCGCGGCCGACTGCTTGACACGATGTGTCGATTCGGGTACAAATTCATGGATTTAGCGAGCCTGAGTGTGTCGGCGCTCACGACGATTGGAGGCGGGAATGCCGTATATCATCGCCGAGCCGTGCATCAACGTGAAGGACAAATCGTGCGTCGAGGTGTGCCCGGTCGACTGCATCTACGAGGGTGAGACGATGCTCTACATCCACCCCGATGAGTGCATCGACTGCGGCGCCTGCGAGCCCGTCTGCCCGGTCAAGGCGATCTTCGCCGAAGACGAGACACCGGAACAGTGGAAGAAATTCATCGAGATCAACAAGCAGTTCTTCAAAGATCACCCGGGAGTGAAGCCCGCCACGAAGAAGTAGCTCTGCTGCACACCTCCGGCTGCACCCTGCCAGGCCCGCTGGGCATTCCCCGAGCCGCCGCAGGCCTTCCTCTTGCGATATCGCGTGCCACCGGCTGGCACAACGGTTGCCTCATGTCGAGAGCATGGCTACGATGCCCGTGCCCGCGCCGCTGTCGCCCGCGCCCAGCCTCGGCTACCACGGCGCCGTCTCCGAGTTCAAGCGAAGGCTGATCGAAGCGACGCTCCACCAGGTGAGCGGCAACCGCACCCATGCCGCGCGCGCGCTCGGCCTCCAGCGCACCTACCTCCTCCGCCTGATTCGCGAGCTCGGGGTCGTCGCCCCGCCGCCGCCCGCACGACGCCGACCCGTCGCGTAGCGGCCGCGTCGGGCTCATCACCGTTCGAGCTCCGACTCCGCCGGCGCGACCTCTCCTGGAGGCTTCGGACGGGGGATGTGACTGACGGGCTCCGCCCTCTGGCCGACCGGCTCCGCCCTTTGGCGCCGCCTCCGACCAGTTGACGGGCAGCCGTCCGTCCGGGCAAGCTGTGGCTTCGATGCTTGACGTGTGGGTTGCGGGCGTGGGGATGACGCGCATCGGCCGCCGCAGCGAGTCCCTGCGCGACCTCATGGCCGAGGCCGCTCACGCCGCCCTGCGCGACGCGGGGCTCGAGCGGCCGGACGCGATCGTCGTCGCGACGATGAACCCAGAGGAGTTCGTCGGCGATGGCAACTTCGCCTCCCACGTCGCTACGCACATGGGTCTCGCCGAGACGCCGTCGCTCCGGATCGAGACCGCGACGTCCTCGGGCGCGGCGGCGTTCTACGCGGGGTTCGCCGAGGTCGCCGCGGGCCTGCGCCGCGCGGTGCTCGTCGTCGGCGGGGAGAAGATGACACATCTGGACACGCCGCGGGTTTCGGAGCTGATCGGCCGTTCCATCGATCCCTACGAGCGGTCGTACGGGGCCACGATGCCGGCGCTCGCCGGGCTCATCACGCGTGCGCTGATGGCGCGCGCCGCCGTCTCGCCCCGCGAACTGGCCCACGTCGCCGTGAAGAACCACGCCAACGCCCTCCGGAACCCGGACGCCCACTTCCAGCGCGCGATCACGGTCGACGAGGTGCTGGACTCACGGATGGTGGCCGATCCGCTGCGGCTGCTCCACTGCTGCCCGATCTCCGACGGGGCCGCCGCCGTCGTTCTGACGGCCGATCGCGCGGCCGTGCGGGTCGCCGGCATCGGGCAGGGGACCGACACGCTCGCGGTCCGGCACCGCGACACGCTCACGAGCTTCCGGGCGTCGCGGGCCGCGGCGAGCGCGGCGTTCGCGATGGCGGGCTTCGGCCCCGAGCGCGTGGCGCTGGCCGAGCTGCACGACGCCTTCGCGCCGTTCGAGCTGATGTCGCTCGAGGATCTCGGCCTGGTCCCGGCGGGGAACGCCGGGCGGGCGACGCTCGACGGCGAGACCATGCTCGACGGCCGCCTGCCCGTGAACTCGTCGGGTGGCC